>DASQRM010000037.1:0-25587 GCA_035642895.1 Streptosporangiaceae bacterium | reverse complement strand
ATGGCCCTCTCCGACCGGTTCATTACATTCAGCCAGCTGAGCCCAGGGTTGGCAGCATGACGCTGCGGCTTGTTCAGATTGCGATGAATGCCCGGGATGACTCCGCGGTCGGCCGGTTCTGGGCGGAGGCGCTCGGCTGGGGTGTTTCCAGCCAGGAACCCGGCGTGACCAACCTCGAACCCGCAGGCTTCGCCTATCCCGGCCCCGCCGCCGTCTGCATCGACGTCCTTGCCGTCCCGGAACCCAAGACGGTGAAGAACCGCGTGCACCTCGACCTCGCCACCACATCTGCGGCCCATCAGGCGGACCTGGTCGCGCGGCTGCAGGATCTCGGCGCGACGCCCGCCGGCGTGGGCGGCGACGTCTCATGGACCGTCCTGGCCGACCCGGAGGGCAACGAGTTCTGCGTCCTCACCCCGCGCTGACGCCGAGCCTCTTCCCGGTGTGACAATTGAGGTGATTCCACCTGTGAGAGTACGAGGCGCAACTCTCATACACCACGATCACGGACACAGGAGAGTCACTTAATGTCAGCAAGCGATGACCTGCCGGACCTGTCCTGGCTTGCTGACTCGCGGCGGCAGAGGCCGCGTCGGCCTGGCCGCTGACCAGCACGACGCCAGCCTCATCGTGCTCGGCTCCCACGGCCGCAGCGGGCTGACCGGCGCGTTCGTGGGCAGCGTGGCCGGCGCGGTCGCGGCGTAGTCCCGGCGATCCGTGCTGATCGTGCACCAGCACTGAACTGACGGGCACCGAGGCGACGCCCACCGAGCCGGCCCGTACCGGGCTGGCGCACTACCTGGGCTCGCGGCTACCAGCGGATCCTGCCAGTTGCCGGACATGCGGTACCGGCTCGATGATCTCGCTGAAACCGCCGTCTGGGTTCATCACGATCCGTCCGGTCTCCCGCCCGTGTTCGGCTTCCTCCTGTTCCCGGGCGGCCAGGCCCTGGCGGATCGACCTGGCAAAGACGAACGCCAGCATCGGGCCAGCCAGCACGGCTACCCGGAACACCCAGGTGACGGTGTACAGGTCAAGGTGGAAGTGCAAGGCGATCTGGTCGTTGGCCGCCGCCGCCCACAGCACCCCGTAGAAGGTCATCCCGGCCACGCCGATCGCGGTGCGGGTCGCCGCGTCGCGGGGGCGACCGGGCCGCAGGTGCACGCCCTGGTCACCGGTGAGCCTGGCCTCGAGAAACGGATAGGCCGCGAGCAGACTGAAGAAGGCACCGGGCACGATGAGCGCGGGCACCAGCACCGCGAAAGTAAGCGGGTGGCCGGCGACCATGACCTCCCAGCTGGGCATGACCCGCAGCGCGCCGTCGAGGAACCCCATGTACCATTCGGGCACCGCTCCGGACGTGGTCGCTCCCGGCTGGTACGGGCCGATGCTCCAGATCGGGTCGATCTGGGCGAACGTACCCAGCAGGGTGAGCACGCCACAGGTGGCAAAGAACATCGCCAGTGAGGCAGCCACGGCGGGGTTCCGGGCCAGGCCACGCCAGCCAGAGCCGGGCGGGCCTGGCTGGCGGGTGAGCCCAGTCCATCGGGCCAGCCGGCGCGCGAGGATGAGCAGGCCGATCATCACGAGCGGCAGCACCAGGAAGTGCAGCCAGTAGAACCGCGGGATGATCAGCTGACCGGGAACAGCGCCGCCGAACACCCACAGCATCAGATGGGTGCCTACCACCGGGATCGACTGGAGCACCGCCTGCAGCAGCGACAGGCTGCCGCCGGACAGCATGTCGTCCGGCAGGATCGAGCCGGTCCAGCCTTCCACCATGCCCAGTGGGAGAAGCGCCACCCAGATCAGCCAGTGCAGCCGGCGGGGCCGGCGGAACCCTCCGGTGAAGAACAGGTGCAGCAACTGGAGGCAGACCGCCGCAACGAAGATCAGCGCCGCCCATTGGTGGATCTGCCGTATCAGCAATCCGCCGGGCATGTCGAAGCTGATGTGCAGGGCGGATTCGTAGGCCTGGCTGACCGGCACGCCGTCGAGCGGACGGTACGAGCCGTGATAGATCACCCGCGTCATGGACGGGTTGAAGAACACCGCCAGGTAGATACCCGTGGCGACCAGCACCACGAGGTCATATAGCGCGATCTCGGCGAACAGGAACGGCCAGCGGCCTGACCGGGCCTGCCGCAACCACGCCTCGCTACTCCACGGTCTCCTTGCGCTCATCAGTGCTGACCTCTCATCGCGTTCCTGTAAGTGATGAAGGAACAGACCCCGCATTTGTGACCCGCAACTGCGCGAATGTTGCCAAATTCACACTCTGCGGCTGTCCCGCACCTGCCGCCGCGGTGTTCCGCCCGCCGTACCCCGCACCAGGGAGCGCCTCCTGGACGGCAGCCACACCGGCCAGCAACTGTTCAACGGCACCCCCAGACACGCTGCACCAACTGCTGGCCAAGCGCGGCCTCCAGCTGTTCCGCCACCACCCCACCGGCGCCCTGGCCGCCGAGCTCAGGACCGACGACAGCGTCTGTACCGGCTGACCCCCGCCGCACCAGCCCGGCTGTACTACGCCACCCGCGACGAGCAGGCGGTCAACGCCAACACGTTCGCCTGCCAGGCCGCCTTGGCCACCCACGGCGCGCAGGTCCCGGTCATCGACCTGGGCACCCCCACCAACGAGGGTTCCCGGCACCTTGGCCCGAACGCCGCGGGCACCGCCCAGATCACCCGCTGGTTCACCCAGCTGGCCCAGCACGGCTACCAGCCAGCCTGACAACTCAGGCCCACAGACGGCCAGCGCCGGCCCAGCGTGCCCGGGCCGGCGCTGGTCTCCGCGGTCCGTCAATCGGCAACGTCTGGCCGCTCACGATCGTGCAGATGTGCATCATCCACCTGATCCGCAACACCTTCCGGACAGCGCCAGGAGGTCACCGGCACAGGTCCAGTCGCTGGACGCGGAGCATCCTCAATTGCCGCCGACCGGGCGGGGCGTCACGATCGCCGATCCTCGACTCGGAGGAGATCCTGTTCCGCCAACAGCTTCTCCAGGCGGGCCTGGTCGACCCGGCTGACGATGGCGGATTCCTCGTGGCGATCACGGATGCACTTGGCCAGCGTGAAAGATGAGGTCACGACGTAGAGCAGGCCCAGCGCCAGGAAGGCACGAACCCATCGCGAGTCGTGCAGGTAGCCAATGCCGATGATCGTGACCGTGAGGGAGACAGCGAAAGAAATCGCTGCCTGTACAAAGAAGGCAACGGTGGTCCTGGGCCGCAGTGGGGTGCTCATGGGCCCATCCTCGGTAAGCCGCGCGCCCCGCACCTGAGTACGGATACTCATTCTTGGGTCAGCTGATCAGCCTATTCTCCAGCAGGTGATCAGCCTCCTCCGCCAGGTCTAGCCCGCCACTCAGCCAAACGCACTATTCTGCCGCATAGAGATTACTTGCTACGTTCCGGTCAGTTCCGACGTCTGCCGTTGACTGGTGCACTGAGCACACGGGATGCCGTGAGGGGGGCGATGACCGGTCGCGTCGGCCAGCAGGGTCGCGGCGTGGCCGTCTACCACAAGTCGCCCCCAGTGAATATGTACAGGAAAGGCACCAGCGGGATAAGACCGAAGATCCCCCACGCCAGTTTCCCGCCCCGCTTCAAGTCCGGCCGGTCGGTGGCTAGATCGATCCACATCAGGACCACGGCCAGGGGATGCAGAAAACAGACCAGGATCTCAAGAAGCTTCTTCATAGCTTGAAGCTACCCCGCCCGGCGGGGTTCGTCCCGGGCCGGTCAGCCCCTTCGTCCCGTGCCGTCTGAGCGGTGCCAGCCCTGGTGATGCATCCTGCGTTCAGGGGAATCCGTGTCCGGCGTGCCCACCAGGTGTTCGACCGGGAGGTGAACTGACATGACCACACGGCACTCTTCCTATGAGGAACTCGCGGCCGGGCGCCGTGACAGCGACGAGTACCGCGAGGGGTACGCCGAAGCCCGCCGGGCGTTCCCGATCGGCCAGGCTGTCCGCGAACGCCGTCTGGCTCTGGGACTGTCCCAGGTCGAACTCGCCGCCCGCGCTGACATGACCCAGCCTGCACTCTCACACCTGGAAGCCGGCGGGATGGTTCCCACGATTCCCCTGCTGGAGCGAATCAGCGCAGCCCTCGACGCTGACCTCATCGTCCAACTCGCGCCCCACGCCGCCTGACAACGCCGACAGCCCGACTCGTGTCCCAGCGCCTTTACCGGGTCTGCCGGTGAGCGGGCACGTCGTTCTGCCCGCCCGCCGAGAAAACCGTTGCGAGTGGCCGGCATCAGATGTCTGGTTGATCGGCCACCGATCACGGGAGGAACATGACGGGCATGTCGCTGCCCACTCCCACGCTGCACACCGCTCGCCTCCGGCTGCGTCCCTTCGGCGACGCGGATGCGGACGACCTCTTGGCGCTGCACAGCAACGCCAGCGTGATGCGCTACTGGGACGCGCCGGCGTGGAGCGAACGCGTGCGCGCCGAGCGGTTCATCACGGCGTGCCGGCAGATGGCACAGGAGGGCACCGGGGCGCGGCTGGCCGTGGATCGTGTCTCCGGCGGGGTGTTCATCGGCTGGTGCGGCCTGAACCGGTGGAATCCGGACTACCGCAGTGCGTCGCTGGGCTACTGCTTCGACGATGCCGCGTGGGGCCACGGCTACGCGACGGAGGCCGCGCGCGTCTTGCTCCGGTGGGCATTCGGCACGCTGGACCTGAATCGCGTCCAGGCGGAGACCGATACACGCAACGTGGCATCTGCCCGCGTGCTGGAGAAGCTCGGGTTCGTGCGTGAAGGGACGCTGCGGGAAGACTGCGTCGTGAACGGCGAGGTCTCTGACTCGTGGGTCTACGGGCTGATCAGGCGGGAGTGGCGGCCGTCGCCCGAGCCGGCTCCCGCCCGCTGAGTCCTCGCTCCCTCGCGAGACGTCGCCCGGCACCCTGGTGCTTCGCTTCGCGCGTCGAGGGGCCGGCACCGGGCACTCTCATGCCGCTGGGCGTGCAGGTTAACCACTAGATGAGTTTGGTACCCGGTGTGGCCAGCGTGCCTGTGGGTGGTGTTCCGTAGGGTGGTGTGGGATGGCACTTAAGCCAGCGTGGATCGCGGGATGGACAGGCCAGCATGCGCGGCATGCCGCTGCGATGTTCCGGCAGGGCCGGAATCCGGCCGCACGCGTTTACGAGAGCATCGGGTCACACTTCTTCCTGGCCCCGGCGCCGGGCTGGCTGAACCTGGGGCTGTGGGAGGGGCCGGGTTCGGAGGGTGAGGCCGGGGATGCTTGCCGCCGGCTGGTAGCGACGCTTGCGTCCGCGCTGCCCGCCGGGGGTGTGATCCTGGATGCAGGGAACGGGCTCGGTACCCAGGATCCGCTGATCGCCGAGGTGGTCCTTCCGCGGCGGCTGGTGGCGGTCAACATCACCGAGTGGCAGCTGACGGCGGGCCGGGAGCCGCTCAGGGAGGCCGCGGCGGCGGCCGTGGCCGGAGACGCCGCCCGGCTGCCGGTCGCCGATGCGACCATCGATGGAGTCATCAGCGTGGAGGCCGCGTTCCATTTCCGCTCACGCCAGGCCTTTTTCGAAGAGTGTTACCGGGTGCTGCGTCCGGGCGGCGTGCTGAGCATCTCCGATATCCCTGTCCAGCGGTGGCCAGTGAGCCCTGCGGAGCTGCTAGCGGGCCTGACTCAGCTGCGCGTATTCGGGCTTCGCCCCAGCATGGCCATGACAGGAGGTCAGATCGCCGCGGCGGCGCGCGCGGCTGGCCTGGCTGAGGTGGAGGTCACGGTGTGCGGCGACCGCGTGATTGCCCCCGCGCTCCAGCTCGCCGCCGCCCGGCTGGCAGGCGCGACGGCTGCGCCCGCCGGGCAGCAGACCGCCGCGCGACTGCTGCTGAGGCAAGTGGACCTGCTCTGGCGACGCCACATAATTGATTACCTCCTGCTCCGCGCCGTCCGCCCCTAACACTCAGCTGGCGCCACACCGGCTCAGACGGCCCGTGGATCCTCAAAGTCCAGGGAGTGCGTCAGCGATCTGATGCGCGGCCCCAGCCCGGGAATGTGGGTGCGATGTTCAGGGTGCTGGCGGTTAGGCACCGCGGGTGGCGGGCGCACGCTGGAGTGCTCGTGCGGACCGGGCAGTGAGCCAGGTGAAGCCGGTGATGATGCTGGCGCGCTGGAACAGTCCGCCGAGATGGGCAAGGCGGGGTGACTGGCCGAAGCCCGCAGCGGCCAGGGCCATGGTGGCCAGCATGGTGACGGCGGTGCCCCCGCTGTAGAGCGCGGATCCGCGGTGGCCGGCCCGCCAGGATTGCCAGCTGCAGGCGAGCGCGGCCGCGGGCAGGCCCAAGAACACGGGGACTGCGACCAGATTGTGCGCGGCGCCGGCCTGGCTGGGCCGGGTGGGCGCATCGGGTGTTCCGGGCGGGTAGCCGCCGGCGGGGTCAGTCGTGAAGACGGCCGAGCCGATAAGCCCCGCGCCGGCCGCGCCGATCAGGGCCGGCGCGACACGGCTGCTGGCCGCGGGGTCACCAGCACGCGCCAGCCCTGCGGCACCGGCCAGGAACAATGCCCCGGTCACAGCGAAATTCCCGGTCTGGATCCAGCCGCGCGATCCGAGTGCGAGAGAACTGACTGGGTGGCGCAGGGGGCGATAGCCCCCGCCCCGGACCGCACCCTCAAGGAGGAACACCGCGACGAAGACCGGGCCTGCGGTCACGCCGCAGCGCAGTAGTCTGCGGGTCCATGCCTGCGGCGTACCAGAGATGGTGGCCGTCCTCACGAGTGAAGCGTAGCGGGCCATGGCCGGCCGCCAACGCCCAGGCCAGGGAGCGACCGCACGCGCCTGCAACGCAGGCACGCGCCGGAGCGGCCTGGCGGGCCTTCTAGGCTGAAGTCATGCTAGGAGAGCGGCAGAAGGCAGCGGCGACAGAACTGGCTCAGTGGTGGGACGGGCTGCGGCTGGGTGGCATCGGCTCGCACGCGGTCCTGCTGGCCGGGCCGGCCGGCTGGGGGCGGACCACTGTCCTTGACCAGTTGCCGGAGATCATCAGGGCCGATGCCCCCATCGGCCTTGAGGTGCGCATTAATGGCAGGTCGCTGCCGGAGGGACCGGGCCAGCAGGCTCCGGTTCTCCGAGACCGCCTGCTCGGAGCCGAGGTACGGCGGCAGGCAGCCGCGCTGCTCTGCCGCAGCCGGCTGCGCGGCGCCCCGCGACTGGGCGCCGGTAGCCTGCTGCTGACCGGGATGGCCGGGGCGATCTCGCTGCTGCGGGCCGGCCTGGCGGCGGCCGCCGCAGGCGGCGTAGCCGACGACTGCCCGGCCAGCGAGAACGGCGCCGCCGCCCGCGCGGCCCGGATCGTGGCAGCAGTTTCGGCGTCGGCACCAGCTCTGGTGGTCATTGACGACGCTGATTACCTGGAACCAGGCCTCGCCGTCACTATGATCGAGAACCTGATCGACCACCACGACAGCCGGATCCTCGTGGTTGCTGCGGTCGACCTGGGCAGCGACCTCGCGGCGGCCCTTACCTCCCGCGCCCGGTACGGGCCGACCGCGGGACGAGTGCACCGGGCAGGCGCCGATCCCCGGATGGGATACGAATCCCGCGCTGAACTCGCGGGCGAGCTAAGGCCCCACCTGACCACAGCGCAGGCCCAGCAGCTCGCCCGGCAAACCCGAACCTTCGCAGAGATCTTCGCAGCCACCAGAACGGAGCCACGGCCCTAAACCATCCATGGCACCCCAAGCGCCGAAATCCTCCGCCACACCGGGGATCAGGTCGCCACGGCGCCAATCAGTGGCCAGCCTGCGCCCGCGCAGTTCTCGAGGCCAGTTGTTCACGTAGCGCAAGATACTCGCGTCCTTCTTGCGTTATCTCAACGTAGTCCTTCAGGTCGAAGTCATCTAGGCCGCTACCATGACTGTCGCGCAACGCGTTTAACCCTCCAGGACCGGTGGGACGGATGAACTCCATGGCATCGAGGTGAGTAAGCTCGCCCTGCATGATATTGCCAAAACGGACAATCGCTGGACCGGCGGACGCCAGATTTCGAAGATGGATTAGCTCCCACTTCGTCACCAGGCCGGTAAGGGAGACTTGCAGCGCCCGCACTTCAGCTTCCAGATCGCTCAGCCCCGCCTCGATCCTCCTGAAATGAGCGCTGACGCCCCCGGATCCCAACGTGAGATCCGTGATCGTGTAATCGGTCTGAGCAGCAAAGGCGAGAGCTATAAGCAGAGCTGCAGCGAGTATGATCTCGGGCGTCCCCAGTCGCTGTGGGCCACCAATAAGCCCGACGGGAATCGCAATAAGATAGCTAACCACCAGTAGGATCACCAAGACAAATGGCATAACGCGAAGCGTCGCCAGCCCTGCCTTCTCTGTTTGGTGAGTCATCCGCTCACTGGAGCGTTGCATTGTGCCCCCCTGAAGTCTCGTCGTACACGACAGTTGTACCGTCAATAAGACGGTCGGTCCAGATGTACCAAAGCGCGTCCCGGAGGGCCGGCGTCCCGACTCAAGGTCTACGGGATATCCCAGGTTCGGCCAGCCAGCCACGCCTCGAAACCAGTGGCGACGATGCGCTCGTCGTGCACGTCACGAGCCGCCGGCGAGGCGAGCCAGACGATCGGCGGCCCCATCACCGCCGGGTCGATCAGGGTCAGCCCGGCCGGACGGTCCCCGGAGGGGACCATCCCCGTGTCGGTGGCCCCGCCCGGCAGCAGCATGTTGACCCGGAGCGGGGAGTCGGCCAGGTCGGCTGCCATGATGCGGGACAGCGCCTCCGCACCGGCCCGGGATGGCCCGTACGGCACGAAACCCCGCCGGATCATCGTGGTGTGGTTCATCGAGATGTTGACGATCCGCCCGGACCCGGCGCCCAGCATCCGCGGCGTGACCTCCCGGGCCATCAGGAAGTAGCCGGTGAGGTTCACGCCGATCACCGCGCGGAAGCTTGCGGCCGGGACGTCCCAGAATCCCTGGGGCTCGACCATGAAACGGGGGTTGACCGCCCGCATCCCGAGGCCCGCGTTGTTGACCAGGAGATCGAGGCCGCCGAGCCGCGACCAGGCCTGATCGGCCGCCCGGGAAACCGACACCTCGTCACCGGCGTCCGCTACGACGCCCAGGGCACCGGGCAGCTGGGCGGCGGCCGCCGCGGCCCGCTCCGCCGACCGGCTGGTAATCACGACCGTGGCGCCGGCCATGGCCAGCGCGCGGGCCATGGCCAGGCCGAGCCCGCTGGTCCCGCCGGTGACCAGGGCCCGGGTGCCGTCTAGATCCACGCCGCTATCGCCTGCCATCAGATCGAGAAATCCTGCTCGTACCAGACCTCGCTGCCCGCTGGCCGCGCACTGGCCGGGCGCGTACCGTCCGGGCGCGTACCGGCCGAGTCTGAGCCCGCCGGGAGTGGGCCAGCCGGGTCCGGCGAGCCGCCTCCGTCCAAGCGCGCTTCCAGGTCCTCGATCCGGTCGTGGAGCGCGCGGAGGCTGACGCCGACCAGGTCGGGCAGGACGGCGTTGTCGAGGTCCGCGGGCGCGGTCGCGGCCCGGGCATGCTTGCGCATGATCACGTGGCCGGGCACGCCGACCACGACCGAGTCTGGTGGCACCGGTTTGACCACGACGGCGTTGGCGCCGATCCGGCTGTCGTGCCCGATCGTGATCGGGCCCAGCACCTTGGCGCCGGCCCCGATGGTCACCCGGTCGCCCACCGTGGGATGACGCTTGCCGCGGTCCATGCTGGTGCCGCCGAGCGTGACGCCGTGGTAGATGGTCACATCGGCGCCTACCTCGGCGGTTTCCCCGATCACCACACCGATGGCGTGGTCGATGAACAGCCCCGGGCCGAGCACCGCGGCCGGGTGGATGTCCACCCCGGTGAGCCGCTGGGTGAATGCTGAGCAGAGCCGGGCCAGCAGGGTCCGGCCGTGCCGCCACAGCCAGCTGCTGGCCCGGTGTCCCCAGACGGCGTGCAGCCCGGGGTAGCACAGGACGAGTTCCGCGGTGCTGCGGGCGGCCGGGTCACGCTCCCGGGCCGCCCGCACGTCCGCACGCAGCGCAGCGAGCATCGCTAGCCGTCGAGGCCGGCGAACAGCGGCGTGCTCAGGTAGCGCTCCCCAAAGTCCGGGATCACGACCACGATCAGCTGGCCGGCGTTCTCCGGCCGGAGCGCGACCTGGACCGCGGCCCAGACCGCCGCCCCGGAGGAGATACCGCCCAGCACTCCCTCCTCCCGGGCCAGCCGGCGCGCCATGTCCAGTGCGTCGTCGTTGCCGACGGGGAGGATCTCGTCAACGACACCGGCGTCGTACACGTCCGGGACGAACCCGGCGCCGATGCCCTGGATCGGGTGGGGGCCTTTCGGGCCGCCGGACAGCACCGGGGACGCGGCCGGCTCGACCGCGATCATCCGCACTGAGGGCTTGCGTTCCTTGAGCACCTCACCGACCCCGCTGATGGTGCCGCCGGTACCGACGCCGGCCACGAAGATGTCGACCTCCCCGTCGGTGTCCTGCCATACTTCCTCGGCGGTGGTGGCCCGGTGGATGGCCGGGTTCGCGGGATTCTCGAATTGCTGCGGCATGAAGTACCGCTGATCGCTCTTGGCCAGTTCCTCGGCCTTGGCGATGGCGCCGGGCATGCCGTCGGGACCTGGCGTGAGCATCAGGTCCGCACCGAGCGCGCGGAGCAACTGCCGCCGTTCCCGGCTCATCGTCTCCGGCATGGTCAGCAGGCAGCGGTAACCACGGGCCGCGCAGACCATGGCCAGCGCGATGCCGGTGTTGCCGCTGGTCGGCTCCAGGACGATGGTGTCCGGCCCGATCAGCCCATCCCGCTCGGCCGCATCGATCATGGCGACGCCGATCCGGTCCTTCACGCTGCTGGCTGGGTTGAAGAACTCCAGCTTCGCCACGACCGGGGCCGTGGCCCCATCGGTCACCCGCTGCAGCCGGACCAGCGGCGTGTTACCCGTCAGCTTCGTAACGTCCTCGGCGATCCGCATGATCTGCCCCTTCCCGCGGGCACCCCAGCCCGCGTGCTCCTCCCATTGCATCATTGGAGCATCGCAACGCCGGGTGCGCGGGGGGAGACAGCGCGGGGGAGGCAGACGGACGGTGCCGCCCGCGGGAGGGTGGTTACTGCCTGAGGCCGGCCGTCCGGGAGTCCTCCGGAACGCTGGCAGTCACGGACGGCCGGCCCGGCTCCACCCGGCCGGATTCCATCCGGGCGGACTCCCCCGGGCCAGACTCCACTGCGTCGTCCTGGCCGACCCGTGCGCTGTCCTGGCCGGCCTGTGTGCTGTCCTGGGCGGCCTGCGCGCTGTCCTGGCCGGCCTGCGGCTGGACGGACTGCGAGACCTGCTCCACGCTGCGCACGCTGTGCTCCTCGTGCACGTACCGGCGGCCGCGCAGCAGCGAGGCGACGGCGGCGATCAGGCAGGCGGCGATCGCAAAGTCGAGGGCGATGTGCAGGCCGTTCGAGAATGCTGGCGAGATCAGGGACGGGAAGAAGCTGCGCCCGGTCAGGAAGGCGGCGTGGCTGGCCGGCAGCTTGGCGAGCGCCGGGCCGAGCAGAGTCTGGATCGGGTTGTAGCCGAGCAACGCCGCGAACAAGACCGAGACCGGCGGCAGGGCCGCGACCCGCGCCGCATCGGCGGGCGACACACCCTGCGCCACCAAGCCGTGGCTGAGCGCGGTGGGCAGCGAGGAGGCCAGCCCCAGGATGATCAGCGTGAAGAAGATGCCGATGGACAGCACCATGGCTGAGTTCTGGAAAGTGGCGCTCATCCCGGCACCGACCCCGCGGCTCTCCCGGGGCAGGCTGTTCATGATCCCGGCCCGGTTCGGCGCGGCGAACAGCCCCATGCCGAGCCCGTTGAGCAGCAGGATCAGCGCGAACTGCCAGTAGGTGAAGTCGATCGGCAGCAGCTCCAGGAGCAGGAACGAGAGCGCCGCCACGACCATGCCGCCGGTGGCGAACGGGCGGGCCCCGAAGCGGTCGGACAGCCAGCCGGACACCGGCCCGGCGACCAGGAAGCCGACCGTGAGCGGGAGGATGTAGATCCCGGCCTTCAGCGGGGTATCGCTGAAGCTGACACCGTGCCGCGGCAGGTAAATGCCCTGCAGCCAGATGATCAGCACGAACAACAGGCCGCCCCGGCCGAGCGAGGACAGCAGGCTGGCCAGGTTACCGGCGGTGAAGGCGCGGATCCTGAACAGCCGCAGCTGGAACATCGGCTCCGCGACGCGGGTCTCCACGAGGCAGAAGACGATCAGCATGGCCAGGCCGCCGAAGATGGCGGTCAGCACGAACGGGCTGGTCCAGCCCATCGTGTGGCCACCATAAGGCTGGATGCCGTAGGTGATCCCGACCAGCACCGCGATCAGGCCGATGGCGAAGGTGATGTTGCCCGCCCAGTCCAGCCGGGCGGGGCGGCGGACGCCGAGCTCGCGGAGCTTCAGGTACGCCCAGAATGTGCCGAACACGCCGAACGGCACGGAGACCAGGAAGACCAGCCGCCAGTCGACGGGGCCGAGCAGGCCGCCGAGGACCAGCCCGATGAACGAGCCTGCGATACCGGCGACCTGGTTCAGCCCGAGGGCCAGCCCACGCTGGTTGGTCGGGAACGCGTCGGTGAGCAGCGCGCTGGAATTGGCCAGCAGCATGGCCCCGCCGACGCCCTGCAAGATGCGGCCCACGATGATCCACCAGGCCGCGGCGGAACCGCTCAGCCAGGTCACCGCCAGCAGCACCGAGAACACGCTGAACACCGCGAAGCCCAGGTTATAGATCCGGACCCGGCCGAACATATCGCCGAGGCGTCCGAAGCTGACCACCAGCACGGCCGTGACAACCAGGTAGCCCATGATCATCCACAGCAGCAGGCTGGTGTTGCCCGGCTGCAGCGGATTGACCCCGATGCCGCGGAAGATGTCCGGCAGCGCGATAAGCAGGATCGAGGCGTTGATCGTGGCCATCAGCACGCCGAGCGTGGTGTTCGACAGCGCTATCCACTTGTAGGCCGGGCCTGGGGCCTGGGCCGCCAGGCCGGCGCCGCGCTGGAGGATCCCCTGGCCGGTCGCTTCGTGATGCCCGTGCTCATGCCCGTGCCGATGGCCGTTGAGCTGTGCAGAGTTGTCTGGCTCAGCTGAGGAGGCCCGCATGCCTGCCCTTCCCCGAGGTGGTTCCCGGCCGCAGTCCTGCCGCCGGGCAGTCTCGTCCCGGACGCCCGTGCCCGGTTAAGTAGTTGCTTAATGAAAACTAACGTCGAAGGGGGCGGCGGTAATCCCCCCGAGCGGTGCGTTTTTCGCGGCCCGCGCGAAGGCCTGCTACATACCGACCGGGCCGCCCGGAGGACCGCTGGGCGGCCGGCCGCCGGGAAACCGGCCGCCGGGCGGCCAGTCCGGCGAACCGCCCGGAGGGCCGTCGGACGAGCAGTCGGGCGGGCAGTCCATCTCGAACCACACCCGCCAGCCTGACCGGTCGTTCCCGCCGCGGCCGCAGCGGAGGGCCAGCCGGGAGACGATCACTAATCCGCGGCCGTGCAGGTCGTCCCGATAGCGGGACTCGGCCCACGGGCCGCCGCCGTCGCGCACCTCGACCCGCAGCTGCTCGCCGCGCAGCTGGGCCCGGACGGTGAACCGGCCGCCCGGCTCCCGGGACCGGCTGTGCAGGCAGGCATTGCCCACCAGCTCGGACAGGCAGAGCACGGCCTCATCGGCGTCCCGGCGGCCACCGAGGAGCGCGGCCAGGAACAGCCGCGCCTCCCGGGCCTGGGGCGGCACCGCGGGGAAGTCCCGGGACCAGGTGAGCAGGGGAGCGGGGGGGCACGTCTGGCGCATGCCCTGTCCCCTTCCCAGGTACGAGCATTGTTATCAGTCAGTCACCGAAAGTAATCTTCACTGGAGTCCACCGGGAGCCGGCCAGAACCCACCAGAGCGGGACAGAGCAGGTCAGGTCAGCGGACCAGGTCGTTGAAGAGCCGGTCCAGTTCGGCGGCCGGGTCGGCGGTCAGGCCGCTGTGTACCGGGCCCGGCTGCACGATCGTGCTGCGCGTGGCGGTGAGCCAGCGGAACCGCACCCCGGGCGGCTGCCCCGCCGCGGGGCCGCTGCGGCAGCCCTCCTCCAGGGCGCCCAGGGCCGCGGCCACCGCCGCCAGGTCCGTGCCCGGGTCCAGGGCCCGGAGCCGGTCTTCGTTGAGCAGGATCCGGCAGCCGAGGTAGCGGTGCTGCTGGCAGTAGAGGATCACCCCGGCATTCATCGCCTCACCGCGCTCCACTCGCGGCACGACCCGGATCAGCGCATACTCATACGGCTCGGCGCTGGTCACTCCCTCGCCAGCCAGCCTCCCGGTGCTAGCCAACCCCTCAGTGTCGGCCGACCCTTCAGAACTCATCAGCGGATCACCTCCAGCACCCGGGGAGCGCGTTCCAGCAGGTGCGCGGCGTAGTCCGCGGGCTGCCCGTCCCCGAACCACCCGGAGGGCACCAGGGCGAGCACCTCGTCCAGCAGCGCGGGCGTGATCTGCGGCGCCAGGGCCTCGTGCGCCCCGGGGAGCTGGGTCGCGGCGCCGCGCAGCACGTGATCACTGGCGTCGAACGGGGCCAGTGGCCGGGCGGCCGGCCAGTTGTGCTGGAAGTACAGCGCCGATCCATGGTCGATCAGCCAGACGCTACCGTGCCAGACCAGCAGGTTCGGGTTGCGCCAGGTCCGGTCCACGTTCTGGATCAGCGCATCGAACCACAGCACGCGGCTGGCGAACTCCGCGTCCACCGTCCAGCCCGCGGGGTCGAAGCCAGCCGACCCGGGCAGGAAGTCCACGCCCACGTTCAGCCCGTCGCTGGCCCGGAGCAGGTCCTGGATCTCCGGGTCGGGCTCGGTGCTGGCGATCCGCGGGTCCAGGTAGGCGAGCACCAGCTCGGGGGTGCGCAGGGCGAGCCGCCGGGCCAGTTCGCCGCCGATGATCTCCGCGACGAGCACCTTCGGGCCCTGGCCGGCGCCGCGGAACTTCAGCACGTAGGTCCCGAGATTGTCGGCCTCGACCAGGGCAGGCAGCGAACCCCCCTCGCGCAGCGGGGTCACGTACCGGGTGACGCTCACCTGTTCCAGCACGCCGGACAGGCTATCGGGCCCGGGTCGGCCAGGCTGGCCAGCCACGGCCCCGGCCGGCCAGCCACGGCCCGGGCCAGCCGGGCCGGTCAGCCGGCCACGCCGCCGCGGGCCGCGGCGTACCAGGGCGGGAATTCCAGCAGCGAGCCCAGGACCTCCTCGGCCCCGGCCGCCATCAAGTCCGCGGCGCTGAACGATCCCGTCGCCACCCCGACCCCATGCACGCCAGCCTCCGCCGCGGCCGCCATGTCGGCCGGGGCATCACCGACATACACGGCTGCGCCGACCTGGGTCAGGACGGCCGCCTTTTCCGGGCCGTATACGTGCGTGTAGAGGTCGTCGGCCTCCAGCCCCGCGGCGATCAGGCTGGGCCCGACCGAGACCGGATGCTTCGCGGTGATGATAATGGCCCGCTCGCCAGCCGCCCGGACGGCCGCGAGGGCCTCGCCCGCGCCGGGCAGCGGCGTGGTCAGCTCCGGGCCCAGCCGCACGTAGTGCCGCCGGTAGATGTCCGCGGCCGCGTCCCGCTGGCCGGCCGGGAACCAGTAGGCCGCTTCGTCTTCCAGCTTGATGCCCAGGCGGCGGGTCACGGAGTCCGGGTCGATGAGGGTCCCGGTCTCCCGGGCGACTTCCGCCCACGCGGCCAGGATCGCGGCCTGGGAGTCGATCAGGGTCAGGTCCAGGTCGAAGCCGACCGGCCCGGCCAGACTCAGTCCCGGGCCCACGATGCCCGCCCGGCGCGGGTGGAAGTCATGGACGCCGCCTCGTAAGCGGAGATCTGGGAGCCTGGACCAAGAGGCGACCCGGAGGGTAATCGCTGTGCCGGGCCCAGGCAGGATGGCGGAGCAGACCCGTGGAGGCACGACGTGAGCACTTCGGATCAGCCGGCACGGGATCAGCCGGCACCGGATCAGCCGGCACCGGTGCGCCATCCACTCGATCCGCTGACCGCTGAGGAGTTCCGGCAGGTCGCCCGGGTGCTGCGGCGCGACCGGGAGGTGGGCCCGCGATGGCGGATCGCCTCGATCGAACTGCGCGAGCCGGCCAAGGACACCCTGGGCGCGGGGACCGGCCAGGTGCCGCCCCGCGAGGCGCTAGCCGTCTGCTGGAATCGCGACGATGGCCATGCGTATCGCGCCGTGGTGTCGCTGGCCGGGGACGCCGTCACCACCTGGGAGCCTCTCCCCGGCCAGCAACCGAACATCACGCAGGACGAGTGGCACGAGTGCGACGAGATGCTGCGGGGCGACCCGGCCCTGGCGGCGGCGCTCGCCCGGCGCGGCATCACTGATCGCTCTCGCATCCTCACCGACCTCTGGGCCTTTGGCGCGGACCTGGTTCCGCCACGTTACCGTGGCCTGCGGCTGGGCTGGGCGGACGTCTGGTACCGCGGCAGCGAGGAGGGTAATCCTTACGCGCACCACCTCAGCGGGCTGCACCCGATCGTGGACCTCAACGCGATGACGCTGCTGGAGGTCGGCGAGGAGGCCGACCCGGGCGGCCTGCCCCAGGTGATGGGCGAGTACCTGCCGAAGCTGATCCCGATGCCGCTGCGCGAGGTGGCGCCGCTGGAGATCAGCCAGCCGGAGGGGGTCTCGTTCCGCCTGGACGGGCACCTGCTGCGCTGGCAGAACTGGGAGCTGCGGCTCGGTTTCAACTACCGCGAAGGCCTGGTCCTGCACACGGTCGGGTTCAACGACGCGGGCCGGCTGCGGCCGGTCGCGCACCGGCTGTCGTTCGCGGAGATGGTCGTGCCCTACCGGGATCCGACCCCCGACCACTTCCGGCGGACCGCGTTCGACATCGGCGAGTGGGGACTCGGCTTCATGACCACCTCGCTCGAACGCGGCTGCGACTGCCTCGGCGAGATCACCTACCTCGACGCGGTAGTGCACGATTCGGCCGGCGAGCCCCAGCTCATCCCGCACGCCATCTGCATCCACGAAGAGGACAACGGCGTCCTGTGGAAGCACGTGGACCACGAGTTCGGCCCGCAGGTACGCCGCGCCCGGCGGCTCGTGGTGTCCTTCCACGTCACCGTGGCGAACTACGAATACCTGGTCTACTGGCGCTTCTACACCGACGGCAACATCGAGTGCGAGGTCCGCGCGACCGGGATCATGGTCACCTCCACTCTCCCGCCCGGCCAGCAGTCCCCGTACGGCACGCTGGTGGACAACCGCACCTACGCGCCGTTCCACCAGCACTTCATCGTGGCCCGGCTCGACCTCGACGTGGACGGCCGGGCGAACACGGTGTACGCGGTCGAGTCCGAGCCCGCGGCCGCCGGGCCGGACGACCCGTACGGGCTCGGCCTGCGGCTGCGCCAGACCCCGCTGCGCACCGAGGCGGAGGGCCAGCAGGACTACGACTGGGCGGTCCAGCGCAGCTGGAAGGTGGTGAGCACGGACACCTCGAACTCCCTGGGCGCCCCGACCGGGTACAAGCTGGTGCCCGGCGGATCGTTCCCGGCGTTGCTGGACCGCTCGTCCGCGGTGCTGCGGCGGGCCCGGGTGATCGAGCACACGTTGTGGGTCACCCCGTACCACCCGGACGAGCGATGGCCCTGCGGCGATTTCCCCACCCAGAGCGCGGCCGACTCCGGGCTGCCCGTCTGGACCGCGCAGAACCGCTCCATCACCGGCACCGACGTCGTGCTGTGGTACGTATTCGGCATCCACCACATCACCCGGCCCGAGGACTGGCCGATCATGCCGGTGGACACGGTGTCGTTCTGGCTCAAGCCGTTCGGGTTCTTTGATCGTAATCCCGCCCTTGACCTGCCCCCGGACGGGAATTCCGGCTGTCACCCAGGCCGGGATGGCGGCGGATCCGGCTGAGCAGTCGGCCGCGTGGCTAGGCTTTGCCGATGCGCAGCCGCCTGGCGCTGCGGACGGCCGGGTGGGTTGCTGGCCTGACCGCCGCGCTCTGGATGACCGCCGGCGGTCCAGCCGGCGCCCTCTCTTTCCCTAACGCCTCTTCCTCCCCCGGCCCCGGTTCCTGGACCGTGTACCACGGCGACCCGGCTGGCACCGGGACCGCGGCGTCGGCCGGCCGGGTGGACACCGCATCCCGGGCGTGGACCTCGGCGGCGCTCGACGGCGAGATCTACGGTGAGCCGCTGGTGTCAGCGGGGCGGGTGTACGTGGCCACCGAGAACAACACCGTGTACGCACTGTCCGCCGCGACGGGGAAGGTGGCCTGGTCCCGCCATCTGGCCACCCCGGTCCCGTCCGGCTCCCTGCCCTGCGGTGACATCGCGCCCACGGTCGGGATCACCGGCACCCCGGTCATCGACCCGGCCCGCAGCGAGATCTTCGTGGTGGCCGACGAGGTGGCCCAGGGCCGGCCGGCCCACGTGCTGGCCGGGCTGAGCACCGGCACCGGCCGGGTCGAGATGACCCGGGACGTCGACCCGCCCGGGGCGGATCCCACGGCGCTGCTCCAGCGCACCGGGCTGACCCTGGCCGGCGGGCGGGTGGTGTTCGGCTTCGGCGGCAACGACGGGGACTGCGCCGCCTACCGCGGACGGGTCGTGGCCGTCCCCGAAGCCGGCGGGCCGCCCGCCATGTTCACCGTGGACGCGAAGACCGGCCAGTCGCAGGGCGCGGTCTGGATGGGCGGGGCCGCCCCGGCCGTCGACGCCCACGGTGACGTGTGGGTCAGTGTCGGGAACGGTTCGGTGTACCAGGCCTCGCGCGGCTACGACAACAGCGACTCGGTGCTCGACCTGTCGCCCTCGATGCGGCTACTGCAGTACTTCGCGCCGGCCGACTGGGCATCAGACAACTCGCGGGACTTCGACATGTCCGCCGAGCCGGTGCTATTGGCCGACGGCCAGGTGCTGCTGGCCGGCAAGTCCCCGACCGCCTACCTGCTCAACGGGGCCCATCTCGGCGGCATCGGCGGCCAGCTGGCCTCGCTGTCGTCGGCGTGCGACAGCGACATCGACGGCGGGGCCGCGGCGGTTGGCCGCACCGTGTACCTGCCCTGTGTCAGCGGGATCGTCGCCGTCGCCGCGGCCGCGTCACCGCCGGGCCTCCGGCTGCTCTGGCGGTCCGGGACCGGAGGCGGCCCGCCTATCGTGGCCGGCGGGCTGGTCTGGACAATCAGCCAGGCCGGGACCCTGTTCGGCCTGGATCCGCAGACCGGCCAGGCGCGGCAGCAGGCCGCCATCGGCACCCTGGCGAATCACTTCCCCACCCCGAGCGTCGGCGCCGGCCTGCTGCTGGCCCCGTCCGCCAACCGGGTGGTCGCGTTCCGCGCGGCCGGGGCCGCGGGCCCTACGGCCAGTCAGGCTAGTACCGGTCCGGCCAGCACCGGTCCGGCGGCGTCAGCCAGCCCTCCCGGCCAGGCTGGCGGGGCTGCCCCGGGGGACGGGGGCCTGGGCGGCGGGGCCATCGCGGGCCTCGTGGCCGGCGGGGTGGTGCTGCTCGGCGGGGCGGGCTGGCTGCTGTGGCGGCGAACCCGGCCCCGCGCCTCATGATCATGAAGGGGACCCGGCGGCGCTAGATCCCCATCGTGATCACGGTCAAAAAAAGGGGCTATTTGTCAGAAATCGACCGTGATCACGGAAGGGCACGTGCTTAGAGGGCGTCGTCCTCTTCCTCGCGCCGGCGATCACCGCGCACCGGACGGCCGTAGAACCGGGCGTCCCGCTCGATCTCCGCGACGTCCTCTTCGGCAGCCCGCCGCACCCGCCGGCTGTGCATGGTCCGCAGCCGGGGACTGCTGACCAGCAGCCGGGTTCGCCGGCCGACCAGCGCCACGATCACCAGCAGCGCGACGATGACCACCACGAAGATCACGGCCGCTTCGGTCCAGGAGAAGCTGTTGGATGCGGACGCAGCTTCCGCCCAAGCACTGCTCACGCTGACCCCGGACGTCATGGTTCCGCCTCCCGGCCCCGAGCCAGCCGCGTGGCTTTGTCGCCCCCGCCAGCCAGCATCCCAAGCCGTCATTCTCCAGTGTAAAGCGCGGGCCAAATCTGGCGCACCCGTCTGGACCGGGGAAAGTGCCGGGAAAAAGCAACGCCGCAGGCCGCGCCGCGCCCCCCGCGCGCCGCGGGCCTGGGAGACCGCAGTCCGCAACCGCGAAGGCCCATTTACAAGCCCCCGCGGGGCGTGTGGACTTGGGCCCAGAACGTCCGCCTGGTCCATTCCGCTGCGCCTTTCCATCCACCTGCTGAAGGGAGCCCGTCGTGTCTGAGCAGGCCGCACCCGGGAACGCTGGCCCCGCCTTCCCCGGGCCGGGGGAGATGTCTTTATACGCCGCGATGCTCGGCGAGACCGGCCGGCCGCTCGGCTGGCTGCTGGAAGGCATGATCACCGCCCAGGTCACCTCGGTGCTGGCCCGCTTAGGAGTCGCGGACGAACTGGCCGATGGCCCGCTCACGACCGCCCAGCTGGCGCTGCGGGTGGGCGCCGCCCCCGACGCACTGTCCCGGCTGCTGTCCGCGGCCGCCGTCTACGGGCTGGTGCGCAAGGAGGCCGCGGGGCGGTTCGCGCTGACCCCGGCCAGTGATCTGCTGCGCACCACCGCCGACGGCTCCGCACGGGGCATCGCGGTCGGGTTCCTGGCCCCGCCGCTGTGGCAGAGCGCCGGACGCCTGGCCGACATCGTCCGCAACCCCGAGCCGGTGAACCCGGCCGAGCCGGGCGGCATCTACGAGTACTTCGGCCGGCATCGGGAGGAGGCGGCCTGGTTCGTCCAGGCCATGGGCCGGGTCACCGGGATCTTGGTGGACCAGTTCGCCCAGGCTGGGTTCCGGCCGCTGGCCTCCGGGCGCATCGTCGACGTGGGCGGCAGCCGCGGAACGCTCCTGGCCTACCTGCTCGGGGCCCTCCCGACCGCGCACGGGGTGCTGATGGACCGCGCCGAGGCGCTGGCCGAGGCGCCCGGGTTCCTGGCCGAAGCCGGCGTCGCCGACCGCGTCGAGCTCGTGGTCGGCGACTTCCTGCGCGAGGTCCCGGCCGGCGGCGACCTGTACGTGCTGAGCCAGATCCTGCACAACTGGGACGACGAGCACGTGCGCACCATCGCCGGTAACTGCCACCGGGCGAGCCGGCCCGGCGGCGGGCTCATGGTGATCGACTACGTGCTCCCGGACGGGCCGGAGCCGTCCCTGGCCCATCTGATGGACCTGATCATGATGATGCTCCTGGGCGGGCGGGAACGCACCCGCGCCGAGCACGAGGCGCTGCTGGGCCCGGAGGGCTACACCCTGGTCCGGGACACCCCGCTCACCGAGGTGCTGCCCTGGCGGGTGCTGGAGTTCGAGCGGAGCTGACCGGGCACCGTGACGGCGTCGCCGCCGCGGTCAGGGCCGGGCGGCGGCGGTGAGCCAGGCGGAGGCCAGCCGCTGCGGGCCCTGCCGGAGCCAGGCCCGCAGCTCCCCGGGTTCCCGGCTGGTCACCAGCTCCGGCTCGGAGCCGGGCTGGATGGGCCGGTGGTATTCGAGCTCGGCGCGGCCGGGCAGCCAGTCCAGGCCGGCCAGCTCGTCCTCCACGGCGGCCCAGTGAACGGCGTTGTTGACGTGCCCGGCGGTGTCGAAGTCCGCGGCGCGCAGCGGCCAGGGCCGCCCTTCAGCGGACCCGGGCAGCCCCGGGTGGGTGAGCCGGGCCGAGACCTGCCGGCCGCCGGCCGAGGGCCCGTAGACCCGCTGGAACGGCTCGTCCAGCGGGACCGGCCGCCCGTCCTGCGCCGAGACCGCGACCCAGATCGCGGTGGACTGGATAAGATCCCCGCCCGCCCCGCTTACCGTCGTCGTGCGCTCCGCCCACCGCGGGCCGGTGCCTGAGCAATAGGTCCGCAACGAAACTCGCTCCCGGTGCGCGGGGAACCCCCGGATGGCCAGGGCCAGCCGGCGCAGCAGCCACAGGTACGAGCTGTCCCAGCCGGCCTCGCTGACATCGTCTTCGGCGGCCTGCTGGAGGTACCGCGCCAGCGTGTCGAGCCGCAGCCGTCCGGCCGGGGTCACCTCGGTGCTCTGGACCTTCCGGGCGGAGGTGAACACCCGGCCCTGCGCGGGATCGGCGCGGAACACCGGGGCCGGACGGGGCAGCAGGAAAGTCATCCCTGGCATTGTCGCCGACGTGCTTGCGTCGTGAAACATCGGGCCAGCCCGGGTACGTAACGGGCTACCCTCGCGAATGACGACGAGACTCTCCGAGGAGCCACGCATGACTCAGCAGGGCAACGCAGACATCGGCGTGACGGGCCTGGCGGTGATGGGCCGCAACCTGGCCCGCAACCTGGCCCGGCACGGGTACGTCGTGTCGTTGCACAACCGCTCGCCGGAGCGGACCCGCAGCCTGGTCAAGGAGCATGGTGACGAGGGCACGTTCGTGCCCGCGGAGTCGATGAAGGAGTTCGTGGCCAGCCTCAGCCGGCCGCGGGCCATCATCATCATGGTCAAGGCGGGCGACGCCACCGATGCGGTGATCGACGAGCTGGTGCCCCTGCTGGATGAGGGCGACATCGTCATCGACTGCGGCAACGCGCACTTCATGGACACCCGGCGGCGCGAGGCCGCGCTGCGCGAGCACGGCCTGCACTTCGTCGGGTGCGGCGTGTCGGGCGGTGAGGAGGGCGCCCTGCTCGGCCCGAGCATCATGCCCGGCGGCTCCCCGGAGTCCTACCAGAAGCTCGGCCCGATCTTCGAGTCGATCGCCGCCCAGGTCGATGGCACGCCGTGCTGCACGCACGTGGGCCCGGACGGCGCCGGTCACTTCGTCAAGATGGTGCACAACGGCATCGAGTACGCGGACATGCAGCTCATCGCCGAGGCCTACGACCTGCTCCGGGCGGGCCTGGGGGCATCGGCGCCCGAGATCGCGGGGATCTTCCGCACCTGGAACGAGGGGGACCTGGACTCGTTCCTCATCGGCATCACCGCGCAGGTGCTCGCGCATACCGACGCCGAGACCGGGAAGCCGTTCGTGGACATCGTGGCCGACCAGGCCGAGCAGAAAGGCACCGGCCGCTGGACGGTGCAGAGCGCGCTCGATCTGGGTATCCCGATCACCGGCATCGCCGAGGCCACCTTCGCCCGGGCCCTGTCCGGCCACGCGGACCAGCGGGCGGCCGCCCGCGCGGCGTTCGGAACCGCGGTGAGCTCCCCGCAGATCAGCGACACCAACGCGTTCACCGACGACGTCCGCCGGGCGCTCTACGCGTCCAAGGTGGTCGCCTACGCCCAGGGCTTCGACCACATCGCCGCGGGCAGCGAGGAATACGGCTGGGACATCGACCGGGGCGCGATGGCGACCATCTGGCGGGGCGGCTGCATCATCCGGGCCCGGTTCCTGGACCGCATCCGGGAGGCCTACGACGAGGACCCGGCGCTGCCCAGCCTGCTGGTCGCGCCGTACTTCGCCGCGGCGGTCCGGGACGGGGTGGACAGCTGGCGCCGGGTGGTGGCGCAAGCCGCGACGGCCGGCATCCCGTCCCCGGCGTTCTCTTCCTCGCTGGCCTATTACGACGGCCTGCGCCAGGAACGGCTGCCCGCCGCGCTGATCCAGGGCCTTCGGGACAACTTCGGCGCCCATACCTACCACCGGGTGGACAAGCCGGGCACCTTTCACACCGAGTGGGCCGGCGACGGGCAGGAGCACCCGGCCTGAGCCGGCGGCCGGGCTGAGAGGGCTCCGCGTCAAGAATTCACAACAGGCGCGCCGGATGGGGCACCGATTCGCACCGCATGGCCCTGGCGCTCGTATCCTGTCGGGCATGCATTCGTCGGCTGCCCGGGCGCGTCACCGCACGTGGCTCCCTGTAGTCTCGGGTTCACTTTTCGTCATTCTGGGTGTGTCGGGCTGCAGTATGTTCACGCCCGCCAGCCAGCATTCGACGACCCTGCCCCCGGGCAGCACGTCCGGGTCGGCGCCGCCCTCGCCTACCCCCAGCCCGTCGCCCACACCCAGGGTGTGCGCCAAGAATGCGCCCGGCTTTCCCTGCACGATGCGCAACCGGATCAAGGAGATCCGCGGGTACATGCGGCATCTGCCCGGTTCCATCGCCATCGTGGTCCACAACCGGGAGAATGGGGCGACCTGGCATAACGCCAACGCCGACGTCTCCTACCCGGCCGCGTCCACGATGAAGCTGGCCATGATGACGGACATCCTGCAACGCAGCGACGCGGGCCGCATCGACCTGACCAACGCCGACCGGCAGGCGATGTTCGAGGCGCTGTACACCAGCAACGACGACGATGCCAACTACCTGTGGAACAAGTACGAGGACGGCAGCTTCCTGAACCGGATCCGGGCGTTCGGGATGAACGACGCCAGGTTCACCTCGTCGGTACCCAACTGGGGCTTCATGTACTGCACGGCCCGGGACCTGGACAACCTGATCAATTACGTGCTCAAGCACGCCCCGGCCAACGTCCGCAGTTACCTGGTCTACCGGCTCCAGCACGTCGCCGCGCTCGACCAGCAGTGGGGGGTCTGGGGCGCGGGCCCGCAGAACCATCCCGGCAACAAGGACGGGTGGGAGCAGGACGGCAGTATCTGGATCACCAATACCGTCGGCTTCGCAGGGCCGGACCAGCAGTACACGATGGCGATCATGTACAACCTGGGGGGCTTCCGCGGCGTCGGGGACGCCGGGTTCAAGTACGGCTCCAACAAGCTGACCCAGATCGCGTCGATCCTGTTCCAGGGGCGCCACACCACGGCGCCCACTCCCCAGGCCTCCGCAGTGCCGTAACCGGGCTCGGGCCGGGTCAGGGCTTGCGGCCCGCCACGCAATAGGTGGGCAGGCCGGGTGAGTCGAAGTGCTGGGGCGGCCCGGGTGCCACTGGCCGCGCGGCACCACGCCGGGGTCGGTGATCTGCATGCCGTCGAAGAACCCGGGAGGGCCGCTCAGGACGCGGCGGCGTGCTCCGCGTCCAGCTCCGGGCCGTCATCGGCGCTGTAGCAGTCGCAGTCGGTCTCGTGGCAGGCCACCACGAACAGGTGCAGTTCGGCGGTCAGCCGGCAGTCCGGGTCGTCCGAGCAGTCGGCGATGCCGTCCGGGTGCAGGATCGCGGTCCCGTGGCAGTGCTCCAGATCCTGCTCACATCCCGCGCACGCTTTGATGATCACAGCTGACTCGGGCATCACGGCTCCTTCCGAGTCTGCTCTATCACCACCGGCCGACAGTCGCAGCCCGCCGGGCCGGCGCCGCGCAGATTCCCGGGAAATCTTCTGCTTCCTAGGAAATCTTCCGGGCCCGCTGGTTCGGTTCCTAGGAAATCTTCCGGGCCCGCCGTTTCGGCCGGCCAGCCGCCTGGATCGCCTTGATGAGCTCCGGCTTGGACATCTTCGACCGGCCGGGGATGTCCAGCTCCGCGGCCCGGGCCAGCAGGTCCGCCTTGGACAGCGCGTCCAGGTCCGGCGGCCCGGACTCCGCGGCCGGACCACGGCCGGCCGCCGGCCGGCCGCCTCCCGCCGGCCGGCCGCCCTTCCGGGCCTGGCCAGTCCCGGTCTCGCCGGTATCCCCCGCTGCCCCGGGC
>DASQRM010000036.1:0-39515 GCA_035642895.1 Streptosporangiaceae bacterium | reverse complement strand
GGCCGGGGCCCACGGGGCGGGCCGGCTGGCCGGCGGGAGCGGGCCGTACCGGCCGAGGTGGGCCTGCAGCCCGAGCGGCGGGCCCGCCGCGATCAGCCGGGGCAGCTGGGCCGCGGGCGGGCGTGGGCCGGTGGTCCCGGCGCCGCGCACGGCGGTCACGAGGTGATCCAGGACAGGCCCGGGTCACGGGCCTGGTCGCCGGTCTGGACGTGGGTCAGGGCAGGCAGCCCGGCGTGCAGCGACCAGCCGGGCCGCAGCGGTCCCGACACCAGCCAGGCGCCGCCCGCGATCAGCACGGCCACCAGCGCGATGGCGCCGGCCACCCGGACCCTCGGATGCGCAGGCCAGCCGTCGGCGAGCCGCCACCCGGTCAGGCCCGCGATCGCCACCACGCAGAGCAGCGTGACCACCAGCACCCACCGGGTCCGGGTGTCGGTGCCGGTGCCGAGGCCGTGCAGCACGGCGAGCGGCCAGCACAGGTAGGCGGTCCAGTGCACCAGACGCCAGGAGCGGTGACCGAGCCGGGCCCGCAGCAGGCTGGTCACGGTCAGCGCGATCAGCAGGTCCAGGGCGATCGCACCGAGGCCGAGCCACAGCGGCCGGTAGGGGGAGATGAACGGGACGAAGGCGTCCTGCAGGTCAATGGGGACGAAGTTGTCGGTGATCGTCGTCAGCACGTGGGCCGCCGTGAACGCCAGCGCCACCAGTGACATGTTCCGGTGCAGGCCGATCGTGATGAACCGGGGCCAGTGACGGCCCTCGAAGCGCACCGCGGTGAGCAGCCCGAGTGCCATCCCGAGGGTCAGCAGCACGAGCGCGACCACGCCGGTGGCCCGGGTGATGTACCAGAGCGGGGTGGACGAGGTCACGATCAGCGCCGCATGCCCGCCCAGTTCCGGCATGGCGCCCAGCGAGCCCGGGACCGGCCCGGTGACGCCCGCTGCGCTCATGATCCGCCCGAGACTCCCTGGGCCGGCCCCTGGGCCGGGGCCACGTTCTGCGCCGGGACCTGCAGCGAGCCGCCTCCGGACTGGGTACCGCCCTGCTGCCCGGTGCCCGGCTGGCTGCTGCCCCCGGCCGCACTGCCCCCGGCCGCACTGCCGCCGGCCGCATTGCCGCCGGACGGGGAGCCGCCGGTGGCCGCCCCGTTGCCCGCGTTCTGGCCGGTTCCGCTGCCCTGGGCCGGGCCGCTGGCCGCGGCGGAGCCGGACAGGTGGCTGAACGCGACCGCGATCGCGGCCGAGCCGGCCAGACCCGCCGCGCCGATCCGGAAGGTCAGGCGGCGCACCCGGCGCAGCCCGTCCTCGCGGGCGGCGACCGCGAAGCGCAGGTCATCCCGCCGCATGGGCACTCCTCCTGGGAGCGGGCTTAAGTCAGTCGGAGGCAGTTTACGGCCGGACCCTCAGTCCGGCGGCCCGAGCCCGATGGCCCAGCCTGACCGCCGCATCTCAGCGCTAGTGCAGCGCGCAAACCTGAAGGTTCGCTGAAGATCGCCGCTCAGGATCCTCACCGGCCTGGATGCGCCGGCCGCGTATTCTCGCTGTATGCGCGGTTATACGCAGGACAAGGACGCCTACCTGAAACGCTTGCGGCGGATCGAGGGCCAAGTGCGCGGCCTGCAGCGCATGGTGGAAGAGGACGTCTACTGCATCGATGTGCTCACCCAGGTCTCGGCGGTGACCCGGGCCCTGCAGGCGGTCGCGCTGGGGCTGCTGGAGGAGCATCTGGGCCACTGCGTGACCGAAGCGGTCCGGGCGGGCGGTGACGAGGGGCGCGAATCAGTCCGCGAGGCCGCGGAGGCGATCTCCCGGCTGGTCAAGTCGTAGTCCCGTCGCCCCACTCGTGCTCGGGGTCCGCGAGCCGGGCGAAGGCCCGCAGGTTGGCCAGGCTCTCGCCCCGCTTGACCCGCCACGCCCACTCCTTGCGGATCGAGGAGGCGAAGCCGATGGCCAGGGCCGGGTCGAAGTTCTCGTCCGAGTAGGTGAGCACGCAGCCCAGGATGCGGTCCACCTCGGCGGTGCTCACCGAGGCGAGCGGGAGCCGGCCCACCAGGTAGACGTCACCAGCCGGGTCGAGCGCGAAATGCACCCCGAACATCCGGCCGCTGCGCTCCAGCAGGAAGCGGTAGAAGCGGGCGTGATCCTCGTCCGGCTGGCGGCAGAAGAACGCCTCCACGTGCAGGCTGTGCCGCCCGGCGATCAGCCACGTCATGGTGGCGAGCTTGTGCTGCCCTTCCAGCTTGACCAGGTAACTGCCCGGCTGGGGGCTCTCCCAGCCCAGGCCCAGCTCCTGGAGGGCAGCCTCGATTGCCGATGCGGCTTCTTCCTGGGCCGACGGCGGCGGGACAGCAGCGGGCTCGGTCATGGTTCCTCATAGTGCCAGGCCGCACCGCGACACCCGCACCACCCCGTCCGCAGGACGGCTGCTGCCTTGCTGCGGTCTCAAGCTCCCTAACGGTCTTTTCGCGGCCGCTCATGAAGGCAGGGCACGGGTGAAGCTGGCCGGCGCCGGGACGCTGCTCATCGCGCCCGCGTACACGCTCATCAGGCGGTCCACGGTGCGGGACCAGCCGAACCGGGAGGCGTGGGCCACGCCACCACGGGACAGCCGCTCCAGCCGGGCTGGCGAGGAGATGAGCTCGCGGAGTGCCCGCGCGTAGCTGGCCGGATCATGATCGTTGACCAGGAGGCCTGACTCGCCGTGCTTGACCGCGGTCCGCAGGCCGCCCACCGCGGCCGCGATCACCGGCGTGCCACAGGCCTGGGCCTCCACGGCCACCAGGCCGAACGACTCCGAGTATGAGGGCACCATGACCACGGTCGCGGCCCGGTACCAGTCGGCCAGCTCACGTTGCGGGCACGGTGGCTCCAGCCGGACCAGGCCGGCCAGGCCAAGCTCCTGAGCCAGCTCGATCAGGCCGTCCGGGTCAGCCCGCCCCGTCCCGCTCGGACCGCCGACGAAGGCCAGGGTCAGCGTCCTGGCCAGCGCCGGGTCGTTCCGGATCAGCTGCGCGGCGGCCCGCAGCACCAGGTCAGGCGCTTTCAGTGGCTGCACCCGGCCGGCGAACACCACCACGGTCCCGTCGGCGGGCAGGCCGAGCCTGCGCCGGGCCTCGGCGGCCGGGCCGGGCCGGAACACGGCCAGGTCCACGCCCGGGTTCACGGTCCAGACCTTGGCCGGATCCGCCCCGTACAACCCCACCAGCTGGAGCGCTTCCTCCTCGGTGTTGGCGACCAGCCGGTCCGCGGTGGACACGACCTCCGTCTCGCCCCGCAGCCGCACTTCCGGTTCGGCAGCATCGCCACGGGCCAGGGCGGCGTTCTTCACCCGGCCGAGGGTGTGCATGGACTGCACCAGCGGGACGCCCCAGCGCTGCCGGGCCACCCGCCCCACCTGGCCCGAGAGCCAGTAATGCGCGTGCACCAGGTCGTAGCGGCCGGGGTCGTGGGCGGCCTCGGCGCGCAGCAGCTCGAAGGTGAACTGGCACAGCTGGGCGGGCAGGTCCACCTTGTCCAGCTCCTCGAACGGGCCGGCCGGAACGTGCCGGACCAGCACGCCGGGCACCAGTTCAGCCACGGGCGGTGCGTCTGGTGAGACAGCCCGGGTGAAGATCTCGACCTCCACCCCACGGCCGGCCAGCCGCTTCGCGACCTCCACCACGTACACGTTCAGGCCCCCGGCGTCACCGGTGCCTGGCTGTTCGAGCGGCGAGGTATGGACACTGATGGTCGCGATCCGCCGGGGGAAGCGTCGCGGCACGGGCATGCACCTCCGGACTGGTCAACCACCTGATAGCGCGGCGTGTTCCCGCCCCGGCGCACGGGTCTGGCCTGGTCGGGTGCGCAGGTCAGGCCCGGGCCCGCGGCCGGGACAAAGGCCGGCCTTCAGGGCCCCCCGGGCCCGGCGCGCCGCGTGATCCCGCCCGTTAAGCTCAGCAGTATGGCGACGCTGGTGCTGCTGCGGCACGGAGAAAGCGAATGGAACGCGGAAGGCTTGTTCACCGGGTGGGTGGACGTGGGGCTGTCGGAGCGAGGTGGCTTCGAGGCCTCGAGCGGCGGCACCCTGCTGCGTGAATCGGGTGTGCTGCCTGACCTCGTGCACACGTCGGTACTGACCCGGGCCATCCAGACCGCCAACCTCGCGCTCGACGCGGCGGGCCTGCTCTGGCTGCCGGTGCGCAGGTCCTGGCGCCTGAACGAGCGGCACTATGGTGCGCTGCAAGGCAAGAACAAGGCGCAGACGCGGGCGGAGTTCGGCGAGGAGCAGTTCATGCTCTGGCGCCGCTCCTATGATGTGCCGCCGCCACCGCTGGCCGACGATGACCCGTATTCACAAGCGGGCGATCCGCGGTACGCCCTCCTCCCGCCGGAACTGATGCCCCGTACCGAGTGCCTCAAGGACGTGCTGACCCGGTTGATGCCGTACTGGCATGACGCCATTGTCCCCGACCTCGCTGCGGACGCGACGGTGCTGGTGGTGGCGCACGGGAACTCGCTGCGCGCCCTGGTGAAGCACCTGGACGGCATCTCCGACGACGAGATCGCCGGGCTGAACATCCCGACCGGGATCCCGCTCGTCTACGAGATCGGCGCCGACTTCCGGCCTAAGGAACCAGGTGGCCGTTACCTCGACCCGCAGGCCGCGGCTGCGGCGGCCGAGGCGGTCGCGAACCAGGGACGCTGACCTTTTCAGGCTGGCCGCTTCGGCCTGGCCGTTTAGGGGCTGACTGCTTCGGAGGATGGCCGTTTCGGGGCAGGTCGCGCCGGTATGTCCGGCCCGGTGCCTTGCCTCCGGAGAAATCGGGTATGACGCCGCACTGGCTGCTGCGTGAATAGATGGGGAACAGGACGGCCGGGTGGCACTGGCCCAGGAAGATTTGCGCTGCTCCCGCATACCATCGGAGGGTGTGCGGGCAGGTGACGGTGATCATGGCTGGGCGAGTCATTGAAGCCCGGGCCACTGAAGCACCGGCCCCTGAAGCACGGGCCACTGAACTGGACGACCCTGGGACAGGAGCCTGCCCATCGTGAAGATCCGGAAGGCGGCCAAGGCGCATCCCGTCACCGACGTGTCCACGCCGCGACGTCAGCCCCCCCGGCTCCCGGCCGGTATCGCGGCTGTGCTCTCGGTGCTCTCCTCGTCCGCAGTGGTCATCGACAGCGACGACCGGGTGCTCCGGGCGAGCGCAGCGGCCCGGTCGTTCGGACTGGTCAAGGGCGATCGCCTGATGGTGGGAGAGCTACTGGCCCTGGCCCGCCAGGTACGCCGGGACGGCGAGATCCGGGAAGGTGAGATCGAGGTCTCGGGCACCAAGTTCGGCGGCCGGACCACGAGCTTCGCCGTGCGGGTGGCCCCGCTGGGTTCTGGGGTGGGTGGTGGTGGCCTGGTCCTGCTGCTGGCCGAGGACCAGACCGAGAGCCGCCGGGTGGAGGAAGTCCGCCGGGATTTCGTGGCCAATGTCAGCCACGAGCTCAAGACCCCGGTGGGGGCGCTGGCGCTGCTGGCCGAGACGGTCGAGGACGCTGCTGACGACCCCGAGGCGGTCCGCCGGTTCGCCGGGCGGATGCGGCAGGAGGCATCCCGGCTCACCAAGCTGGCGCAGGACCTGATCACCCTGTCCCGGATCCAGGCGGCCGAGCCCATCCCCGATCCCATCCCGGTGGATCTGTCCCTGGTGGTGGCCGAGGCACTGGACCGGTGCCGGATGAAGGCCAACGCCCACGGCATCGAGCTCGCCGCGGCCGGCGAGCCCGGCCTGGTCGTGCTGGGCGACGAGGACCTGCTCGTCAACGCCCTGCGCAACCTGCTCGAGAACGCGGTCGCCTACAGCCCGGAGAAAACCCGGGTCGTGGTAGCCACCCACCGCATCGCCGGGGACGTGGTCGAGATCAGCGTCACGGACGAGGGGATCGGCATCCCCCAGCGTGACCTGGAGCGGATCTTCGAGCGTTTCTACCGGGTCGACCCCGCTCGCTCCCGGGCGACCGGCGGGACCGGGCTGGGCCTGGCTATCGTCAAGCATGTGACCGCCGCGCACGGCGGCAAGGTCACCGTTGGGAGCAAGGTAGGCGAGGGGTCGACGTTCACCCTGCGGCTGCCGATTGCCAACCGCCCACGCGCTGCGGCCGGGAGCCCCCTGCCACCAGCAGCATCATCTGCAGGGAGGCCGTGAAGTGACGCGGGTGCTCGTCGTGGAAGACGAAGAATCGTTCAGTGATGCGCTGTCCTACATGCTGCGCAAGGAGGGCTTCGAGGTAGCGGTCTGCCCCACCGGCCCGGACGCACTCGAGACCTTCGACCGCGACGGCGCGGATCTGGTGCTGCTCGACCTCATGCTGCCCGGGTTGCCCGGCAGCGAGGTGTGCCGCACCCTCCGCGAGCGGTCGACCGTGCCAGTGATCATGCTGACCGCCAAGGACAGCGAGATCGACAAGGTGGTCGGCCTGGAGCTGGGTGCCGATGACTACGTCACCAAGCCGTTCTCTTCCCGCGAACTGGTGGCCCGGATGCGCGCCGTGCTCCGGCGGCGCGGCGAGCCTGAAGATGCCGCGGTCTCCACGCTGGAATCGGGCCCGGTCCGGATGGACGTGGACCGGCACGTGGTGACGGTGCGCGGCGACCAGGTCCAGCTCCCGCTCAAGGAATTCGAGCTGCTCGAGGTGCTGCTGCGGAACACCGGGCGGGTGCTCACCCGGATGCAGCTGATCGACCGGGTCTGGGGGGCCGACTATGTCGGCGACACCAAGACCCTCGACGTGCACATCAAGCGGCTGCGGGCCAAGGTCGAGGACGACCCGGGGAACCCGCGGCACATCATCACGGTGCGCGGGCTCGGCTACAAGTTCGAGCCGGGCAGCTGAACCCCGGCCCGCTACAGCCAGGTCGGCTAAGCCGGGGTCAGGCCGTGGGGGTCGCGGTCGGTGTGGCCGTGGCGGTCCCGCTCGCGGTCGGCGTGGGCGTGGCCTGGCCCTGAGGCCGGCGCTTGCCCGTCGCGGACGCGCTGGGCGTCGGCGTGGGGGCCGGCGAGAACGTGGCGTATGAGTCTGACCGGTCGATCACCGGGAGGGTCAGGGTCACCGTGCCGGCCTTCTGGAAGGTCATCAGCACCCGGACGTAGGACCCGCTGACCAGGCTCCGGGTCAGGCCGCTGAGAACCAGCTCGGGCACCGGGCCGGTCAGCAGCGCGCTCGTGTCCCTCTCCAGCAGGACGCCGCCCGTGGGCAGCGTGACCGAAGTCGCGGTTCCCGGCGCGGAGATCCTGACCAGGCGGTCCCGCGGGCCCGTATTGACCAGCCCCACGAACATGCTCGCCGAACTGCCCGCCGGCAGGGTGACGTTGGGCGGCCCGCCGAGGATGAACGCGTTGCGTATCGCGATCTCGCCACCGCCCACGGTGATCGTCGCGGACGCCCCGTTCGTGGGCGGGTGCCAGTGCAGCACCGGCGCGTCGCCGCCGGCCTCGCATCCCGCCAGCACCGGGATCAGCGCCACCGCCGCGACAGCGCAGGCCCGGCGCAGGACCTTCAGACCCGGCCGGGCTGATCGGGACGCGGCCGCAGGCCGGGCGGCGGGACGGCTCAGGGGGAGCATCACGTGCTCTCCTCGTATTCGTGTGAGGTGCACCTGGGACGCGAGAAAGCGTATCGGCAGCCGTTGCGTTGCCGGCCACCGGGCCGGGCCGTGTCGCCACCCGAGCACTGGCGATGGGTCAGGCGGCCCGGAGCCCGGCCTGGCCGGCCAGCAGCATCTCCTCGCCTGGATCGCCCAGTCCCTGCGGGCTCGCCCCGTGCAGCGCCGCCATGCCGTCGGCCAGTTGCAACCTCGAGCCAAGCTGGGGGTTGATGCTGCGCACCAGGCCGTCCCGGTACACGAGCACCGCCGTCAGCCCGACGGGATGGTAGGCGCCGCCCATGGCGTCGTGGGTGTCGGCCACCACATGGTCGGCGCTCAGCCCGGTGCGCTTGGCCAGCTTCCGGGCCTGGGGGACGGCCGGGCCGGCCGCGACGAAGTAGAGCGTCACGCCCGCGGCACTCGCCTGCGTGCTCAACCGGTGCGCCGCGGCCCCGCACCGGCAGCCCGCCGGGACGAGGGCGAGGACCGAGGGGCGGAAGTCGCGCAGCGGGCGGATCTGATCGCCGCCGACGGTGACGCTGGCCGCGGGCAGCAAGCCGCCCACCCGGCCCACCGGGGGCCGGGCTTGCCGCGGAGCGCTGGTGGTCCGCAGCGTGCTGGGCACCGCACGCCGGGCCGTGAACATGGTGAGCAGCGTCCCGGCCAGCAGGGTGAGGGCCAGGCAGCTGGCGAGTAGGGGGAGAACCATCCCATCTCTGGTGAGCGGCCCGCCCAGCCGCCGGGCCAGCCGGTGCCGGCGGTGCATGCGGAGCTCCCGGCGGTACGCCTGGATATCCCGCTCAAGTTCCCTGGCGTCGTCCGGGATTTCGATGTCGACCGGGGGCAGGCCATAGTCGTCCCGCTCCGGATCCCCACCTCTGTTCACGAGCATCCTTCTCCGGCGTGCACGGCGTCGTCGTTCTCCAGTATGTGCCTGACAGTGCCTTCCCGGCAGGCTTGACTGCCAGTGGATTGCGACCAGTTCGTCCCAGGTGCCTCGCCCGGGGTCCCAAGGTGCCTCCCCCGGGGGTGGGTCAGCGGCTCGCTAAGCCCGGCGGGGCCGGGGAAAGCCCGCCTCCGGCTGAGCGCAGCGGAGCCGCCGGAGGCCTCGGCCGGCAGCCGTTCGCACACCGGGAGAAAGCCCCCACCGTGGCCCTGAGGAGGTCATCAACGTGAAACCAGCCGGAAACGCATGATCTTGGTTCGGGTGGCCCGCATGGCCCAAGCCCTCCCCGACACACCCCGGCAGCCGCTTTCTGAGACCCCAAAATGCCCATTGACCTGCGCGTTTATCGTTAACGTCAGGTAAGGCGCCCCGTTGGTCGTGCTAACATTGCTTTAGCGGAAGGGGTATGTGCCACATGACTTTCAAGGTCGGCGACACGGTCGTCTACCCCCACCATGGGGCTGCTCGCATCGAAGAGATCGAGACCCGTTCGATCAAGGGTGAGGACAAGACGTACCTCGTTCTCAAGGTCGACAAGGGTGACTTGACCGTACGCGTTCCCGCGGACAATGCGGAACTGGTAGGCGTACGGGATGTTGTCGGGCAGGAAGGGCTGGAGAGGGTGTTCGAGGTGCTTCGCGCCCCGCACACCGAGGAACCGACCAACTGGTCTCGACGGTACAAGGCCAACCTTGAGAAGCTCGCCTCCGGCGACGTGAACAAGGTGGCCGAAGTCGTCCGCGATCTGTGGCGCAGGGACCGGGAGCGCGGCCTGTCTGCGGGCGAGAAGCGCATGCTGGCCAAGGCGCGGCAGATCCTGGTGAGCGAGCTCGCGCTGGCCGAGAAGACCAACGAGGACAAGGCTGAGGCGCTGCTCGACGAGATCCTCGCCTCCTGACCTAGCTGCGGCGCGCATATGGTGAGCGGGCTGCCCAGGGTTGGAGTGGGCACAGATGTGCACCCCTTCGGGCCTGGGCGTCCGCTCTACCTGGCGGGCCTGTTCTGGCCCGGCGAAGAGGGCCTGACCGGTCATTCAGATGGTGATGTGGCGGCGCACGCCGCCTGTGACGCATTGCTGTCGGCTGCCGGGCTGGGTGATCTCGGCGCGAACTTCGGAACGGCCGAGGCCCAGTGGGCCGGTGCGCCGGGCACCGCACTGCTGCAGGCCACCGCGGCCTTGGTGGCCAGGGCCGGATACGCCATCGGCAACGTGGCCATCCAGGTCATCGGCGAGCGGCCGCGGCTGTCCCCCCGGCGCCAGGAGGCCGAGAAAGTGCTGTCCGAGGCCCTCGGCGGGATACCCGTCAGCCTGTCCGGCACCACCACGGACGGGCTGGGCCTGACCGGCCGGCGTGAAGGTATCGCGGCCATCGCCACGGCCCTGGTGGTCGAGCACATTAGCTAGCGGAAGATTGCTAGCGAAGGTTAGCTAGCAGAAGACTAGCTAGCAGGGTAGAGCAGCTCGCGGTAACTGTCGCCGTAGTGCTGCTCCAGTTCTCCGAGCGTCTCCTCTGTGTCGGCCTGGACGCTTTTCACGATGCAGGCCACCGAGGGCAGCACCCCGGGGTTCCAGGTCTGCGGATCCCAGAGCTGGGACCGCAAGAACGCCTTGGCGCAGTGGTAGAAGACCTCTTCCACCTCAACCAGGAGCGCCAGTCGCGGCCGGTTCCCGCGGACGATCATGTCGTCGAAGAACGGCGCCGCACGGATCAGCCGGGCGCGGCCGTTGATGCGCAGCGTGTCATCCCGGCCCGGGACCAGGAACAATAGCCCGACCTGCGGGTTGCTGAGGATGTTGCCGAACCCGTCGAACCGCTTGTTGCCCGCACGGTCCGGGATCGCGATCGTGGTGTCGTCCAGCACGTGGGTGAAGCCCGGCGGGTCGCCCTTGGGTGAGACGTCGCAGCGGCCGTCCGCCGAGGCCGTCGCGACGAGGCAGAACGGGGAGGCGGCGAGCCATTCGCGGTCCCGCTGGTGCAGTGCGGGACGGACCTTCGTCGCCGAGCGCCGGGTCGGTGTGCCCAGTAGCGCGTGCAGTTCCGCCTCGGAGGTCAACTCGGTCATGTCAGCGGCATAAGCCACGGCGTTGCTCCTGGGGGCTGGTCCGGCAGCGACGGATTCAGCCTAACCGGGCTCCGCGCGGCGGTCCCGGCCCGGCAGGCTGGTCGCGGACCAGACCCAGGTCAGGAGTCTGAGTCGGGCTCATCTTCGGGCGGCGTGGGGGTACTCCTCAGCCGGTCGAAGTGTGGCGACGGGGCCGGCACCGGCGCGGGCATGGCCTGATGCGGCACGTGGATGGTCCCTCCGCCCGCCCCTTCCGACTGGGGACCCGCGGGTTCGGCCCCGGGTTTCCCGGCCGGGGGGGCCTGGCTATGGGCCTGTTCATCGCTGCCGGGCTGGTCGGTATGAGACTCGGCATCAGGAGGCTCGACATCAGCGGGCTGGGCCTCAGGAGACTGGGCCTCAGGAGAATGGGCGCTGGGAGGCTGGGCCTCGGAAGGCTGGGCCTCAGGAGAATGGGCGTCGGCGGGTTCGGCATCTGCGGACCGGGCTTCAGCAGCGGGGGCGTCGGCGGGTGCGGGGTTGGCGGGCTGGGCCTCGGGAGGCTGGGCCCCGGCGGGTTCGGTGTCCGCGGACCGGGCTTCAGCACTCTGGGCTCTGGCTTCCGGGGCGGGCTCAGCCTGCCTGTCGCCCGGGGCTTCTTCCTCGCCCGCCTCCTCCAGCGCGACCTGCTCCTGGACGGCCTGTTCCTCGCCCACCGGTTCCTGATCAGGCCGTTCCTGGCCGGGCGGCTCGCGATCGGCGTACCTCGCCGGGGCGGCCCCGTTCAGCCCTGACTCAGCCGGCGTGACGCCGGCGGCCGCTTCACCCCGCCCGGCCGGTGGCTCTGGCGGTCCTGCCTGCTGCGGTCCGGGCGGCGGCGCTGGCTGGGAGGGGTTTCGTTGCGGCTGCTGGTCAGCGTCGGTACGCCGCGTCTGGATGTTCTGCGACGTGGGTCCGGCGGGTGAGACGGAATCCGGGGCCTCGACCGGAAGAGTCCCGGCCACGGCAGGCTGCTGGGCCGGGACCCGCGGGTTCAGGATGTCCAGCCCGGGCTGGCCGGCGGAGGCCGTGCCCACGGGGACAGGTTCCGCTGCGGCGCTGTCGGTCACCCGCGCGTCGGCCGCGGCGGCCCGGGTGCGGCGGAACTGCCGGAGCATCGACAGGAGCAGGCTGAACGCCAGCAGCAGGAGGGCCCAGGGGAGGACCGCCACGGTCGCGGCGGCCGGTTTGCGGGGGATGTGCGTCCCGGTCGCGTGGGCCGCGTCGGCGGCGGCCACCACGACCAGCAGGGCCAGCGTGCTCAGCCAGGAGTAGGTGCGCGGCCACCAGCCGGCCGAACGCAGCGACACCACCGCGGCGCAGGACACCACCAGCATCGCGTCGAAGATCACCGGGAAGATCCGGGCCACGTTGGGCGACACCCCGGCGGATAGCGCGATCTTGTGGATCCCGCCGTAAGAGAGCACGAACGCGGCCGCAGCCAGCACGATGACCCCCACGATCGCGGCTATGAGCGCGATCAGGCGGAGCGCGGCGTAGGGGTCACGCCCCCGGGAGCCGTTCGCTCGGGGATTGTCGTTCATCGGGGCTGCTTCGTCCTTCCTGCGGTGCTGCTGTGTGAGTCCCGGCTACGGCCAAGGGTCCGGGAATCGGTGTGCGTCCGGCGCCGCAACCGCCAGATGGCGGCCAACGGGGCCCACGGGCAGGGGCGCCGGAAGCGGGCGGCCTTCAGGCCCCGTCCGCCTGCGCGATCTCTCACGTCTGCGACCGGAGTCAGCGACCTGCGACGCCCGTGCTCTCGACACGCTGTGCTCTAACGCCTGCGTTCTATAACGCCTCTAACGTCAAGGGAGACGATATTGCGTATGGCCCGTGGACTGGGGATATTCGAGGCAAGCCCAGGTAACCGGCGTGTTGCAAGCCATGCCGGACCCGGACAAAAGTCCTGGCTGCGGGTACACGGCCCGCGACGATCGCGGCCGGGCCCGGCGGGCGGCCAGGCGCTGGGCCGCCCGGGAAGGCCGCCTGATCCCGTAGCCTGTGCTGCGTGACGCTCCGCCTTTACGACACTGCTGCGCGCACGGTGCGCGACTTCACGCCCCTCACGCCCGGGCAGGCGAAGCTGTACCTGTGCGGGGCCACGGTGCAGGCGCCGCCGCACATCGGGCACATCAGGTCCGGCGTGGTCTTCGACATCGTCACCCGCTGGCTGCGGGCCAGCGGATACCACGTGACGTTCTGCCGGAACGTCACCGACATCGACGACAAGATCCTCCGGGTCGCCGCGAACGAGGACGCCCCTTGGTGGCTCGTGGCTCAGCGCAACGAGCGGGCCTTCAGCCGCGCGTACGCGGTGCTGGGGTGCGTGCCCCCCGACGTCGAGCCCCGGGCGACCGGGCATGTGCCCGAGATGATCACCCTGATGCACCGGCTCATCGACACCGGGCACGCTTACGCGGCCGACGGTGGCGTCTACTTCGATGTCCGCTCGTACCCGGCGTACGGTTCGCTGTCCGGCCAGCGGGTGGACCACATGCGCCCCGCCGAGGACACCGAGCCCAACGACGCCAAGCGTGACCCGCGCGACTTCGCCCTGTGGAAGGGCGCCAAGCCCGGCGAGCCCGCCTGGGACACCCCGTGGGGACCGGGGCGGCCAGGCTGGCACCTGGAATGCTCCGCCATGGCCACCAAGTACCTGGGCCCCGCCTTCGACATTCACGGCGGCGGCCTGGACCTGATCTTCCCCCACCACGAGAACGAGATCGCCCAGTCCCGGGCGGCCGGAGATGGGTTCGCGCAGTACTGGCTGCACAACGGGCTGGTCGGGGTGGCCGGGGAGAAGATGAGCAAGTCTCTGGGCAACTCGCTGCTGGTGGACGCCATGGTGACTCAGGTGCGCCCGGTGGAGTTGCGGTACTACCTGGGGCAGGCGCACTACCGCTCGGGGATCGAGTACTCGCAGGAAGCGCTGGATGAGGCCGTCGCCGCCTACCGGCGGATCGAGAACTTCGTGACCCGGGCGGCCGAGGTCAGCCCGCAGGCCGGGGCGGGCGGCGATCTGCCTGCCGCGTTCCGGGCCGCCATGGATGACGATCTGGCCGTGCCGCAGGCCCTGGCCGTGGTGCATGAGACGGTCCGGGTCGGCAACAACGCGCTGGCCAGCGGCGACACCGCTGGGGCCGCGGCCGCGCTGGCTGCGGTCCGGGCCATGCTCGGCGTGCTCGGCCTCGACCCGCTGTCCGAGCCCTGGGCGTCGGCCAGCCCCGGCGACGACCTGCACGCGGTGGTCGGCGCGCTGGTGACGGTGGCGCTTTCGCAGCGGCAGGCGGCCCGCGAGCGCCGGGACTACGCAGCCGCCGACGCGATCCGCGACGACCTGCAGGCGGCGGGCATTCTCATCGAGGACACCCCGCAAGGGCCACGCTGGGAGCTGAAGCGGTGACCGGCGGGGCGGCAGGCGGCGGATCCGCCCGCTCTGGCCGGGGCGGACGGACCAAGTCGGGGAAGCCGCGCCCCGGCACTGGCGGCTACGGCAAGAAAAAACTGGAGGGCAAGGGACCGACCCCCGCGGCTCACCTGAGGCCCGGTCACCCGGCGCAGCGCCGGGCGGCGGCGAAGGCGGCGGGGCAGTCGGCAGGCCGCGGCACGGGACCCGCCGGCGGCCGGGGGGCGGACCGGGACAGTCGGGCCGCGGACCGGCCAGGCCGGCCCGCGGACCGCGGTGGCCGGGCGCCGGATCGGGCGCGTGGCGCTGGCGACGCCCCCGAAGTGGTGGCCGGCCGCAACGCGGTCCTGGAGTCCCTGCGCGCCCACGTCCCCGCGACCGCGCTGTACGCAGGTCCCCGGGACGGCTCCGACCCGCGGTTCAACGAGGTGATCCGGCTCGCCGCGGACGTGGGCATCCCGGTGATCGAGGCGGGCCGGCCGGAACTGGACCGGCTGACCGGCGGCGCGGTGCACCAGAGCCTGGCCCTGAAGATCCGCGCCTACGACTACGCCCACCCCGACGACCTGCTGCAGCGGGCCCGGGCCCGCGGCGAGGAACCGCTGATCATGGCCCTGGACGGGGTTACCGACCCGCGCAACCTCGGCGCGGTCGTGCGCTCGGTCGCGGCGTTCGGCGGCCACGGCGTGCTGGTCCCCGCCCGGCGTTCCGCCCACGTGAGCGCGGGAGCCTGGAAAGCGTCGGCTGGCGCGCTGGCCCGGGTGCCCGTGGCCTGGGCCACCAACCTGGTCCGCGCGCTCACCAGCTACCAGGAGGCCGGCCTGTTCGTGGCCGGACTCGATGCCCAGGGCGACACGGACCTCGGCGAACTGAGCGTGGCCGACGGGCCCCTCGTGCTGGTGGCCGGCTCGGAGGGACGGGGCCTGTCCCGGCTGGTCGCGCAGCGCTGTGACGTGCTGGTGCGGATTCCCATCGCAGCGCGGACCGAGTCGCTCAACGCCGGCGTCGCGGCCGGCATCGCCCTGTACGAGGTAGCCACCCGCCGCGCGCGTTAGGAGTGGTGACCGTGGACCGGTTGCGGATCGGGACGCTGGGGGCCGCACGGATCACCTCCAGCGCGCTGATCAAGCCGGCCCGCCAGACCCCCGAGGTGATGGTCGCCGCCGTGGCTGCCCGTGACCCGGAGCGGGCCCGGCGGTTCGCGGCGAAGCACCGGATCCGCCGGGTACACGCCTCCTACCAGGCGCTGATCGACGATCCCGCGATCGATGCCATCTACAACCCGCTGCCCAACTCGCTGCACGCGCAGTGGACGCTGCGGGCCATCGAGGCGGGCAAGCATGTGCTGTGCGAGAAGCCGTTCACCGCCAATGCCAGCGAGGCGGCCGACGTGGCCGCGGCCGCCGCGGCGTCGGGGCTGGTGGTCATGGAGGCCTTTCACTACCGCTACCACCCCCTCGCCCGCCGGATGCAGGAAGTGGTCGCGGGGGAGATCGGGCCGCTCCGCTATCTGGAAGCCGCACTCTGCTTCCCGCTGCCCCGCTTCTCCGACATCCGCTACTCCTACGACCTGGCCGGCGGGGCCACCATGGACGCGGGCTGCTACGCGATCAACTGGCTGCGGATGCTCGGCCCGGGTGAGCCCGAGGTGCTGTCCGCGCGGGCCAGGCTGCGTAGCCCGGACGTAGACCGGGCGATGGCCGCCTCGTTCCGGTTCGCCGGCGGAGTGCTGGGCCGGATGACCGCGTCGATGTGGTCCGGCCAGGTACTCCGGCTGGACGCCAAGGCCGTCGGCGACCGGGGCGTGATGCGGGTCTTCAACTACGTCTCGCCGCAGTTTTACAACCGGCTGACGGTGGCGGCCGACAGCTACACCCGTCGTGAGCGGGTCAGCGGCGAGCCGACCTACACCTACCAGTTGCGGGCGTTCGCCGGGGCGGTGCGGCACGGTGATCCGGTGCTCACTACTCCCGAGGACGCCGTGGCCAACATGGCCGTGATCGATGCGGTGTACCAGGCCGCGGGCCTATCGCCGCGCGGGGTCTAACCCGCCCGCGCGGGCCGTGTCTGGCGCAGTGCCAGTCAGCGCGCTATCGTGCGCAATGTGAACACAACCGGTCGTGGAGTCGGCGACGCCCGCGTGGACTCCATCGCCGCGGAGGCCGCTGACGCCGAAGCGGCCGGGACGCACCCGGCCGGGACGCAGCCGCCCACGACGCAGCCCGTTGTCGCGGACGCCGCTGAGGAGGGCGCTGAGGTGCGCGGGAGGCCCAGCCCGGCCCGCCGGACGGATTTCGTCCAGTCCCTGGACCGCGGGCTGGCCGTGATCCGGTGCTTCTCGTCCGAGCGGCCGTCGCTGACCCTGTCGGAGGTGGCCGAGCGGACCGGGCTGACCCGGGCGGCGGCCCGCCGCTTCCTGCTCACCCTGCAGGAACTCGGCTACGTGGGCAGTACCGGGCGGCAGTTCTCGCTGCGGCCCCGGGTGCTGGCCCTCGGTTACGCGTACCTGTCCTCGTTCAGCGTGGCCCAGATCGCGCAGCCGCACCTGGAGGACCTGGCCGAGGAACTGCACGAGTCCTGCTCGGTGAGCGTGCTCGACGGCGATGACATCGTGTACGTGGCGCGCGCCTCAGCCAACCGGATCATGACGATCGCGCTCACCGTGGGCACCCGGCTGCCGCCCTATCCCACCTCCATGGGGCGGGTCCTGCTGGCCAGCCTGCCCGGGGAAGAACTGGACGCGCACCTGGGCCGCACCCAGCTGCGCAAGCTGACCGAGCGCACCGTGGTCGATGAGACGGAACTCCGGCAGATCCTGGCCCAGGTGGCCGCGCAGGGCTGGGCCGCCGTGGACCAGGAACTGGAGGCCGGGGTCCGCTCGATCGCGGTGCCGATCCGGGACAGCTCGGGCCGGGTGGTCGCGGCCATCAACGCCAGCGCGCACGCGGCCCGGGTGCAGATGCGCACGCTGGAAAAGCAGTTCCTGCCCCGGCTGCTCAGCGCCGCCCAGCAGATCGACGCCGAGCTGGCCACCCGGATGGCGGTCGGCGCCCGCGTCGTCCGCTAGCCGCCCGGTGCGCTGTCCCCCGCGCCGGGCTACGGCCCGGCGCTAGGCGTTGGCGCGGATGTAGCTGGCCAGTGCGGCGTCCGTGACCGGAGCCGGCCCGGCCTTCCCGGGCGCGGGTGACACTCCGGCCGGGAACTGCCGGGAGACCAGCTCGGCCTGGACTTCCTGCAGATGCGACGGCTGGCCCGCCGCAGGACCAGGCGCGGTGGCCACCGGGACGGTCACCCCGGCCAGCGCGTCGTCGGTGCGCGGCGCGGTCAGCGTGAGCACGTCACCGAACCCGGGCGTGGCGGCGTCCCGGGCGGTCAGCGACGGCAGCCCCCAGCGCTGCTGCACGGTCTTCAGGATCGACGTGTGGTCCAGCGGGGTGCTCCCGGCCGGGACCCGGAACACGGTGCCCGGCGCGATCAGCGGCGAGACCAGCACCGCCGGGACCCGCAGCCCGAACCGGGTGAAGTCAAAACCGAACTCACCCGCGTCGTGGTCCGGCGGGATCGCGCCAGACGGCGGCGCCACGTGGTCATAGCAGCCGCCGTGCTCGTCGTACGTGATGACCAGCAGCGTCTCTGCCCATCCGGGACCGCCCCGGACCGCCTCGTACACGTCGTGCATGAGCTGCTCGCCCAGGGCCACGTTGTAGTTCGGGTGCTGGCTGTTGCCGGTCGAGCTCCAGCTGGGCTCGAGGAACGTGAACGCGGCCAGCGCCCCGGCGGCCGCCGCCGCGGTGAAGTCGGTGAACACCCCGGATGGCCAGGCCGGACAGCACGGGGAGGGTTTCCGGGGCGAAGCAGCCCATGATGTCCTGGCCGGTCGGGCCAGGCAGGATGGACCAGCCACCCTCCCGCGACTGCCAGCCCAGCGTGTAGGTGAAGTCCTTGATGAACCCATCATTCGACGGCACGACCGGCGAGTCCGCCGGGGCTGACTCGCTCCCGGTCAGCCCGTCGTAGGGCTGCCCGGCCGGGGACACGTTCCCGCTGCCGGTGTAGAGGAAGCCAAGCATGTGGTCGAACGACCGGTTCTCCAGCATCAGCACCACGACGTGCTCGATCGCGGACAGGTTGTTTGAACCGGGCATCGCTGCCTCCGTTTATACGGGTAACCGGGGCGAGAGGCGGCGGTGTCGCCTGGATGCCGCGCGCCGCACCATGGCGGCACGGGGCCTGCCAGGCTCGCTGCCGCACCGGCCGGTAGGGTCATGAACATCCGCCAATATCTGGAGAGAACTCATGCGGCTGACGAAGCTGGAGCACGCCTGCGTCAGGGTGGAGAAGGACGGGGCCACGCTGGTCATTGACCCCGCGGTCTGGAGCATGCCGCGGGCGCTGGAAGGGGCCAGCGCGATACTGGTCACGCACGAGCACTTCGATCACTTCGACGCGGACGGCCTGCGCGCCGCGCTCACCGCCGACCCCGGCCTGCAGCTGTGGACGAACGCCTCGGTGGCCAGTGAGTTCGCCGGGTTCAGCAATGACCAGGTGCACGTGGTGGACGAGGGCGACACATTCACCGCGGCCGGCTTCGACGTGCACGCCTACGGGCACCTGCACGCGGTGCTGCACCGGGACATCCCGGTGATCGAGAACACCGGGTTCATGATCGACGGCTCGCTGTTCCACCCGGGTGACTCGTTCACCGTGCCGCAGGACCCGGTTCAGACCCTGCTGCTGCCGGCCAGCGGCCCTTGGCTCAAGACCGGCGAGATGATCGACTACGCACGCGAGGTCGCCCCGCAGCGTGGCTACGTCATCCACGAAGGCCTGTTCGGTGACGTCGGCCTCATGGTGCTGGACGGCTTCCTGCCGATGTGCGGCAAGGACGAGGACGCGTTCAGCCGGGTTGACGTGGGCACCACGGTGGAGGTCTGACCGGCGGCGCGGGCCGCTGGCCAGGGTCAGCCTGGGCCCGGGGACATCAGCCCCTCGGCGGCAGGCGTCCCGGGCGCGGCGGACCCGCCGCGCCAGTCCCGGCCCTCCTGGTACAGCCGCTCCACCTCCGGCCCGCGCAGCCCCGGCAGCCGGGGCGCGATCCGGTAGCCCAGCTGGGACTGCAGGTAGGCCAGGTGCCGGTATCCGGCCGGGAACTCCGCCAGCCGCTGCGGGTCAAGGGTCAGCCGGGCCCCGGGATCCACCGGGTCGAGCCGGTCCTTCTCATAGATCGGCTGCCGCCGGACGATGCCCCAGGCCCCGGCGCGCTTTTCCAGGAAGTCGTAGAAACGGCCGGTACAGGTGACATCGGCGGTGATCCCGTCCACCTGGGCACGCTGCTGGATGGTCATCTTGGTCTGGGCCACGGCCCGGGCCCCGGTCACCTCACACCGGGATCCGCCCAGGAAATGCAGGATGCTGACGCCTGCCTCGAAGCCGTCCCGGCTGGCCCGGATGAAGTCCGCCGCCGGGCCCTGGAACCAGGTGGCTGTCATCCAGCCGCCGGAGTGCCAGACCGAAGCGAACCCGTCCCAGTCTCCGGCGTCCCTGGCCAGGGCCCACTTGTCGACCAGCTGGCGGATCCGGAACTCTTCCGCTTCCTGCTCACTCAGCATGCCGGGCCTCCTGCGCGTCTGGCTCCTCAGTTTGAGGTGATCCTCCCGGGGCAGTCTGCCTCGATGAAGATCGAGACGCGAGGCCGGCTCCAGCCGTGGCCGGCCGCCAGTGACGGGCCGGTGATAAGGATTACTGGCGGGCCAGCGATGAATGAACCTGGCGGACGGGCCGCCGGGCTGATGCCCGGCGACGATCTGCTCCGGCTCGCTACCGCGTGGACGATCGGCCTGGACACCATGGCCCGCGCCGCGATCGCCGCGGTCTCCGCGGCCGCCGAGACGCAGCTGCGCTCGATGATGGCGGAGGCGCTGAGCGGGAAGTTCGCGGACTGGGTCTTCGTGGACTTCCTCACCAGCCCACCCCGGCGGGCGGTGTCCGCCCGGGAGCCTGATCCGGCCCTGGCCGCGGCGCTGGGTGAGATCACGCCGCAGTCCTGCCCGGTGATCAGCTCGGCGGTGAGCCGGTGTACCCCGGAGGTCCGGGCCTCGATCGATGACGAGTGGATGCTCGGCGGCCTGCCCGACGGACGCCCGGTGACCCGGGTGATCGGCGCGCGCTCGGTCGCGGTCGGCCCGATCCTGGCCGGTGACGCGGCCTGCGGAGCGATCACCGTGGTCCGCGGCCGGGTCGGCCCGCGGCTGGGGTTCCGCGAGCTCGGCGTCCTGGCCCAGATCGGCCGTCTGGCCGGGGTAGCCACAGAGCGGCTCCGCACTGTTCCTTAGCTGTCACTGTTCCCGGGTCCGACAGTCCGGGTCAGGCGCGGGCCAGGGTGAGGGCGGCGGAGGTGATGGCCCGGGAGTCGATGCCCGCGTCGGCGAGCTGGTCCTGCGGGGTGGCCGAGCCGGGCATCTCGCGCACGGCCAGGATGCGGACGATAGGCAGGGCCTCGTCCGTACCGTCGGCGAAGATCCCCAGTATCGCCTCGCCCAGGCCGCCCTCCGCCCGGTGGTCCTCGACCGTGACGATGCGCCCGGTCTCGCGGGCGGCCTGGCGCAGCGTGACCGCGTCGATGGGCTTGACCGAGTACACGTCGATCACCCGGGCGCTCACGCCGCGCGCGGCCAGCTGGCTGGCGGCGGACAGCGCCTCGGGCACGGTGATACCCGCGGCGGCGATGGTCACCTGGTCATCAGCGGAGGAACGCAGCACCCGGCTGCCCCCCACCGGGAACTCCTCCCCGGGCTCGTAGATGACCGGGGTGCTGCCCCGGGTCAGCCGCAGGTAGCTGACGCCCTCGCGATCCGCCAGGGTGGCGGTCAGCCAGGCGGTCTGGTTGGCGTCACACGGGTAGAGCACCGTGCTGCCGTGGATGGCCCGGAACGCGGCCAGGTCTTCCAGCGCCATCTGGGACGGCCCATCCTGGCCGATGGAGACCCCCGCGTGCGAGCCGGCCACCCGCACGCTGGCCCGGCTCACCGAGGCCATCCGCAGGAAGTCGTGGGCGCGGGTCAGGAAGGCGCCGAAGGTGGCCAGGTACGGTGTCCAGCCCCGGGCCTGCATCCCGATGGCGGCGGCGGTCATCTGCTGCTCGGCGACGTAGAACTCGAAGAAGCGCTCGGGGTGAGCCTCGGCGAAGTACTGGGTCCGCGTTGAGTCACTGACCTCGGCGTCCAGCACGACCACGTCCGCGCGGGCGCCGCCGAGCGCCGCCAGCGCCTCGCCGAACGCGTCCCGGGGCGCCACCGAGGACCCCACCTGGTAGCCGGGCAGGTGCAGCTGGCCGGCCAGGAACGCGTGCGGCCGCTGCCGCTGCGCGGGCGGCTGCACCTCCACCCGGGCCGACCGCAGGCCGCCCAGCTCCCGGATGGCCTCGTCCGGGTCGGGCAGGGGCTTGCCGTGCGCGCCTTCGGCGTCCTCGACCGCGGCCACTCCGCGTCCCTTACGGGTCCGGGCCAGGATGACGGTGGGCCGGCCGGTCGTCGCGGCGGCCTCGGCGTACGCACGGTCGATCTCGGTCACGTCGTGCCCGTCGATCTCGATGGTGTGCCAGCCGAAGGCGGCGATCCGCCGGGCGTAGGCGGCGGTGTCCCAGCCGTGCCGGGTCGGGCCGCGCTGGCCGAGCCGGTTCACGTCGACGATCACGGTCAGGTTGTCCAGGTCGTTGCAGGCCGCGTGCTCGAACGCCTCCCAGACCGACCCCTCGGCCAGCTCGCTGTCCCCGCACAGGACCCAGACGCGGTAGGGCAGCTGGTCAAGGAACCGGCCGGTGAGGGCGAGCCCGACGCCGACCGGCAGGCCCAGCCCGAGCGAGCCGGTGGCTACGTCCACCCAGGGCAGCCTGGGGGTGGGATGCCCCTCCAGGAAGCTGCCCCGGGTCCGGTAACTGAGCAACTCGTCGTCGTTGATCGCGCCGGCGGCCCGGAACATCGCGTAGAGCAGCGGCGAGGCGTGGCCCTTGGAAAAGATCAGGTGATCGTTACCGGCCGCATGCGGGTCGGTGAAGTCGTAGCGGAAATGGCGGGCGAGCAGCACGGCCATCAGGTCCGCCGCGGACAGCGACGACGTGGGGTGCCCCGAGTTCGCAGCGGCGCTCGCCCGGATCGAGTCAACGCGCAACTGCTGGCCCAGGTCTTCGAGCCGGCCGGTTGACGTGCGATCCAGCAACGCTGTGTGGTTCATGATCCCTCCGAACGATTGCTGGCCGGCGGCCCGCAGCGGCACCGCCGCCCAAACCCACTGGCTGCCCGCGCACGCTCGCTTTACACAACTTTGACCGCAGGCCCCGGTCCGCCGCGCCACGACGTGATTAGCGCCCCGCCGCCGGGGTAGCCGCGCGGGCTAGAGCAGGCTCAGGCAGTGATCCGCGGAGGGAACCAGTGAAAACACTGACCAGGCAGCCTGGGGCAGGCGCCCCGGCCCGTGGCATCGACCGGATGGTGCGCAACGTCCGGACCGGGCACTTCGAGCGCAGCCTCTCCGCCCTGACCGCCGCGGGCGCGCTGGTCACCGCGGCCGAGATCTTCTTCGAGCACGACAGCGCCAGCTTCGGCAACAAGATGATGTGGATCCCGGTCGCGCTCGGGCCGGTCGGCGCGGCGGCCGGCGTGGCCGGGTTCTTCAGCCGCCGGCTGGCCAAGACCGCCCTTCCGGTCGCGTCCGCCGCGATCGTCGCGAACGGGCTGCAAGGGACGTACCTGCACGCCCGGGGCATCGCGCAGAAGCCCGGAGGGTGGGCCAACGCCCGGTACAACCTGGAGATGGGGCCGCCGCTGCTGGCCCCGCTGCTGGTCACCATGGTCGGCGGGATGGGCTTGCTGGCCGCGATCCTGCGGCGTGAGCAGTGAGCCGCCGCCCAGCCAGCCCACCTGCCTCCAGCTCATCGGGGTCCGGGGGCCGGTACCTGCCGGGAGACGGCCCGGAGCGCTTCCCCGGGTTCGACGTCATGTCCCAGCTGCCGCACTGGGATGCGGCCACGGCCGGCGTGGTCGAAGCCCGGCTGGGGCCACCGCCGGCGCCCCGGTTCTTCAGCCCGGCCGAGGAAGCCACCGCTACTGCGCTGCTCGACCTGCTCCTCGGCCAGGATGAGGAACCGAGGATCCCGGTGACCGCGACGATCGACGCCCGGCTCGCCGAAGCCCAGACCGACGGGTGGCGGTACGCCGACATGCCCGAGGACGGGCAGGCCTGGCGGGACACCCTGGCCTACCTGGACGCCGACGCCGAGGTCAAATACGGGGCGGGGTTCGCCGAGTGCCCGGCCGCCGATCAGCGCGCCCTGATCCAGGCGGTGCAGGACCTCGGCTCGGGTGACTGGCACGGCCTGCCGGCCAGCCGGGTGTGGAGCCTGTGGACCCGCTACGCGTGCACCGCCTTCTACGCGCACCCCTGGGCCTGGAACGAGATCGGCTTTCCCGGCCCCGCCTACCCGCGCGGCTACAAGAACAAGGGAGTGGGACGGCGGGAACCGTTCGAGGTGCCCGATGGCCGCCCCGCCGACGACCCGGTGCGGGAGGGCGCGTGAGCAGCCAGGTCCGTCATCGGAATGAATCGGCCTGGCTGCTGCCGGGCGACGGCACCCGGACGAACCATCGGCTCCGCCGCGACATGCGACGGTTTGCCGACACGGACGAGATCGACCTGGTCATCGTGGGCTGCGGAGCGGGCGGCTCGGTGCTGCTGCAGCGGCTGGCCCGGGCCGGATGGCGGGTGGCCGCCCTGGAAGCCGGGCCGTTCTGGGACCCGGACACCGACTGGTTCAGCGACGAGGCCGCGTCGCATCACCTGTACTGGACCGAGCCACGGGTGATCACCGGGGCCACCCCGGTGCCGCTCGGCTCGAACAACTCGGGCCGCGGCGTGGGCGGCTCCATGGTGCACTACGCGGGCTACACGCCGCGCTTCCATCCCAGCGACTTCGCCACCTTCAGCCAGGACGGGGTCGGCGCGGACTGGCCGCTCAGCTACGGCGACCTGCTGCCGTACTACCAGGCGATCGAGGAGGAACTGCCGGTCGCGGGGGAGCACTGGCCCTGGGGCGACCCGCACGGGTACCCGCACCGGCCGCACCCGGTGGGCGGCAACGGCGAGGTGTTCCTGCGCGGCGCCCGGAAGCTGGGCATCACGGCCAAGGTCGGACCGGTCGCCATTCCTAACGGCCGGTTCGGCAACCGCCCGCATTGCATCTACCGGGGATTCTGCCTGCAAGGATGCAAGGTCAACGCCAAGGCAAGCCCGCTGATCAGCCACATCCCGGACGCCCTGGCGCACGGCGGTGAGGTCCGGGCCGACGCCATGGTGACCCGCATCGCCGTCGACGAGCGGACCGGGCGGGCCACCGGCGTGCACTACGTCCGCGGCGGCCGGGAGCGGTTCCAGCGAGCCCGGATGGTGGCGGTGGCCGGTTATTCGATCGAGACGCCCCGGCTGCTGCTGAACTCCTCCTCCAGTCGCTTCCCCGATGGCCTGGGCAACGATTTCGACCAGGTCGGGCGCTACCTCATGGTGCAGGGGGCACCGCAGACCGCGGGCCGGTTCGACGACGAGATCCGGATGTACAAGGCGCCGCCGCCTGAAGTCAGCTCCGAGGACTTCTACGAGACCAGCCCAGCCCGGCCCTACCAGCGCGGGTTCTCGATCCAGAACGTGTCCCCGTTGCCGATCACCTGGGCGGAGCACGTCGCGGCCCAGGGGCACTGGGGCCGGACGCTGCGCGACTACATGAGCGACTACGTGCACTGGTGCTGCCTCGGCGCACTGTGTGAGTTCCTGCCCCAGGCGGACAACCGGATCACGCTGGACGAGGAGACCGACCGCTACGGACTGCCGGTGGCCCGGTTCTCCTACTCCCAGTGCGACAACGACACCCAGTTGCTGCACGCGGCCCAGCGCGTCATGGAGGACATCCTGCACGCGGCCGGCGCCGATGAGGTGATCACCATCCAGCGGTTCGCGCACCTCGTGGGCGGTGCCCGGATGGCGGCCGACGAGCGGCACGGCGTGGTGGACGGCACCTGCCGCAGTTTCGCCGTGCCCAACCTGTACATCACCGACGGGAGCGTGCTGCCCACCCAGGGCAGCGCCAACCCCGCCCTGACCATCATGGCCGTCGCCGCCCGGGCCGCAGGCCTGCTGCGGGCCGGCGCACGCGGCGGCCCATCCTGAGGGGGATCCATGCCAGGACGTGAGGAACTGCCGTCGACCCTGCAACGGTCGCCGGCCAAGGCCCAGGAGACGTGGATCAAGGCCCACGACAGCGCGGTCGAGGAGTATGGCGAGGGCGAGCGTGCCCACCGGACCGCCTTCGGAGCGCTGAAGCACAGCTTCGAGAAAGTCGGCGACCACTGGGAGCCCAAGCCAGGCGGCGCCAAAGGCCCGTCTGATGAGCAGTCGGCCCGGCCCCGCGGCCAGTCGGATGAGAGCTACGGCGGGGTGGACGCCAACGCTAGCAAGGAGCACCTGCTCGGGCTGGCCCGCCGGCTGGGCGTGCCGGGGCGGTCCACGATGACCAAGCAGGAACTGGCCGCCGCGATCGAGAAGGAGAACAACCGGCGCACGGCGGCGGCCCGGGGAACCGGCTGACGCCGCCGCTTGTTTCAGGCCGGTTAACGGGGGCAGCGGACGGGTTACCGCCTGGCCCCGACAAGGTGGCCAGGCCGCGAGACGACATCAACAACTTCCAGGAGGTTGTGTGAAGGCCGTCGTTTACAAAGGACCATTCAAAGTCGCGGTCGAGGAAGTCCCGGACGCGCGGATCGAAGCCCCCAATGACGCGGTGGTGCGGATTACCACCACCAACATCTGCGGGTCTGACCTGCACATGTACGAGGGCCGGACGAACGTGGAACAGGGCAAGGTCCTCGGCCACGAGAACATGGGCGTCGTCGAGGAGACCGGCCCCGGGGTGACCTGGATCAAGCCGGGCGACCGGGTGTCCGTGCCGTTCAACATTGCCTGCGGTAGCTGCCGCAACTGCGTCGACGGCTGGACCTCGTTCTGCCTGCGAATGAACCCCACCGAGGGGGTGGACGGGGCCGCCTACGGCTACGCGCAGATGGGCCCCTACCAGGGCGGCCAGGCCGAGTACCTGCGGGTGCCGTTCGCGGACTTCAACCTGCTCCCGCTGCCCGCCGGCACCGAGTTCGAGCGTGACTTCACCATGCTCTCGGACATCTTCCCGACCGGATACCACGGGGCGGCGCTGGCCGGCGTCAGCCCGGGCGACACCGTGGTCGTCTTCGGGGCGGGCCCGGTCGGCCTGCTCGCCGCGCACAGCTCCTACCTGCGGGGCGCGTCCCAGGTGTACGTGGTGGACCTGCACACGGACCGCCTGGCCCTCGCCGCCCGGTTCGACGCCACCCCGGTCAGCCTCGCCGACGGTGACCCGGCCGAACAGATCATGGACGCCACCCACGGGCTCGGTGCGGACCGCGGCATCGAGGCCGTCGGTTACCAGGCCCATGATCCGGCGGGTGACGAGCACCCCGAGATGGTGCTGGACGGCCTGATCAAGTCGGTGCGGGCGACCGGCGGGATCGGCGTGGTGGGCGTCTACGTGCCCAGCGATCCCCAGGCGGCGAGCCAGGGCGCCCAGCAGGGCCGGATCGGTTTCGACTACGGCACGTTCTTCCAGAAGGGGCAGGCCATGGGGACCGGCCAGTGCCCGGTCAAGAGGTACAACGAGCAGCTCCGCGACCTGATCGTGGCGGGCCGGGCCACGCCCTCGCTGCTCGTGTCGCATGAGCTGCCCCTGATCGAGGCGCCTGGCGCCTACGAGAAGTTCGACCAGCGGGTGGACGGCTTCACCAAGGTCCTCCTGCATCCGGCGAACACCTGAGCGTCCGGCCTGGGTACCAGCGGCTGAGCACCCGGGCCGGGCTTGACCGCTCGCCCGCGTGGCATTCAACGGCGATGCCACGCGGGCGAGCCGCATTACGGCTGGGCGTGAATGCCCGCGGAGCCGATGATGGTAAAGGGTGAGACGGGGTAAACCCAGTTCCCGGCGCTGCCGTCCACCGGGAACGGGGGCGAGCGCCACGCTCTGGCGAGGCGGGGAGCCGGCGTTTTTTGCCGCGAGCCACCCCGATCTGGCCGAGCTGGCCGAGATAGAGCAACGCTGCGGGCGCGGTCCCGTGGCCACGGCCCTGGCCGCCGGGGACCCCGTCTGGTCGCCGGACACGCTCGAGGAGAACCGCTGGCCTGAATACGCCGCGGCCGCACTGGCCTGCGGCGTACGCTGCTCGGCCACCCTGGTCCACCGGTCCGGCCCGCTGGTGGTCACGCTCTCGTTGTTCGGGGCGCAGCCGGGCGGGCCGGGAACTCAGAGGCCGGCCGCTATCGGTAGCTGACCTGCTCCGTGCCGAGCAGGCACTCGCGGAGGTAATCGAGGGCCTGGGCCAGCAACCGGGACACGTGCATCTGGGACACACCCAGCTGCTGGCCAATCTCAGCCTGGGTCATGTTGCCGTAGAAGCGCATGGCCAGGATGTGCTGCTCCCGTTCGGGCAGCTCATTCCAGTGGGTGGACACCGCCTGCATGTCCAGGGCGTGCTCCACCTGCGGATCCTCGCCGCCAAGCAAGTCGCCTAGGGTGGCCGCATCGTCGTCGGTAGACATGGGCGCGTCCAGCGAGTGCGGGTGGAAGACCATGTCCGCCCGGTTGGCGTCCCGGATCGCGTCCAGGCTTACGCCCAGATGCCGGGCGACTTCCTCGTCTGTGGGCGAGTGCCCGAGATCCTGGACCAGGGCGGCGCGGGCCTTGCGGACCTGCAGCAGCAGTTCCTGCACCGGCCGCTTGACATGGACCTGCCAGCGCTTGTCCCGGAAATGGCGCTTGATCTCCCCGGAGATGCACGGCTGCGCGTAGGCGGCCAGGTTGCCGCCGAACGCCGGGTCGAAGTTGTTGATGGCCTTGAGTAGCCCGACGTAGCCGACCTGCATCAGCTCCTCTTCTGGTTCCGGGCTGTCCCGGTATCGGCGCGCACACGAGCGGACCAGCGAGCGGTAACGGAGGACCAGAGCCTCGCAGGCGGCAGAGCGCCGCCGGGATTCGGTCGGCAGGGTGTGGACGAGTTCTAGCAGTTCACCGTCGTCCTGCGCTGCTGGGTCGACGGCCGGTGGCGTGGGCGCGAGTGGGGTCGCAGCCTGCACGTCTATCACCTCAGAAATCCTGCGGGCGGAATCAGTACCTCCGGAGGATGCCCCCTGCACAGGAGATAAACATGAGGGCGTGGGCTATGCGCGTCGACGCTGCGTGCGGCCGGGCCCTCAGCCCGCGCGGTAGTGCTCAACCCTGGCGGTGGCGTTCAGCCCGCGCGGTAGCGCTCCGCGTCGGCGGACCGCAGTTCCAGGCCCAGGCCCGGGCGGCCCGGATCCGGGGTCAGCACACCTCCCGCTGGATCCAGGGTCCCGTCGAACAGCATGCGCTCAATCCGCTGATGATCGTGGAAGTACTCCAGGTGCCGCAGGCCGGGCACGGCCACGGCGACCCGCGCGTGCAGGTTCGGCGCGCAGTGCCCGGAGACCTGCACGTTGTGCGCGGCGGCCAGCGCGGCACCGCGGAGGAACTCGGTGATGCCGCCACAACGGGTCACGTCCAGTTGCAGGCAGTCCACCGCCTCCGCGGCCAGCAGCCGGGCGGAATCAGCCAGGGTCCAGCTGTACTCGCCCGCGGTCACATCGGGCCGGACCTGGCGCCGGACGGTGGCCAGGCCCCGAAGGTCCTGGGAGGAGACCGGCTCCTCGAACCAGGTCACCCCGAACTGATCCATCCGGTCCGCCATCCGGACCGCCTGCCCGGTGGAGTAACCCCCGTTGGCGTCCACGTAGAGCTCCGTGTCCGGGCCGATGACCTCCCGGGCCAGGGCCACCCGGGCCAGGTCGCGTGATTCGTTGCTTCCCCAGGACTCGCCAATCTTGATCTTGACCCGGGAAATCCGGTCCTGGCCCACCCATCCGCTCAGCTGCTCGCGGGTCCGCGCGTCGTCGTAGGTGGTGAAACCGCCGCTGCCGTATACCGGTACGTCGTCGCGGGCCCGGCCGATCAGGCCGGCGACCGGGCAGCCGAGCAGCCGGGCCTTCAGGTCCCACAGCGCGATGTCGGCGGCGGACAGGGCCATCGCCCCAAGGCCAGGCCGGCCCACGTTACGCAGCGCCCGCGTCATGGCCTCGTTCGCGCCGGCCACGTCCAGTGCGTTCCAGCCCGCGACGACGTCGGAGAGGATGCCGGTCACCACCGGCGCCGCGGCCGCGGCTGTGTAACTCCAGCCGATGCCCTGCTGGCCGCCGGCCCGGGCAGTGACGAGCACGAGGGTGGTCTTGTCCCAGGCCAGGGTGCCGTCGGCCTCGGGCGCGTCGGTGGGCACCACGTAGACGGCGGCGTCCAGACTTTCCACCGTGGGGCCTTCCACCACGGGGCCTTCCGCCTGAGGGCGCTGCCCGGCGGGATCCGCCGCCGCCGCCCTCGCTCCGCCCATGATCACGTCCATCCCTCCAGGCTGGTTCCGCCGTGCTGGCCCACACCGGGCTGGCCCACGCCCGGCTCGTAACACCGTGCTTGTAACACCGTGCTCAGCTACCTGCGCGCCGGGCGGCCAAACCTCGGACGCAAACCTCGGACCGCCAACCCCCGGATCGGCAAACCCCCGTGCCGTGGGCCGCAGCCTCGGCGGGACTGCGGACGCCATCCTTTAACGAGCTTTGGCCGAGGGGCATGTTTGGCCGCTGCATCCAGGGACAGCCAGGAGTGAGCAGATTGGCCCCGTCGCACTAACCACAATTAGCTGGAGGTCCGCAGGTGGCACAGATCGCATCCGAGGCGCTGGTCGAGCGGCTCGCCGACTGGGGTGTGGACACCGTCTTCGGCCTTCCGGGCGACGGCATCAACGGCATCATGGAGGGCTTCCGCCGGCACCAGGACCGGATCAAGTTCGTGCTGGTCCATCACGAGGAGGCGGCTGCGTTCATGGCCACCGCCCACGCCAAGGCCACCGGACAGATCGGTGTCTGCCTGGCCACGTCGGGTCCCGGCGGCATCCACCTGCTGAACGGGCTCTACGACGCCAAGCTCGATCACATGCCGGTGCTCGCGATCACCGGCATGCAGGAAACGTCGGTGCTGGGCACCGGCTACCAGCAGGAAGTGAACCTCGACAAGCTCTATGCCGATGTCGCGGTCTACGACCAGATGATCCACAACCCGGCGCAACTGCCCGCGTTGGTGGACATCGCGGTGCGCACCGCGTACGCCCGGCGCGGGGTGGCCCACCTGACCGTGCCGAACGACATCCAGGTCGCTCCCGCAGGTGAGAATCCCTGGGCGGAAGTCGGGCCGGCGCGTCCGCCGGCCACGTCGCCGATCCGGCTGGCTGCCCCCGGACGGCCCCGCGAGGAGGATCTGCAGCGGCTGGCCGACGTGCTGAACGCCGGTGAGAAGGTCGCGATCCTGGCCGGCGCGGGCGCCCTGCACGCCCGGGAGCAGTTGCTCGCGGTGGCGGAGACGCTGGGTGCCCCGATCATCAAGACGCTATCCGGCAAGGCCACCGTGCCGGACGACTCTCCATACACCACGGGTGGCATCGGCCTGCTCGGAACCGCGCCCTCCGAGGAGCTGATGGACGACCTGGACACGCTGTTCATGGTCGGCACGAACTACCCGTACACCAAGTACATGCCGGAGCCGGGCAAGGCGCGCATCGTCCAGATCGAGGCTGACCCAGCCCGGGCCGGCGCCCGGGTGCCCACCGAGGTGCCGGTGATCGGGGACGCCCGGGAGGGCCTGCAGGCCCTGCTGCCGCTGCTCAAGCAGCGGACCGACATCTCGTTCCTGAAGAAGTACCAGAAGCAGATGAGCGCGTGGCGGGAGAAGATGGCCGCGCTCCAGGACGAGAGCCGGAGCCCGATCGCGCCGGAGTTCCTGGTCAGCGTGCTCGACGAGCTGGCCGCAGACGACGCCATCCTGACCTGCGACAGCGGGACCATCGCGACCTGGGCCGCGCGGCACTGGCACATCCGCGCCGACCGACGTTTCTACCTGTCCGGGAACCTGGCCACGATGGCGCCCGGGCTGCCGTACGCGATCGGGATCCAGCATGCCTTCCCCGGCCGTCAGGTGATCGGCTACGTCGGTGACGGCGGGTTCTCCATGCTCATGGCCGAGTTCATCACCGCCATCAAGCACCAGCTGCCGGTCAAGATCGTGATCAACAACAACAACTCCCTCGGCCAGATCCTCTGGGAGCAGATGGTGCTGGGCTACCCCGAGTTTGGTGTCCGGCATTCGGATCCGTTCACGGACTACACCGGCATCGCGACGGCCAACGGTGCGCTGGGCCTCAAGGTGACCCACCCGGGTGAGGTCCGGGACGCGATCAGCCAGGCGCTCAGCCACGATGGCCCGGCCCTGGTCGACGTGAACGTGAACCCGGACGAGCCACCGCTGCCGGGCAAGGTCGAGTACAAGCAGGCCGTGAAGTTCGCCGAGGCGTTCCTGCGCGGCCAGCCGCGGAAGTCCACGATCGCGAGCACGCTGTTCCGGGACAAGATCGAGCAGCTCAAGTCCTGACTGATGGCTTAACTAGCCGTTTCCCCACGGTCCGCAGGCAGCCGCCGGCGCTGACGCGCCGCGCGGCTGCCTGCCGTCGTGTCAGGGTCCAGCGGCAGCCCGCACGGGGGCTTGACCTCGGCCAGCCGCAGATAGGTGACCAGCCGCTGGCCGCCCCGGGTGGACAGCCGGTTCAGCACGTCCTGCAGCTCGGCGACGTCCCGGGCGACGACGGTGAGCAGATAGTCCATCTCGCCTGCAACGTTGTCGGCCGCGATGATCTGCGGCAGGGCGCGGACCTGGTCCTCGAAGATGCGGGTGGCGCGGGGGTCGTGCCGGCCCAGGGTGGCGAACACGTACAGCTGGAGGGGAAACCCAGCCGCCGCAGGGTCGAGCTGGGCCCGGATGATCCGGATCACCCCGGACTCCTTCAGGGCGCGCACCCGGTGCAGTGTGGCGGCCGGGGAGAGGCCCACCATCCGGGCCAGTTCCACGTTGGTCCGGTCCGCGTCGGCCTGCAGCGCAGTCAGCAGTTTGAGGTCAACTTCATCAAGGTTCACGGCCATGAAACTAAATAATATTTCACCGTGGGAGTGCTACGGCTAATTCTGGCTCGCGAGGACGCATTCTAGATGCATGAACAACGACCGCCGTCGCGCCCTCGTGGCGCTCACCGTCGCCGGGCTGCTGTGGGGCAGCACGGTACCCCTGTCCAAGCTCGCCCTGGGCTGGCTGCCGCCCGGGTGGCTGACCGCCATCCGGTTCGCCGTGGCCGCTGCCGTGCTGCTGACCCTCACCCGGTCCCGGATACGCGCGGCGTGGAGCCCGGCGGTGCTGGCCTGGGGAGCGGCAGGGTACGGCGGGACGGTCCTGCTGCAGAACACGGGCATCACCCGGACCAGCGTCAGTCATGCGGCGCTCCTCATCGGCACCGCCCCCGTGCTGGTCGCGATCATCGCAGTCGTGTGGCACAACAGCGTGGTGCGGCCCGTCGCATGGGCCGGATTCGCGGTCTCACTCGGCGGGGTCGGGCTGATCGCCGCGGGAGGCGGTGGCGGTGCGAACCTGGGTGGCGACGGCATGGTGCTGGCTTCGGTGCTGCTCTCGGCGATCTTCACCGTCGGCCAGACCCGGCTGCTGCGCGGCCGTGACCCGATCGCGGTCACCGCGGTGCAGTTCCTGGGCGCGGCCCTGGTCACGGCGCCGTTCAGCGCGCTGACCGAGGGTGTGCCACCCGCGCCTGCGGGCACCGCCAGCCTGCTGGCCGTGGTCGCACTGATCGCGGGCGGGACCCTGCTCCCGTTCACGTTGTTCGCCTTCGGGCAGAGCCGGATTCCGGCCGAGATCGCCGGGGCGTTCCTCAACATCGAGCCGCTCGTCGGCGCGGTGGCGGGCGTCGTGGTCTTCGGTGACCCGGCAGGCCCGGCCCAGATGGCCGGGGGCGCGGCCATCCTCGGCGGTATCGCGCTGAGCAGCGTGCGGTGGTCCGGCCGCCGCCAGGCCCGCCCGGCGGTCGCGACCCAGGCCGCGGTCGCGGAACAGGCTGCGGTGGACGCCGAGCCGATTCTCGTGGCCCAGGCTGTGGGGGCCGAGCCCAGTGAGCTGGACAGCCGCGACCGGTTCGACCTGGCCGCTGTGCTCGACTACCCGGCCCTGGTGGACCACGAGGCCGCACTGGACCACGAGGCCGCGCTGGACCACGGGGCCGCGCTGGACCACCATGGTGGCCGGCGCCGCCGGGTGCTGGCCGCCAACCGCGGGAGCTCCATGGCTGAGCCGCCCGCCGCCCGCCACCCGGACGGCCTGCGCCGCGCGGGGCGGGACCATGGGGTCGGCCGCCCGCCCCAGATCGGGCGGCGGCGCCCTCGCGGCCAGATCCGGCCGGGGGGACGCCGGCAGGAAACACGCCATCCCGGGGACGGCCGGCGTGGGGAGCCCAGGCCGACCGTCCGCGCATAACCCCGCTGGCCGGAGACCGGAGACCGGCTGGCCGCGGGTTACCCGGCTGCCCGGGGGAGACCGGGTAGCCCGGCTGGCCGCGGGTAGCCCCGCTGGCCGGGACCGGCTGCCCGCCCGTAGAGCATGCGGATCAGCCGGAAGCCCTGGTCAGGGGCAACCCGCCCCGATACCCAGAATTGCCTCGTCACAAACTTTTTTTTGAAGAACCGAAATCCCAGTAGCCACCGGGGTTTTCGGCGTTTACCCAGGTGAAGCCTAGTCCGGCCAAGTTTGCATCCGCCCGCGACCCTTGCGTACGTTGGGCCGCTGTGATCAAAATCCGGACAAGGAGCTTCATGAAGGTACAAACACGGATAATCACGGCAGCAGGCGCCGGCATCGTCATGGCCGGCCTGGCGGCTGGGCCGGCCATGGCCAGCACGCACACCGTGCAGTCGGGTGACACGCTCAGCGGCATCGCCGCCTCGGCGGGCGTGTCACTCAACAAGGTCGAGGCAGCCAACCGGTGGATCAAGAACCCCAACCTGATCTACGTGGGCCAGGTCGTGCACGTGCCGGACGGGCGCTCCGGGATTACCCCGATGGCGCCCTCCTACTCCCAGGCCCCGGCGGCGTCCAGCACGCCATCGGCGAGCACCGGTTCCTCGGCCAGCACCGGCACCTCGTACAGCGCCGGCACATCAGCCAGCACGGGCACCTCCTCGGAGAGCTCGGGCACCTCATCGGCCAGCACCGGCACCTCCACGGGCACGTCGTCTGCGACCAGCAGCACCGGTGCACCAGGGTCGTTCCAGCAGTGCGTGGCCTGGCGTGAGTCGGGTAACAACCCGACCGCGTCCTCGTCGGGCCTGTACGGCATCCTGCCGAGCACCTGGGCCAGCCTGGGCTACTCCGGCACCGCCGGCTCGGCCTCGGTCGCCCAGCAGAACCAGGCGTTCCAGCAGCTATACGCCCAGGACGGCACCTCGCCCTGGGCTCCCTACGACGGCTGCTGAGCAGAACCACGTTCTGATCTCAGCAGGCCCTCATCCCACCCGATTCTGATCACAGCGGCGCTTCTCTTGCCCTGGACCCCCTGAGCCAGAGAGAGCCACGTGAGCCCCGGCCGGGGGACCCCGATCCCCGGCCGGGGCTCTGCGCGTACCGGCCCGGTCAGCCTGGCTAGCCGATTAGCGCCTCGATCAGGTGCGGCCCTGGCTCGGCCAGCGCACGGCGCAACTCGTCCGCGAACTCCCCGGCGTCGGCAGTCCGGGCCGCGGGCACTCCCATCCCGCGAGCCAGGGCGGTGAAGTCCAGGTCCGGGCGGGACAGATCGAACAGGCTCCCGGCGGCGGCGCCACCCGCGGCCGCACCCACCCGCTGCAACTCCAGGTCGAGGATCGCGTAGCGGCGGTTGCTGAAGATCACCGTGGTGATGTCCAGCTGCTCCCGTGCGTGCGTCCAGAGTGCCGAGATCGTGTACATCGCGCTGCCGTCCGCGTCGAGCGCCAGGACGCTGCGGTCCGGGCAGGCCACGGCGGCCCCGGTCGCCACGGGCAGGCCCTGGCCGATCGCGCCGCCGGTGAGGGTGAGCCAGTCATGCGGAGGTGTGCCCGCAGTCGCGGCCGGGAGCCACAGCCCGGACGTATTCGCCTCGTCAGACACGATCGCCCCATCGGGCAGCAGCGCGCCGATGACCGCGGCCGCCTTCTCGGCGGTCAGCTCCCCGCTGGGCAGCGCGGGCCGCTCCGCTGGCTGGGCCTGCGGCCGGGCGTCAGGGGCGACCCGCTCGGCCAGGTCCGCCAGCGCGCCGCACACGTCCTCGCCCGGCGCGGCCAGCGTGTGCACCCGGCAGCCGTCCGGCACCAGGGAGCTGGGCAAGCCCGGGTAGGCGAAGAAGGACACCGGGGCCCGTGCGCCTGCCAGGATCAGCTGGGTGGTCCCGGCCAGCTGTGCCTGCGCGAACTCGGCCAGGTAAGCCAGGCGTTCCAGGCCTGGCAGGCCGGCGCCGCGTTCCAGCCGGGCGGGGAACGTCTCGCACAGCAGCCGCGCCCCGCTGGCCGCGGCGATCCGGCTCGCGGCCTCCAGCCCAGGGCGGCGCAGCGCCGTGCCGCCGAGCAGGATCACGCAGGTACTGCCGCCCGTTGGGTGCGCGGCGTCCCCCTGGCCGCCGCCTGTCGCTTGCGCGGCGTCCTCGATCACCGGCCCGGGGACCACGGACGGCGGCCGTGACGGCACCGGTGGCGCAGGCTCGGCGCCGTCGGACCATGACACGTCGGCGGGCAGTATCAGCGTGGCCACCCCGCCGGGCGGTCCCAGCGCCGCGGCCACCCCCTCTGCGGCATCGGGCGCGACGTCGGCGCTCCGGACGGAGCGCCGGACCCAGCCGGACACTGACCGGGCCAGTGAGTCGATGTCGGACTCCAGCGGCGCGTCGAACCGCTTGTGGCTCAGCGCATGATCGCCCACCACGTTGAGCAGGGGGGTTCGCGCCCGGCGGGCGTTATGGAGGTTCGCCAGGCCGTTCGCCAGGCCTGGCCCCAGATGCAGGAGGGTGGCCGCGGGCCGCCCCGCCATCCGGCCGTAGCCGTCCGCCGCCCCGGTGGCCACGCCCTCGAAGAGGCAGAGCACCCCGCGCAGTTCCGGAACCGCGTCCAGGCTGGCCACGAAGTGCATCTCCGAGGTGCCGGGGTTGCTGAAGCAGACCTCCACCCCGCTACCGGCCAGGGTGTGGATCAGCGCCTGGGCACCGTTCACTCATACCTCCAGGGAACCCCGCCGCGCCCGCTCGTGAGCCGGCAGGCCAAGTCTCCACGTGTTACTGGCATGTGGCTAATCGAAATCGCGTCTACCCAGGCGGCGTATCGGGAGGCGATACTCCCTGTAGGACACGAACGCATAACGGATATGGCTCACGTTTTCCGGCGGTAGGAGAGTGCATGAGCAGGGGGCGCCTTGAGCGAGGGCTCATGAGCCGGGGCCGCTGCGTCGGGCTGGGCATGATGCTGCTCGCGCTGCTGGTGACCGGATGCGCCGCGCCGCAGTTCACGTACGTGACGAACTCGAGTCAGCACACCTACTTCAAGGTGCCGGACGGCTGGAGCCAGATCAAGAGCTCAGCGCTGTCCGCCGCGACCAAGACCACCCCAAACAGCAACGTGTGGTCGGTCGGCTACGACGCCGACCTCAGGCCCGCGGCGAATCACGTGCTGGGGGCGACGGATTTCTCGCCGTTCGTGTACTCGGTGGTCGCGCCGCTCAACCAGACCACCACGAACGCGCTGTCCTACAACGAACTGCGGGACTTCTTCCTGCCGGTGACCGCGGCCGCCCGGGCCGCTGACGCCAAGAGCGGGTTCCCGCTGACCGACTTCCACCTGCTGCGCGACGCCACGATGACGCCGGGGCAGGGTGTGCACGGGGTCCGGGTCACGTTCCAGTACACCTACCCGGGCATCGGCGCCAACACCTTCGACCAGGTCGCCCTGACGAACGCGGATGACACCGAGGTCTACCTGCTGCTCGTGCACTGCCTGGCTTCCTGTTACAGCAAGCACCAGAGCCAGATCGACACGGTGATGAACTCCTTCACGGTCAGGAGCCCATGATGACGATGGCCCCCGCGGATTCCCCGGAAGGGCTGCGGCCGCCGGACGGCCGGCTCCGCGATGAGGACCGGCGGACCCGAAAACCGCTCGCGTTCTGGGACCGGATCAAGTTCCTGCTCCTGCTGACCGCGTTCTGGTTCATCCTGCTCTGGTCGACGAAGTCGGGCAACCCTCTGGTCACCTGGTCCGACGCGTTCCGGATCGAGGCCCGGGCCGGCGCCTGGGTCCTCGTCCTGATCGGCCTGGAGGCGCTGCGCCAGATCCACTTCCTGATCAGCGAGCACTGGGCTGGCTATCACTACTTCTGGGCGCACCGGGTGTTCGGCGGCGCCGAGCGGATCACCCACCGGAGGCTGTCCGACTGGACCCGGTTCCGCCTCTGGCGGCTGATCACCTGGGTGTTCTGGATCGCCGTCCTCGCGGTGGTGCTCGGCCGGGTGAAGCACGAAACCCCGGTGGACGCCCTGCTCAAGCTGCCGAGCTACATCTGGAGCGCGCTGCCGTTCCTCCTGCAGCTGGTCGTCATCCTGCTCTTCGTGGTGCTCCAGTTCGCCGCGATCTTCTGGTTCCTGTCCCGGGGCGGCGTGGATGTCTACTACCCGGACGACATCAAGACCCGGTTCAGCGACGTCTGGGGCCAGGACCATGTGCTGGAGCGGGTTAAGGAGAACATCCTGTACCTGGAAGACCCAGAGCAGATCGAGTCCCGGGGCGGTTACGTGCCCGGCGGCATTTTGCTCTGGGGACCGCCCGGCACCGGCAAGACGCTGATGGCGGAGGCGGTGGCGGGCGAGACCGGCCGCCCCTACGTGTTCGTGGACCCGGGCGCGTTCATCAACATGTTCATGGGTGTCGGCATCCTCAAGGTCAAGTCCTTGTTCCGCAAGCTGCGCCGGCTCGCGCTCCGGTACGGCGGCGTGATCGTGTTCTTCGACGAGGCCGACTCGCTGGGCCGCCGCGGCGCGCTGGCCCAGGGAGGCCCGAACTTCCCGGGCGGCCGGGCCACCCCGGCGGCCTGGCAGGCGGGCGGGTGCCATGGCTTTTCCTACCTGTCCGACGACGTGCAGTGGCGACTCGCCCGGCGGGCCCTGTCATCGTCGGTGGGTGAGGAGCCGGACACCACGCGGAACAAGCAGATGATGGGCATGGGCATGGGCGGCGGCGGGGGCATGGGCACGCTGGAGGCCCTGCTCACCGAGATGTCTGGGCTGAAGAAGCCGCGCGGCTTCGTGAACCGCCACGTCCGCCGGCTGCTCGGACTGCGCCCCAAGCCCCCGCCCAAGTACCGGATGCTGGTCATGATGGCCACCAACCTGCCGGAGGCGCTGGACGAGGCGCTGCTGCGACCGGGCCGGATCGACCGGATCTACAAGGTCGGCTACCCGTCCAAGGCCGGCCGGGTGCGCACCTACGAGGGCTACTTCGCCAAGGTCCGGCACGAGCTCACCCCGGAGCAGATCGACAAGCTCGCCACCATCACCCCGTACGCGACCGGCGCCACCATCAAGGACCTGGTGAACGAGGCGCTCATCACCGCCATCCGGGACGGCCGGGACGTCATCACCTGGGGTGACGTCATCCGGGCCAAGCAGCTGAAAGAACTCGGGCCGCCGGAGGACGTGGAATACATCGAGCGGGAGCGGCACGCGGTGGCCATCCACGAGGCGTGCCACGCGCTGGTGGCCTACCGCACCCGGCAGCACATGGAGATCGACATCGCCACCATCGAGAAGGGCAGCGACTATCTCGGCATGGTGGCCAGCATCCCGCCGGAGGACCAGTTCACCCGGTGGCGCAGCGAGTACGAGACCGACATCCTGGTCTCGCTGGCGTCGCTGGCCGGGGAGCGGATGTTCTTCAACAACGACAGCTCGTCCGGCGTCTCCGGCGACCTGGAGCAGGCGACCACCGTGGCCTCGTTCATGGAGGGCTTCTGGGGGATGGGCTCCACGGTGTCGTCCTACTCCATGGCCAAGCGGCTCGAGGTCGGTTCGCCGGGCGGCGGCGCGGGCGGCCGGAAGCAGAAGGGCAAGGACCACGAGGCCGAGATGCGCCGCGCGCTGGCCGACCGGATCGAGGACAACCTCGGCGGCCTGCTGCAGAAGGTCGAGGATCTCCTCACTGAGGACCGGGCCAGCGTGCTGTGCATCGCGCACGCCCTGGAGACGTACAAGACGCTGAGCGGCGAGGATGTCGTCGCGGTCCTGGAGCACACCCGCGGCCCGCTGGTGGACGGCCGGGTGTACGCGGACGAGAGCTTCCTGGACTCGCTCAACGATTACCATCTGGCGGCGGCCCGCGCGCATCGCGATCACAGCATGGATGCGCTGAACATGC
>DASQRM010000035.1:0-18659 GCA_035642895.1 Streptosporangiaceae bacterium | reverse complement strand
ACTGTCCTCGACCTGGCCTACTCGGCCGAAAGCCTCGATGCCGCGCTGAGCTGGGTGCTGCGTGGCTGCGCGAGTCGGCGCACCACGCCGGACCGGATCGCCGCCGCCATGGAGCGGCGGGCGCGGATGCGGTGGCGGACGGAGTTAGGGGCGGCGCTCGGCCTCGGTGCGCAGGGGGTTCACTCCTTGCTGGAGTTCCGGTACGTCAACCGGGTCGAGCGGCCCCATGGGCTACCGACCGCTGTCCGGCAGTACCGGGTGAGCCGGGCGGGGCAGCGCCAGTACCAGGATGTCACCTACCAGGCGTACGGCGTGGTGGTCGAACTGGACGGCCGGGCCGCTCACCCAGTGGAGCTCCGCTGGCGCGATGTCCGCCGCGACAACGCCTGCGCCGCCGAAGGGCAGGTCACGCTGAGGTACGGATGGCCGGACGTGACTCAGCGGCCTTGCCTGGTAGCCACCGAGGTGGGTGCGGTGCTGTCCGGGCGCGGCTGGGACGGGCGGCTGCGCCGCTGCGGTCCGGCCTGCCTGCTCCCGCCTTGACCACGGACGCCCGGCCCGCCCTGGCCACCGCGCACCCCGGTCCCTGGCCACCGGCATCCCCGGCCCCCTGGCCACCGCGCACCCCCGATCCCTTGACCACCCGCGCACACGTCGGTCACCGGCCTCTGGCGGTCGGCTACCTAAGCCCGGCCCACTCGGGGCGCCCCAGCCGCCCGCGCCCCACGCGATCGCGTGGCAGGCTGGGCAGGTGATCATTGGCATCGGGGTGGACATGGTGGACATCGGGCGCTTCGAGGCGGCGCTCCGGCGTACCCCGGCGTTGGCGGCCCGGCTGTTCGCCGAGAGCGAACGCTGCGGACGGCCGGAGTCCCTGGCGGCCACCTTCGCGGCGAAGGAAGCAGTGGCCAAGGCGCTGGGCGCACCTGCCGGGCTGAACTGGACCGACGTAGAGGTGATCCGGGACGCGTCGGGCTGCCCCCGGCTCGAGATCCGGGGCACCGTCGCCGGCGCGGCGGACCAGCGGGGAATCCGCCACTGGCATGTCTCGCTGAGTCATGATGCCGGGATGAGCATTGCGATGGTGGTGGCCGAGGGATGAGATACGCCCACCAGGTACGCAAGGTCCGGGCCGCGGAGCAGGCCCTGATGGCGCAATTGCCGCCGGGCGTGCTGATGCAGCGGGCTGCGGCCGGGCTGGCGTCAGTGAGTGCGGGCCTGGTCAGGAAGATTCCCGGCTCCAGGGTGGTAGTGCTCGCAGGTAGCGGGGACAACGGCGGCGACGCGCTCTTCGCGGGAGCCCGGCTGGCCAGCCGCGGGGCTGCGGTGCTGGCTGTCTCGGCGGGCTCACGGGTGCATGAGCAGGGCGCGGCGGCGCTGCGCGCCGCCGGCGGCCGCGTGGCCAGCGCGGACGACGACGCCGTCCCAGCGGCCATCGGCGCGGCCGACCTGATCCTCGACGGCCTGCTGGGCATCGGCGGCCGGGGCGGGCTGCGGGAGCCGCAAGCCTCGCTGGCCGGGCTGGCCGCACGCGCCCCGGCCGTGGTGGTCGCGGTGGACCTGCCGAGTGGGGTGGACGCGGACACTGGCGTGGTCGAGGGATCCGCGATCCAGGCCGATGTGACCGTAACGTTCGGCACCCTGAAACCCGGCCTGCTGATCGACCCGGGCGCCGGGCACGCGGGGGTGGTCGAGCTGATCGACATTGGCCTCGGCCCGTACCTGGATTCGCCGGACGCGAGCGCACTGCAGGCCCCGGACGTGGGTGCGCTGCTGCCTCAGCCGGGCGGGGATTCCGACAAGTACCGCCGGGGCGTGGCCGGGATCGTGGCGGGCAGTGAGCGGTTCACCGGCGCGGCCGCGCTGGGCGTGGGCGGTGCGATCCGCGGCGGGGCCGGGATGGTCCGGCTGGTGACCGCGGCGCCGGCGGTGGCCGTGGTCCGGCTGCTCTGGCCAGAGGCGGTGATCACCGTGACCGGCCAGGACATCCCGGCCGGAGAAGATGTGCACGCCGCAGGACGCGTCCAGGCCTGGGTGGTGGGTCCGGGCATGGGTACCGATGACCAGGCCCGGGACCGGCTGGCCGCGGTCCTGGCCAGCGACGTGCCGGTGTTGGTGGATGCGGACGGGCTGACCTTGCTGGCGGCCCACAAGGGTCTGCTCTCCCGCGACGCGCCGACGCTGCTCACCCCGCACGCGGGGGAACTGGGGCGGCTGCTCGGCGCCGATCCCGCCGACGTGGAGAGCCGCCGCCTGGAACACGCCAGGAAGGCCGCAGCGAGCCTGGGGGCGACGGTCCTGCTCAAGGGATCCACCACAGTGATTGCCACCCCAGACGGGCGTTCAGTGGCCACCCAGGCCGGAACCACCCAAGATGGGACCACCCAGGACGGGATCACCCAGGACGAAGCTGGCCGGGACGAGGTCAGCCAGGATGGTCTGCCGCCGGTGCGGGTCAACTCCACCGGTACCTCGTGGCTGGCCACCGCGGGTACCGGAGACGTGCTGTCCGGGCTGGCTGGCTCGCTGCTGGCCCAGGGCCTGGAGGTCGGCGAGGCGGCAGCGGCTGCCGCGTACCTGCACGGGCTCGCGGCCCGGCTGGCCGCCGCCGGGGCCGGGGCGCGCCCGGCGCCCGCCGTGGAGCCGTCCACCGGCGGCTGGGACATCGCGAACCCTGAAGACCCCAGGGCGGGGTACGCGGAGGCCCCGATCGGGGCGGCGGATGTGGTTGGCGCGCTGCCCGACGCGATCAGGTCTGTCCGCCGCGCCCGATAACCGCTACCGGGCCCGGCTAACGCCGCCACGCCCGGTAACCCCCCGCGAGGCCCGGTAACCCCCGCGACGCCCGGCAACCGCCGCCACCGGCCCGGCAACCGCGGCCGCGCCCCGCAACCACCACCGGCGTCGCGCTAGCTGGGGGACGGGCCGGACCCTGTCTACTGGCAAACTGGGAGCCCATGGACGGTCACGCGGAAGCGCTCATCGATCTGGCCGCCGTCGCCCGCAACGTCGAGGCGATGCGCGAGCACGTCCGCGGCACACCGGTGATGGCGGTGGTCAAAGCCGACGGCTACGGGCACGGCATGATTCCAGCGGCGCACGCGGCGCTGGCCGGCGGCGCGCAGTGGCTGGGCGTGGTGCATGAGCACGAGGCGCTGGCGCTGCGGCAGGCCGGCTTCACGACCCGGGTGCTGAGCCTGCTCGGGGCGCCCGGCGCGGCGCACGAGGCCGCGATCCGCGAGGACGTCGACCTGACCGTGGACGCGGTGCCGCTGCTGCACGAGGTCGCCGCCGCGGCCATCCCGGCCGGGCGCCCGGCCCGGGTTCACCTCAAGATCGACACGGGGATGGCCCGGGGCGGTGCCACCCCGGCCGGCTGGGCGGCCCTGGTCGCCGCAGCCCGGTCCGCCGAGGCCGCCGGGAACATCACCATTGCCGGGATATGGTCCCATCTGGCCTGTGCGGACATACCGGGACATCCTTCGGTCGCCATCCAGCTGGCCCGGTTCACCGACGCCGTCGCGCTGGCTGAAGCCGCGGGAGCCCGGCCCGAGGTGCGCCACCTGGCCAACACGGCGGCGGCCCTGGACTTCCCAGGCACCTGGTTCGACCTGGTCCGCCCGGGCGGCGCGATCTATGGGCTGGCCACCATTCCCGGGGGCGCACCGGACTGGCTCCGCCCGGCGATGACGGTGCGGACCCGGCTGACGCTGGTCAAGCGCGTCCCGGGCGGCACCGCCGTGTCGTACGGCCACCACTACACGACCCAGGGCGAGAGCACCCTGGGCCTGATCCCGCTGGGTTACGCCGAGGGGATCCCCCGGACTGCCTCCGGGGTGGTCGAGCTGCTGGCCCGCGGTAAGCGGCGGCGCATCGCCGGCACCGTATGCATGGACCTGTCCGTGCTGGACTTCGGGGCCGAGTCGGCTGAGACCGGCGACGAGGTGGTGCTGTTCGGCCCGGGCGACTCCGGTGAGCCCACAGCCCAGCAGTGGGCGGACGCCCTGGGCACGGTTTCCTACGAGGTCGTGACCAACTTTGCCGGGGGAATCCCGCGAACTTACCGTGGAGTAGCATACGAGGACAGTGAGTCCCCTGGCGCGGGGCTGTCGGGCACGGTGACGGGGCCGCAAGCCTGACGCGCCACCGGCCGGCAGGTCGCCGGGCCGGGGCGCGCGGCAGGGAGGTGCGATGGCGACCTGGCGGCGGATCACGGGAGTGGCGGGGCTGGCGGCGGGAGCCGTAGCGGCGGGAGCCGGAGCTGTCGTGGCGGCCGAGCGGATCGCGATCGGCCGGACCCAGGTCCTGCGCGGCACCACGGCGCCGGCGGGACTGGGCCAGCTACGCGGCCAGCCGCTCACCGTCCTGGCCGACGATGGGGTCTCGCTGCACGTGGAGATCGACGAACCGCCCGCCGAGAACCAGGCTCTGCTGGACGCGCCACCCCAGCCGCACACCATCATCTTCTGCCACGGCTACACGCTGAACCAGGACTGCTGGCACTTCCAGCGGGCCGCCCTGGGCCAGCACCGCCTCGTGTTCTGGGACCAGCGGGACCACGGCCGGTCCGGGCGGTCCGCGGCGGGCGTGGCCAGCATCGACCGGCTCGGCGCCGACCTGGACCTGATCATCAAGGCGGTCGCTCCCGGGGACATGCCGGTGATCCTGGTCGGGCACTCGATGGGCGGCATGACGATCATGGCGCTGGCCGGCCAGCATCCCGAGCTCTTCGGGACCAAGGTCACCGGGGTGGCCCTGATCTCCAGCGCGGCCAGCGGCCTGTCCGCGGGCAGCCCCTGGATGCCCGGGCCGATCAGGCCCGTGCTCACCCGGGCGCTCCCGGTGGTGCTGCGTGGCGCCGCCACCGGCTACCGGGCCATGCTGGTGGAGCGCGGCCGCCGGGTAGCCGGCGACCTGTCCTTCCTCAGTACCCGCTTCATCGGCTTCGGCAATTCGCAGGTGCATCCTGCGGTGGTGGACTTTCTGGAGCAGATGATCAGATCTACCCCGATCGAGGTGGTCGCCGCGTTCGGCGAAGCCCTGTACGGCGTGGATATGCGCGGCACGCTCGCCACCCTGGGCCGGGTTCCGGTGGTCACGCTGACCGGCGACAAGGACCGGCTCATCTCGCCATCTCTGGGCCTGGAACTGGCCGAGGCCATTCCCAGTGCGGAGTTCGTCTCGGTGCCCGGCGCCGGCCACGCCCTTATCCTGGAGGCTCCCGAGGTGGTCAACGAGGCGATCACCGGCCTGATCGCCCGGGTGGACGCAGGCTCGGCGGCCCGCGAACGGTCCGCCTGAGAACACTTCCCGGGCCCGTACGGCACGAGACCGGGCCAGAGACCGCGGGCGAGACCGGTTACGAGACGAAGAGGGCAGGTGCTGCAGCGTGGGGTCTGGCCACGACTCCGCCACCGGGCCGGCTGACCGCATCCCGGTGGCCACCGGAGATGACATGCGGGCCCTGGGCCAGCGGATCGCTGCCCTGCTCCGGGCCGGTGACCTGGTGGTGCTGACCGGGCCGCTCGGGGCTGGGAAGACCACCCTGGCGCAGGGCATCGGGCAGGGCCTGGACGTCCGCGGGCCGGTGACCTCCCCGACGTTCGTCATCGCCCGGGTGCACCCGGCCCTGAGCGGCGGGCCGGGGCTGGTCCACGTGGACGCCTACCGGCTGGGCAGCGTCGCTGAAGTGGACGACCTGGATCTGGATGCGTCCCTGGAGGACTGCGTGACCGTGGTGGAGTGGGGCGAGGGCCTGGTCGAGGAGCTCGCGGCCGACCGCCTGGAGGTCACGATCACGATGCCGCCGGCCGGTGAGCCGGGGGAGATGCGGCTAGTGACTTTGGCCGGTATCGGGGAGCGGTGGGCATCCGCCGCGGATCCGCGCGTTGTGCCCTACCCGTGACACCCAAAGCCATATAGTTGCCGACTGTCCCCGCATTGCTGAGCTCAGCCGCCCCGCGGACGGCTGCCGTCCGGTAATGCGTCTCGCGCCGTTCTGCACGGTCTGATCCCTTTTCCCGGAGGCGCGCCGTGGCTCAGCAGGGGCCCCGTCCCCCTCGTTCTCGTCGGCCGTCCCCACGTGACGACCGGCAATGGAACGATGACCGTTACCCAGACGACGACGAAGAGCTCCCGCCCTGGGCGGGGCTCGCGGTGGATCCGCGCTGGGCACAAGGCTCGACCCGCGGGAAGCGGCACGCCCCGGCCCGCCCGGACTCCGGGCGCGGCGCGCCCGCCGGGTACGACGACCCCGCCGGCCGTGGCGCACCTGGTGGTCAGGCGCGGGCCGGCTACGGCGGGCGGGCGGGTTACGGCGGTTCGGCCGGGTACGACGAGCCCGCTGCTGCGGTCGGCTACGACGAACCGGCGGGCTACGAGGAGCCGTCGGACTACGGCAAGCCCGCCGGGCAGGACGAGGAGCCGGGAGAGTTCCCCCCGCCCCCGGTACGCCCGCGGGGCCGCCAGGCCGCGGCCCGCGCCCGCCGGAACCGCCGATCCATCTATCTCTGGGGCGGCGTGCTCGCAGTGGCCGTGCTCGTCGGCGTCGGAGTCTGGTTCCTGGTCAGCGGGGGGAGCAAGCCGGCCGCGGCGCCCAACCCGCTGGTCACGACGTTCCTGCCCGGTGAGTTCAAGACCGTCCCGAACGCGTGCACCGCGGTGACCGCCAGCACGCTTAACCAGTACCTGCCGGGAAAGCGGGTCGTCGCCTCGCCGAACTCGCTGGACGGCGGCGAGGCCAGCCTGTGCAGCTGGACACTGGATCACCGGCCGCTCTACCGGCTGCTGAATGTCCAGGTGCAGGCGTATACGCCGAACGGCCTGGCCAGCGGCGACGGCAGCGCCACGTTTTCGGCGATGGACGGATACACCGCCGCGCTGCAGCAGAAGACCAGCCCGCCTAAGGCCACCCACCTGCCGAAGGCCACGATCACCGCGATCCCGGGGCTGGGCACCAAGGCGTTCTCCGCGCTGCAGGTCACGCGGTCACCCGGCCTCAAGACGGACCTGATGACGGTGGTGGTTCGCGACCGGAACGTGGTGCTCACCGCGGTCCTGCAGGGCAACAGCGGACACGGCGGCTACGGGGCGGTCTCCCCAGCCCAGCTCCGGGCTGGGGCGATCGCCGCGGCCCGCGATGTCATCGCGAAGCTGAAGTGAGCCGCTTCGCAGCCTGCGTGGTTGCTCTGTCTCGCCTGGCCGGTCAGCGAGGGCCGGTCAGCGAGGGCCGGTCAGCGAGGGCCGGTCAACTAGGGCCGGTCAACTAGGCTTGGCCCCCGTGCTAGTGCTCGCGTTCGACACCGCGACGCCAGCCGTGACGGTAGCCCTGCATGACGGGACGCACGTGCTGGCCGAGACCACCACGGTCGACGCGCGCCGCCACGGTGAACTGCTGGCGTCCTCCATCGACGCCGTGCTGGCCGAGGCCGGCGCGGGCCGGCTGGATATCACCGCCGTCGCCGCCGGGACCGGGCCCGGCCCGTACACCGGGCTGCGCGCGGGACTGGTCACCGCCCGGGTGCTCGGCAGCGCCCTCGGCGTGCCGGTGTACGGGGTGTGCACCCTCGACGTGGTCGCCGCCGGCGTCGCAAGCACGGGCACCGCCGCGGGGCACGGGTTCATCGTGGCCACCGACGCCCGGCGGCGCGAGGTGTACTGGGCCCGCTACGACGCCGACGGCCGCCGCCTGGACGGTCCCGCCGTCGGCTTCCCGGCCGACGTGGCCGGGACAGTGGTGGCCGAGACGGCGGCCGGGAGAGCGGCAAACAGCCCAGGCATCCTGACCGCAGGCATGGGGGCGCTGCTCTACCCGGGTGTCCTGGGTGAGCCCATCGAGCCGTGCTACCCGGCGGCGGGCACCCTGGCCGGGATCGCGGCGCACCAACTCGCCGCGGGCGAGCCCGGCTCCGGGGCCGAGCCGATCTACCTGCGCCGGCCCGACGCCCGGGTGCCCGGCCCGCCGAAGCGGGTGACGGTCCCGTGACGCGCCACGACGCCGCCCCCCCGGGGCGCCCGACGACGATGCCCGCCGCGACGCCAGGCATCACGCTCCGCGCCATGACCCCCGCCGACCTTCCCGCCGTCCTGCGGCTGGAGGCGGCCCTCTTCGGGGACGAGGCGTGGTCGGAAGCCATGCTGACGTCCGAGCTGGAGGGGGCGGAGGCCAGCGGGCGGTACTACCTGGTCGCCGAGGACGCCGGTGGCCTGGTCGGCTATGCGGGGCTGCTGAGCCCGGGCGGCGGTCAGGCCGACGTGCTCACGATGGCCGTGGTGAAGGACCGCTGGGGCCAGCGGATCGGGGCCATGTTGCTGGACAGCCTGGTCGCCGAGGCGGCCCGGCAGGGCTGCACCGAGGTCTTTCTCGAGGTCCGGGTGGACAACGACCGCGCCCAGCGGCTGTACCGCAGCCGCGGCTTCGCCGGGATCGGCGTCCGGCGCGGCTACTACCAGCCGTCCGGGACGGACGCCCTGGTGATGCAGCTCAGCCTGCCCCGGCCCCGGCCCCGGCGGTTCGGGTTCTCCAGCACGAGAACCAAAGGCACGGGGACCACTGGCACGAGATCCTCCGGCCCGAGACGGGACGACACCAGGCCGCCGACCGGAGACTCCCGATGACGTCCTCTCCCGCCCCCCTGGTTCTGGGCATCGAGACGTCCTGCGACGAGACCGGCGCCGGGCTGGTGCGCGGGCACGAGCTGCTCGCCGATTCCGTGGCCTCCAGCGTCGCGGAGCACGCCCGCTTCGGCGGCGTGGTACCCGAGGTGGCCAGCCGCGCGCACCTGGAGGCCATGGTCCCGGCGGTGGACCGGGCGCTGGCTATGGCCGGGGTCACGCTGGCCGACGTGGACGCGATCGCAGTGACCGTGGGGCCCGGGCTGACCGGCGCGCTGCTGGTCGGCGTGTGCGCGGCCAAGGCCTACGCGCTCGCCCTGGGCAAGCCGCTGTACGCGGTGAATCACCTGGCCGCCCACATCGCCGTGGACCAGCTGGAGCACGGCGCACTGCCTGAGCCGGCCATCGCGCTGCTGGTGTCCGGGGGGCACTCCTCGCTGCTGCTGGCTCGCGACATCGCCGGCGACGTGCAGCCGCTCGGGGCCACCATCGACGACGCCGCCGGTGAGGCCTACGACAAGGTGGCCCGGGTGCTCGGGCTGCCGTTCCCCGGTGGGCCGCCGATCGACATGCAGGCCCGGTCCGGTGACCCCGCCGCGATCGCCTTCCCCCGGGCCAAGTACCGGGACCAGACCCTCGACTTCTCCTTCTCCGGGCTGAAGACCGCGGTGGCCCGCTGGGTGGAGGAGCGGCGCGCCGCCGGGGCCAGTGTCCCGGTGGCCGACGTCGCGGCCTCCTTCCAGGAGGCGGTAGCGGACGTGCTGACCCGCAAGGCCGTGCAGGCCTGCCGGGCCCACGGCGTGGACCATCTGGTCATCGGCGGCGGCGTGGCCGCGAATTCCCGGCTGCGCGCGCTGGCCGCGGAGCGCTGCGAGGCGGCCGGCATCCGGCTGCGGGTACCGCGGCCCGGTCTGTGCACGGACAACGGGGCCATGGTCGCGGCCCTCGGGGCGGAACTCGTGGCCCGCGACGCCAAGCCGTCGCCGCTGGACGTGGGCGCCGATTCAGCGCTCCCGGTGACCAGCGTCCTGGCCTGAGGTTTACCGGCCGGACGTTTGACGGCGCGCCGTGCCCGGACTACTGTTCGGGACTGGCACTCTCTAGGGTAGAGTGCTAATGCGACGAGGCTGGACTGGCACCCGCGACGACAGCTGGCCCTGGTCGTTCCTCTCTTAATAGTCGTTTCCCCATCCTTTTCGGAGGAGGAGGTCAGATCGTGGCGACCGCTACCAAGGTTGTTCTCAAGCCACTCGAAGACCGGATCGTGGTCCGCACTCTGGAGGCCGAGCAGACCACTGCGTCCGGGCTCGTCATTCCAGACACCGCCAAGGAGAAGCCCCAGGAGGGCGAAGTCCTGGCTGTGGGCCCCGGCCGGTTCGATGACGCTGGCGCCAAGCGCGTGCCGATGGACGTCAAGGTCGGTGACGTGGTGCTGTACAGCAAGTACGGCGGCACCGAGGTGAAGTATCACGGCGAGGAGTACCTGGTGCTCTCCGCCCGTGACGTGCTCGCCATCATCGAGAAGTAGAGCGAGCAGTAACCGGCGGCGCCGCCGCGGGCCCGCAGCCCGCGGCGGGCAACCGCTTAGGACCACCGCCCCGGCGCTTGTCTGGCGTCCGGGGCGGTGGTCCGTAAAACCAGAGGTCCGCAGGACCAAACCGGGCCCGTGGCCGGGTCATCCCGGCCGCCGGGCACGACCTATACACGGCAATTTGAGGTGCTCATGGCCAAGATGCTGGAGTTCGACGAGGAGGCACGGCGCGCTCTGGAGCGCGGCGTCAACCGCCTCGCCGACACCGTCAAGGTGACGCTGGGTCCGAAGGGCCGCAACGTCGTGATCGACAAGAAGTGGGGCGCTCCGACCATCACCAACGACGGTGTGACCGTCGCGAGAGAGGTGGACCTGGAGGACCCGTACGAGAACCTCGGTGCTCAGCTCGCCAAGGAAGTCGCCACGAAGACCAACGACGTGGCAGGCGACGGCACCACCACCGCGACCGTGCTGGCGCAGGCGATGGTCCGTGAGGGCCGCCGCTCCGTCACCGCGGGCGCGAACCCCATGGCAATGAAGAAGGGGATCGACGCGGCCGCCGCCGCCGTGTCCGACCTGCTGCTGGAGTCGGCCAGCGAGGTCGAGGAGCAGCAGGAGATCGCGAACGTGGCGACGGTCTCCGCGCAGGACCCGAAGATCGGTGAGCTTATCGCCGAGGCGTTCAGCAAGGTCGGCAAGGACGGTGTCATCACCGTCGAGGAATCGCCGACCATGGGCCTCGAGCTCGAGTTCACCGAGGGAATGCAGTTCGACAAGGGCTACATCTCCCCGTACTTCGTGACCGACCCGGAGCGGATGGAAGCCGTCACCGACGACGCCTACATCCTGCTGATGGGCGGCAAGATCTCCTCGATGGCAGATTTCCTGCCGCTGCTGGAAAAGGTCGCCCAGACCAAGAAGCCGTTCCTGGTCATTGCCGAGGACGTCGACGGTGAGGCCCTTTCCACGCTGGTCGTGAACAAGATTCGCGGCCTGCTCAACGTGGTGGCGGTCAAGGCCCCGGGCTTCGGTGACCGGCGCAAGGCCATGCTGGCTGACATCGGCGTCCTCACCGGCGGCGAGGTAGTCAGCGAGGAGATCGGCCTCAAGCTCGAGAACATCGGGCTCGAGACCCTCGGCCAGGCCCGTCGGGTGGTGGTGACCAAGGACACCACCACGATCGTGGACGGGGCCGGCGACGCCGAGGCGATCAGCGACCGGGTCCGCCAGCTCCGGGCCGAGATCGAGGCGACCGACTCGGACTGGGACCGGGAGAAGCTGCAGGAGCGGGTGGCCAAGCTGTCCGGCGGGGTAGCCGTCCTCCGGGTCGGCGCCGCCACCGAGGTGGAGCTGAAGGAGAAGAAGCACCGCCTCGAGGACGCGATCTCAGCGACCCGCGCGGCCATCGAGGAAGGCATCGTCCCCGGTGGGGGCAGCGCCCTCGTGCACATCGCGGCGAAGCTGGGTGACCTCGGCAAGACCGGCGACGAGGCGACCGGGGTGTCGGTGGTGCGCAGCGCCCTCATCTCGCCGGCCCGCTGGATCGCCGAGAATGCGGGCGCCGAGGGCATGGTCGTGGTGGCCAAGATCGCGGAAATGCCCCACGGGCAGGGCTACAACGCAGCCACCGGCGAGTACGGTGACCTGCTGGCGCAGGGCGTCATCGACCCGGTCAAGGTGACCCGGTCGGCGGTGCTCAACGCCGCGTCCATCGCGGCCATGCTCCTGACCACCGAGGCTCTGGTGGCGGACAAGCCCGAGGAAGAGGACGAGGCAGCGGCGGGTGGCCACGGTCACTCGCACGGCCACGCGCACTAAAACCCGAGAACAAAAGATCCGCAACGAACACCGCAGGCCCCCACCCGGCTTCATCCCGGGTGGGGGCCTGCGGCGTGCTGGGACGACCTCGGTCGGGCCGGCCCAGTTCACGATCACGGACACGCGGTGGCCCACCCGCCCAGCGGCCCTACACGGAGACGCGGGGCCCGCCTACCCGGTGGCCTGCCTACCCAGTGGCCTGCCCGCCCGGTGGCCCGCCCGCCCGGTGGCCGCGGCCCTGGTCGTGGCTGTCCCGCCTGTGCCCCTCAGTCACACTGGACCCTCCCGCCCACGTTTCACGTATCTGGGTGCATCCGAAGCAGACAAAACACCCTTCCTGGCGCACCACGTACGTGAAATGTGGCGGCCGCACCCGCCCGGCGGCGCACGGCCGGGAGGGTTCCCGGGGCTGGTGTGATTCGTGAGGCGCGGGGACCCGGTGGCCGGGGTGATGTGGCCGGGACGAGATCTAGGGTGGCTGGACGGCTTTACCGGGTTTACGTGCCCATTGTCCTGGTGCTTCGATATCTATGGCCGTGAAAGGGACACCCTCTCGAACTGAAATTACACTCAGTAGTCAATCAATTACTGAGTGTAATTTCATGTTCGGAACGTGACTGCGCGACACATCAATGTGACCTTTCTGTTGCCCACATTGATGAGAGCACCCCCGTTTTCCTGGGCATCATGCAGTCGTGAGCGAGGGATGCATCATCCGGGCCGTGGCTGACGGGCAGGGAGCCGTGCTCCCGGCCGGGACCGCGGTGACCGAGGGGGCGGGGGCCCGCGAGCACGCTACCCACGAACACGCGATCCCCGGCCAGCGAAGCTCTGAGCCGGACGCCTACGGGCCGGGCGGCTACACCCAGAGGGCCAGTGACCCCGGGAGTTCCGGCTCCGGGTCCTCCGGCTCCGCGGACACTGACCGCGGGTCCTACGACCGCGACCTACCGGAACCCAGCGCAGCATGGGCCGACGAGCCCGGGGGGTTCGGTGACCTGGCGCACCTGGCGGTCCGCGGCCATCCCGGAGCCGTCGAGGCCCTGCTCGAGCGGATCCGTCCCATGGTGATGCGCTACTGCCGGGCCCGGCTGGGCCGGATCACCGGGCAGTACTACGTGGCCGACGACGTCGCCCAGGAAGTCTGCCTGGCCGTGCTGGCCGCGTTGCCGCGGTACCGCGACATGGGCAGGCCCTTCACGTCGTTCGTGTTCGGCATCGCCTCGCACAAGGTGGCCGACGCGGTCCGCACCGCGTCGCGGCTCGCCGTGCCATTCGAGGACCTGCCCGACGGGCCGGACGAGCGGCCCGGTCCGGAAGAGACCGTGGTGGCCTACATTGAGGCGGAACGCACCAGGGCGCTGCTCGCTCGACTCCCTTATCACCTACGTGAACTGCTAATACTACGCGTGGTGACCGGTCTGTCAGCCGAGGAAACGGGTAACGTACTCGGTATGTCAGCAGGGGCGGTAAGGGTAGCCCAGCACCGGGCGCTGGCCCGGCTCCGGGTGCTTGCCATTGAGGAGTCGATTGCGTGATCACGGGGCGCGGACCCGGAGCGCCCGGTGTGACACTCGGCCTGGATTTCACGCGCAGGCGGGCGACAGCGGGCGTCACCGGGGGCAGGGCCGTCGATCTCGGTGAGATCCGGCGGTCCGAGGAAGCTATCAACGTGCTCGCGGCGCGCGGCGCCGATGGGCCGGACTTGAGCCGTGACCCGGCACTGGCGCTGCTGGGCGCCCTGGTCGCGGACGTGGACACGCCAGGCACCGTGACGGAGCCTGGCGTCCCCGGGCCAGGCGACCACCAGCGCGGCCGAGCCCGGGCCGGGTGGCCCGGCCGCGCGGCAGGCCAGCGCGCCGAGGCCTGGCAGGCGCTGGCCGGCACGCCGTCCCGGGGCGCGGCCGCATGGCTGCGGGCCGCGGTCGCAGGTGGCGTCGTGGCCAGCCTGGCCAGCATCACCAGCCTGATCGCCACCAGCATGCTGGCCCGGCTGGCCCGTGGCCCGGCCACAGGCGGCCGGTGGCAGCCGCGGCCCGTCCGGCCGCGCCGGGTGCGCTGATCACCCAGCGGTGGGCCACCAAGCGGCAGGTCATCCAGTGGCGGGCCAACCCGGCCGGGCCACCCAAGCCGCGCATCCTCCAGCGGCGGGTCACCCCGGTGCCGGCCATCCCGGCGGCGGGACCCCTCTAGACTGATGATGTCCCGCAGCCACCCTCGGAAGGTGTCATGAGCGACGTCGGCAAGTTCGCCCCTCCGGCCCTGACCTTCGACGACGTCTTGCTGCTGCCCGCGCACTCGGTTGTGATGCCCGGTGAGGCGGACACGACGGCCCGGCTCACCCGCCGGATCACGCTGAACGTACCGCTGGTCTCCTCGGCCATGGACACGGTGACTGAGGCCCGGATGGCCATCGCCATGGCGCGCATCGGCGGTGCCGGGGTGCTGCACCGGAACCTCTCCGTGGACGACCAGGCGCAGATGGTGGACACGGTGAAGCGGTCCGAAGCCGGCATGATCACCAACCCGGTGACCTGCGGCCCGGATGCCACCGTGGGTGACGTCGAGCAGTTGTGTGCCCGCTACCGCATCTCCGGCGTCCCGGTGACCAACTCGGACGGGGTCCTGGTCGGGATCGTGACCAACCGGGACATCCGCTTCGTGACCGACCACAGCCGCGAGGTGGCCGACGTCATGACAACGACGCCGCTGATCACCGCGCCAGTGGGGGTATCCAGGGACGACGCGTTCGCGTTGCTGCGCCAGCACAAAGTGGAGAAGCTGCCGCTGATCGACGAGGCAGGCAAGCTGCGCGGCCTGATCACCGTCAAGGACTTCACCAAGAGTGAGAAGTTCCCCAGCGCCACCAAGGACAGCGAGGGACGGCTGGTGGTCGGCGCGGCCGTGGGGGTCGGGGACGACGCCAAGGGGCGGGCCCTGGCCCTGGTCGAGGCGGGCGCCGACTTCCTCGTGGTGGACACCGCGCACGGTCACTCCCAGGCGGTCCTGGACATGGTGGCTCAGGTCAAGGCCAACCTCCGGGTCGAGGTGGTCGGGGGGAACATCGCCACCCGGGCTGGGGCCCAGGCGCTGATCGACGCGGGTGCGGACGGGGTCAAGGTCGGGGTCGGGCCGGGCTCGATCTGCACCACCCGGGTCGTGGCCGGGGTCGGCGTGCCCCAGGTCACCGCGATCTACGAGGCTTCGCAGGCCACGCGGGCCGCGGGCGTGCCGCTGATCGGCGACGGCGGCCTGCAGCACTCCGGCGACATCGCCAAGGGCATCGCGGCCGGCGCCGACAGCGTGATGCTGGGCAGCCTGCTGGCCGGATGCGAAGAGGGTCCCGGCGAGATGGTCTTCATCCATGGCAAGCAGTACAAGCTGTACCGGGGGATGGGGTCACTGGGCGCGATGCGCAACCCCGAGCGCGGCCAGTCCTACTCCAAGGACCGTTACTTCCAGGATGATGTGCTGCGCGAGGACAAGCTGGTCCCGGAGGGGATCGAAGGCCAGGTGCCCTACCGCGGCCCCCTCGCCGCGGTGGCGAACCAGCTGGTCGGCGGCCTCCGGGCGGCCATGGGGTACTGCGGCGCGCGGACCGTGGCCGAGCTCCAGGAGGCCCGGTTCACCCAGATCACTGCGGCGGGGCTCGCGGAAAGCCACCCGCACGACATCGAGATGACCGCGGAAGCGCCCAACTACGCCCGGCGCGGGCGGGCCTGAGAAGGACAGCACGAAGCCATGACCACCGTAGAGATCGGCCGGGGCAAGAGCGGCCGCCGCGCCTATCCGCTCGATGAGATCGGCATCGTCCCCTCCCGGCGGACCAGGGACCCCGAGGAAGTCTCGGTCGCCTGGCAGATCGACGCCTACCGGTTCGAGATGCCGCTGGTCGCCTCGCCGATGGATAGCGTCGTGTCGCCGGCCTTCGCGGCCAGGCTCGGCTCGCTCGGCGGGCTGGCCGTGCTCGACCTAGAAGGGCTGTGGACCCGGTTCGAGGACCCGGAGCCGATCCTGGCCGAGATCGCCGAGCTCTCCCAGGAGGCCGCCACCCGGCGGCTCCAGCAGATCTACCACGAACCCATCAAGGAAGAGCTGATCGGCCAGCGAATCGAGGAGATCCGCTCGGCCGGCGTGACCACCGCGGCGCGGCTGTCCCCGCAGCGGACCGTGCGGTACTACAAGACGGTCGTCGACGCGGGCGTGGACATCTTCGTGATCCGCGGCACCACAGTGTCCGCCGAGCACGTGTCCGGGCAGGCGGAGCCGCTCAACCTGAAGCAGTTCATCTACGAGCTCGACGTGCCGGTGATCGTGGGCGGCTGTGCCACCTACACCGCCGCGCTGCACCTGATGCGCACCGGCGCGGCCGGCGTGCTGGTCGGCTTCGGCGGCGGGTCGGGGCACACCACGGCCGCGGTGCTGGGCGTGACCGTGCCCATGGCCACCGCGATCGCTGACGTGGCCGCCGCGCGGCGCGAATACCTGGACGAATCCGGCGGCCGGTACGTGCACGTCATCGCCGACGGCGGAATGACCCGGAGCGGTGACATCGCCAAGTCGCTGGCCTGCGGCTCGGACGCGGTCATGGTCGGCTCTCCGTTCGCCCGGGCGGGTGAGGCACCCGGGCGCGGCTACCACTGGGGCAGCGAGTCGCACCATCCCGACCTGCCCCGCGGGGCCCGGGTCGAGGTTGGCACGGTCGGCACCCTGGAGCAGATTCTGCACGGCCCGTCCGACGTGCCCGACGGCTCGCTCAACCTGATCGGCGCCCTCCGCCGGACCATGGCCACCTCCGGGTATTCCGACCTCAAGGAGTTCCAGCGAGTTGAGGTCGCCGTGACCCCGAACGCGCCGCCGCGACGGTGACGATGGCGGAGGAGGCGGCACGGCTGGATCCCGAGGGACGGGCTGCGGCACTCGCCGCGCTCACCGGGGACGAACTGCAGGTGCTGGTGATCGGCGGGGGCGTGGTGGGTGCAGGCGTGGCCCTCGACGCGATCACCCGCGGCCTCTCGGTCGGGCTGGTGGAGGCGCGTGACTTCGCCTCCGGCACCTCCTCGCGGTCCAGCAAGCTGATCCACGGCGGCCTGCGCTACCTGGAGCAGCTCAACGTGAGCCTGGTCCGGGAGGCGCTGACCGAGCGCGGGCTGCTGCTCCAGCGGATCGCCCCGCACCTGGTCCGCCCGGTGCCGTTCCTGTTCCCGCTCACCCACCACGTGTGGGAGCGGGCATACATCGGGGCCGGGCTAAACGCCTACGACGCGCTCGGGTTCTCGCTCGGCCAGCCGCGCGGGCTGCCTGGTCACCAGCAGCTCACCAAGCGGGGCGCGCTGCGGCTCGCGCCGGCCCTGAAGCGGTCCATGCTGACCGGGGCGCTGCAGTACTGGGACGCGCAGGTGGACGACGCCAGGTTCGTGGTCAGCTTGATCCGGACAGCGGCCGGTTACGGGGCGCAGATCGCCTCGCGGACCCAGGTCACCGGGTTCCTCCGCGAGGGGGAGCGGGTCACCGGCGTGCGCGCGGTGGACCTGGAGAGCGGGCGGCACCTGGAGATCCGGGCCCAGCAGGTGGTCAACGCCACCGGGGTGTGGACCGACGACGTGCAGGCCATGGTGGGCGGCCGCGGGGTGATCAACATCCGGGCCTCCAAGGGCGTGCACCTGGTCGTGCCCCGGGACCGGATCCAGTCCCGGACCGGCATCATCATGCGCACCCCGACCAGCGTGCTGTTCATCATCCCGTGGGGCAGGCACTGGATCGTCGGCACCACGGACACCGAGTGGGCCCTGGACAAGGCCCATCCGGCGGCCAGCCGGGCCGACATCGACTACGTGCTGGCCCAGGTCAACCGGGTGCTCGCCGTCCCGCTGACCCGGGAGGACGTGGCCGGGGTCTACGCCGGGCTGCGTCCCCTGCTGGCCGGCGAGTCCGACTCCACGTCACGGCTGTCCCGCGAGCACGTGGTCGCGCACCCGGTGCCGGGGCTGGTAATGATCGCGGGCGGTAAGTACACCACCTACCGGCTGATGGCCCGGGACGCGGTGGACGCGGTCGCGCACGGGCTGGACTGGCGGGTCCCGCCGTCCTGCACCGACGAGGTGCCGCTGGCCGGGGCGGACGGCTACCTGCCGTTGTGGAATGCGCGGCACCGGCTGGCCCGGTCGTCGGGGTTGCACGTGGCCCGGATCGAGCACTTGCTGGGCCGGTACGGGGCGCTGGCCACGGAGATCCTCGACATGATCGCGGCCGAGCCGGACCTGGGCCGGCCGCTCACCGGCGCCGAGGACTACCTGCGCGCCGAGGTGAGCTACGCCGCCTCGCATGAGGGGGCCCGGCATCTGGATGACGTGCTGGCCCGGCGGACGCACATCTCGATCGAGACCTGGGACCGCGGCCTGTCCGCCGCCGCGGAGGCGGCGGAGTTGCTGGCCAAGCCACTGCGCTGGGACGACCGCCAGGTGGCCAACGAGATCAGCCACTACGAGGCGACCATCGAGGCCGAGCGGGCCTCCCAGGAAGAAGCCACCGACCAGGCCGCCGACGCGCTGCTGCTGGACGCCCCGGACATCGTCCCGGTCATCAGTTAAGTCCGGGGGGTTCAGGGGGTTGTAGCCCGGAGTAGCGGTGGGGTCGGGGAGGCGGGGCCCGCCGCAGGCGGGTGCTCGCCGAGCCGGCGTTCGGCGCGGAGCGGCGA
>DASQRM010000034.1:0-15570 GCA_035642895.1 Streptosporangiaceae bacterium | reverse complement strand
TTGGCGGCGGCGGTGGACAGCGGGTTGCCGCCGAAGGTGGAGATGCCGTTGCCGGGCAGCCCGTCCATCAGGTCACCGCGGGCGATCACGCCGCCGATGGCCATCCCGTTGCCGAGGCCCTTGGCGAACGTGATGATGTCGGGGGTCACGCCGTGCGCGCCGATGCCCCAGAAGTGCTCGCCGGTCCGGCCCCACGCGGTCTGCACCTCGTCGGAGATGAGCAGGGCGCCGCGCTCCCGGAGCACCGCAGCGTACTCGCCGAGCAGCCCGTCCGGGGGCATGGTGAATCCGCCGACGCCCTGCACGGGCTCCGCGATCAGGCAGGCGACGTCCCCGGCGGTCGCCGTGGTCAGTACGTGCCGCAGGTCCTGGACGCACGCGGCGGTGTACTCCGCGTCGTCCAGCCCGGCGAAGGCGGGTAGCTGGCGGTCGGTGCCATGCAGGTAGTGCACGTTGAAGGGGGCCAGCTGGGAACTCTTCCACGCGCCGTTCCCGGTGATCGCCACCGCGCCGAACGAGCGCCCGTGGTAGCTGTTGCGCAGCGCGAGTACCTGGTTGGACCGGCGGGCGGCGGTGGCCAGCATCAGCGCGGTCTCGTTGGCCTCGGTGCCGGAGTTGGTGAAGAACACCTTGGCGTTCTCGATCCCCGACAGCCGGGCCAGCTTCTCGGCCAGCTCCACCTGGTTGCGGATCAGGTACAGGGTGGAGGTGTGCACGATGCCGGTGTCGAGCTGGCGCTGGACCGCCGCCCGGACCTCGGGCACGTCGTAGCCCAGCATGTTGGTCAGGATGCCGCAGAAGAAGTCCAGGTAAGTGCGGCCGGAGGCGTCGGTGACGCGGCTGCCGCTGCCGCCGGTGAGTTCCAGCGGCTCGGAGTAGTAGAGCCCGGCCCAGTTAGGGATGACGCGGCGGTGCCGCTCGTGAAGTTCCGACATGTTCCCCAGTCTGGCCGACACTCCGTCGCGTCGTGCCCGACACACTGTCACGAATAGCCCCCCGATCCTGACACTATGACCAGCGCCGCTCCGTAAGCTGGGAGATACAGCCTCGGAGGGGGTGACGGGTGCCGACGGTGCGGGAGGTTCTCCGGCTCGATGCGGTGCGGCGCGGGCAGCCGCAGGTGGTGGCGGCAGCCGGCGGGCTGGACCGGCCGGTCCGCTGGGTACACGCGATCGAGCTGGCCGACGCGGCCCGGCTGCTGCGCGGCGGCGAGCTGGTGCTCACCACCGGGATCGCGCTGCCGGACGAGGAGGCGCTGATCGGCGCCTACGTGGCCGGCCTGGCCGGGGTGGGCGTGAGCGCCCTCGCCGTCGAACTCGGCCGCAAGTACACGGGCGGGCTGCCCGCCGCGTTCATCGCGGCCGCCGAGGACCGCGGGCTGCCCCTGATCGTGTTCACCCGCGAGGTCCCGTTTATCGAGATCACCGAGGCCGTGCACGCCATGATCATCGACGACCAGCTGGAGCAGTTGCGGGCCTCGGCCCGGCTGCACGAGGTGTTCACCGACCTGGCCGTGGCCGGCGCCGGACCCGCCGAGATCCTCCGCGAGGCTGCCCTGCTCGCAGGCCGGCCGCTGATCCTGGAAGACCTGTCGCATCACGTGCTCGCCTGCGAGCCGGCCGGGACCAGTCCGGACGCCCTGCTGGCCGACTTCGGGGCCCGCTCGGCCGCGGTGCCGGCCTCGCCCCGCACCGCCTACCATCCCGGCCCCGGCTGGCTGGTCACGACCGTGGGTGCCCGCGGCGAGGACTGGGGACGGGTCATCCTGGTCTGCGACGGGCCAGCCGCCCCGGTGGACACCGCGCTGGTGGAACGCGCGGCGACCACGCTCGCGCTGGGCCGGCTCCTGGCCCGCCAGCAGGAGAGCCTGGAACGGCAGGCACACCGCACCCTGATCAGCATCCTGCTGGCCCAGCCCGACGCCGACCCGGACGAGATAGCCGCGCAGTGCCGGGCGCTGGGCGTGCCGGTGACCGGCCGGCAGCTGATCACCGCCGTGATCAGGTCCCCGGACGGCGGGGCCGGCCTGCTGGCCCAGGCCCGCGTCCTGGACCTGGCCGAGGCGTTCGCGGACGCCTGCCGCACCGAGCGGGTTCCCGCGCTGGTCGGTTCCCTGGATGACGTGCGGGCGGGCGCGGTCCTGTCCGCCGACGCCGGGACCGATCCCGAGCAGGTGCTGGCCGGCGTGTGCGCGGCGGCCCGGCTGGCGCTCGCGCGCCGGGCCCGGCGTCCCTACGGCATGCCCAGCGGGGAGCCGGTGATCGGGGTGGGCACGCCCGCGGGCAGCATGCGGGACGCCCGGCGCTCGCTGCTGGAGGCGCGGCAGGTCGCGGACGCGGCCGCGGACACCCCCGGGGCCCAGGACGGCCGGCCCTTCTACCGGCTGGCCGACCTGCGGCTGCGGGGCCTGCTCTCGCTGCTCGGCGGGGACGCCCGCCTGGCCACGTTCGTGGACCGGGAACTGGGGCCGCTGCGCGATTATGACGCCGCGCATGGCACCGACCTGACCAGCGTGCTGGCCGCCTACCTGGCGGCCGGCGGCAACAAGGCGGAGGCCGCCACCCGGGCGCACCTGGCCCGGCCCACCCTGTATGAGCGGCTGCGGCATATCGAGCGCATCCTGGGGGTCAGCCTCGACTCGGCCGAGTCACGCACCTCGCTGCACGTCGCGCTGCTCGCCCCGGATTCCGCTCACCCCGCGACCGCCTGAAGTCTGGCCTGGCCTGCTGGCGCGGTGGCTATCCCCCGCCGGGATCGGTCCGCTGCCTGCGCACCTCAGGCGGCGCCGGGCGGCTCAGGGCCTGGCCCGGTTCCGCAGGCGCCTCCCCGGCGGGTGCGTCCCCGGCTGATGGCTGCGCGGCAGGAGGATCAGCCGCGGAGACGGCGCGCTGATACGCGTCGCGGAGCTTGGTCACCTCGGCCTGCGGGTCCTGGAACCAGTTGGTGGACCACAGCCGGTGGAAGCTCCAGCCGAGCCGCTGCAGGTGCTCGCCGCGCAGCCGGTCCCGGTCACGGACGCTCCGCGACTGATGGTAGGACGCGCCATCGGTCTCGATGGCCAGGACCATCCGGTCCGCGTCTTGGGGGTGGGTGGCGGCGAAGTCCACCCGGTAGCCGCCCACCCCGTACTGCGGCACGACCGTGATCCCCGCTGCGGCAAGACGGTCACGCACGTCGGCCTCGAACGGGTTCTGCTCGGTACGCCCCGACGCCTCGATGACGCTGCCCCCGGAGCCCGCGTACTCCAGGTAGTCGGCGAGCAGCCTGGCCCCGGCCTTGGTGACCCGGTCCGGGTCTACGTCGTTGCTGGAGAACGAGCTGACCAGGGTAAGCCGGTGCTTGGCCCGGGTGGCAGCCACGTTCAGCCTGCGCTCGCCGCCGTCGCGCAGCAGCGGGCCCCACTGGTAGCGCATCCGGCCATCCGGGTGCTTGCCGTACCCGATGGACAAGATGATCGCGTCCCGCTCATCACCCTGAACCCGCTCCAGGTTCTTAACGAAAAACGGCTCCGTAGAGTCCTCGGCGAAGAACCCTTCCAGGTCGGGGCGGTCGGCCAGCGCGGCCCGCAACGCGGCGTCGATCCGCTCGGCGTGCTTGACCCCCAGCGCGATGACGCCGAGCGACTCCCGCGGCCGGGTCCTGGCGTGCTCCAGGATCAGCTCGACCACTTTGTCCACCTCGGCCGTGACCGACACCTCCTGGCCGCGCCCGGGACCCTGCGCCACGACGACATGGCGCAGGCAGTCATCGCGGAGCACGCCAGGGAAGGTGGTCAGCGCGCCGCCGTAGATGTGGGTGTTGGAGAAGGCCACCAGCCGCTCGTCGCGGCTGCGGTAGTGCCAGGCCAGCGGCGCGGTCGGGAGCAGCGGGCGGAGCGCGTCCAGCACCGACTCGAAGCCGGCTCCGAACGACACCAGGCTCTCGTCGTCGGCCGGCTCATCAGCCTCGTCAGAGAACTGGCGGAAGAAGTTGGTGGGCGGCAGCTGCCGGTCATCGCCGGCCACCACGATCTGGTGCCCGCGCATGATCGACGGGATGGCGTCGGCCGGGATGATCTGGCTCGCCTCGTCGAAGATCACCACATCGAACATCCTGGTTGCGGGCAGCACCTGGCTAACCATCAGCGGTGACATGGCCCAGCACGGCTTGAGCGGGAACAGCACATCACTGGTCTGGTCCAGCAGCCGCCGCAGCGGCAGATGGCGACGGCGCAGCGCCGCCTGCTTGCGGATGACCCGGGCCTGCAGCGGATGCCGGTCCTGGGCGGCGCGGAGGCGGTCCGCCCACGCGCGGCGCACCCGGCCAGCGTTGGCCGCCAGGTGCTGCACATCGCGGATCCGGAAATCATCAGCGATCTCGTCCAGCGCGGCGCCGTGGTGGGCAGCGTAACCGGGATCGCGGACCCTGATCTGATCCAGGATCGACGTGTACCAGGCAAAGTCGAAAGCGGCCGCGGCGAGGTCCGGCCCGGCCTCCCGGCGGGCCAGCTCATCCAGCAGCGGGCCGAGGCCGGCCTCGGCAAACCCGCCGCCCAGCTGATAAAGCCGGGGCAGTTTCCATACCGTGTCCTGATCGGCGGTGAGCGCCGCCAGCTGCGGTTCGGGGTCATCGGCGATCTCGACGTAACCGCGCAGCATGGTCAGCTGCGCCTCACACTCGGCCCGGATCTGGTCCAGTTCCTGGTAGCCGGCCGGCAGCCGGGGCAGTCCGCCGTCCGAGCTCAGCTCCCGCCACTCAGCCAGCTGCGCGGCGGCCTCGTGCAGCGCCTGGTGCAGCTCTTCGCGGGAGGGCTGCGGTTCACCGGTGGCCAGGGCGCGGGCCTGCTTGCGCAGCGCCCGGCGCTCGAGGAATGCGACGTCACCACCGTCACTGACCGCTGCTGCCAGGCGATCTGGACTCGCCGCGTACACGGCGGGGGCCAGCCGGCCCAGGGTTTGCGCTACTGCGGCATACAGCCTCATCACGGCCGCGCCCGCGCGGTAGGTCTGCGGCGGGCGCAGGCCGGTCTCCCCGGCCGCGCGGGCGATGCGGTGGATTGCCGCGGGCAGCCCATGCGAGCCGAGCCGGACGGTGAGATCGTAGGCTTGGCGCGCCTGGTCCGGCGTGCGGAGGGCGGCGCCGAACCAGGGCGTGCTGCCCGGCCGCAGCGTGAAGCCGCCCAGGTGAGCGAACTCCCGCAGCTCATCGCGGATCCGGTCGGCAACCTCCCGGGTGAGCTGCTCCGGCGCGGCCAGCCGAACGTGAGTGCGGGCCTCGCCGGGGATGCCCAGCAGCGCGGCCTGGACCTCGAACGGAGTCAGTCCCCACGGCTTGTGCACTTCGTGCAGGGCCGCCGCGTGCTGGCTGAGCCGCTGCTGCCGGTCGACCAGCCGTCGGTGCAGGTCACTGAGATCCGGGTCGGCCGTGCGCTGGGCCTCCTCCAGGGTGTCGCCCAGATCGCGGGCGATGCGCAGCCGGTCCCTGGTGCCCTCGTGGATATCGAGCACCATGCCGCCGAGGCCGACCCCCTTCAGCCGGGACAGCACGGCATCGATGGCCGCCCGCTTTTCCGCGACGAACAGCACCTTCCGGCCCCGCGCCACCAGCGTGGCGATCAGGTTCGCGATGGTCTGGCTCTTGCCGGTGCCGGGCGGGCCGTGGATCACCAGGCTGCGCCCGGACAGCACCGCGGCGATGGCGCTGCGCTGTGAGGAGTCGGCATCAAGAACCGAGTAGTCATCCTCCGGCGAGTCCAGCAGCGCCCCGTCCGCGGCGCCGATGGCTGGGTCGCCCGCACCCAGCAGTTCCTGGGCCTCCGGGTCGCCGACGATGGCCGCGACCACGTCGCTGTCTCCCAGTAGCTCGCCCGCGGCCTGCATGTCCCGGACCATCGGCAGCTTGGCGTAGGTGAAGGTGCCGATCACCCGCCGGTCGATGATCTCAAAGCCAGGAACCTCGGCGGCCTCCGCGGCCCGGCGGAGCAGCTCACCGACCCGGCCGGGCGGCTTGTCGGCGAGTTCCTCGGTCGCCGCGCCGAACACGCTGGCCAGCTTGTGCAGCAGCACCGGGTTGACTTCGTGGTCGTCATCCAGCGCCAGGTCGAAGTCGTCGTGCCTGGCCCGGGTTGGCGTGATGGTCAGGCCGCGCAGCAGCACCGGCGCGGCAGGCTCGAGGAACAGCTCATCCCAGCGCGCGATCCCGGTCGCCACGTAGCCGGCCCGGATCCCCCGCTCCTCCAGCAGCTCCCGCGCCTTCCGGTGAATGACCTGCATCCGCCGGATCGCATCGGCGCGGGCATCCACATCGCGGAACAGCCGGGTCAGCCGGACCGACCCGGTGCGCAGGAACCGGTCCAGCGCCTCCGGATCGGCGACCGCCAGGTCCAGGGTCCCGCTCCTGCGGTCCTTGTAATAGAGCAGGGTGTTGCGGCCGCCCAGGTCAGTCAGCGCGGCGACCCAGCGCGCCTGGGCGGACTCGATGAGCGAGGCGCGCAGGTTGTCCGCCTGCTCGGGATCGCCGCTGTCGTCGGTGCGGTCATCGTCATCCGGCCGACCGGCCCTGGAGGTGCTGCCAGTCTGCTCACGGTCGTCCGTCTGCTCTTCCACTAGCCGGTCTCCGTCCGTCAGATCCGCGGCCTCCTAAGTTGCCCGCAGTACGGAAAACATTCCTTGGCCCACCCCGAGTTCCTGGCCCGCGGCCGGGCCGGACCGCTTCGGGCCGCTCCTACTGTCCGGAAAGACAGCCGCCATTTCTGACAACCGCCAGGCCAGGCTGGCCGTCCACTCAGAGAATCACTTGACCAGGCCGCATGAATGAGCCCCGCTGTGGCCACTCGGGAGAGGGGAATCGCAGCGCCATGGCTACCGGGACCGAACGCAGGCCAGCGCGGGCTGGAACGGGGTCGTGCACCAAATGCACCTGCTCGAGGTTCGAGGGACACGGAAGCATCTGCGAGCACTGCAAGCACCATTACGACGAGCACAACGTCGCCTGGCCGCGGGGCCTGGACCTGATCTGGTCCTTAGAGAGCCTGGATCGCCTCCCGGTCGGATAGCGCGCCCGGGGCCCGGGGCTGAGACGAAGACCGGGCGCCTATCGTGGCAGGCGGGATCAAGACCAAGGTGGGCTGCGGATGGGAATCCTCACCGACGACATGAAGCGGCTGGTCGACGACCAGCAGCTCGGGTTCCATGCGACCGTCTGCCCCGACGGATCCCCGAACCTGTCTCCCAAGGGGTCGACCCGCGTGTGGGATGACGACCACCTGTTCTTCGCGGACATCTGCTCGCCGCAGACCATCGCGAATCTCCGGGCCGGGTCACTCATAGAGGTCAACGTGGTCGACCCGTTCGCGCGTAAGGGTTATCGGTTCAAAGGCCGGGCGGTGATCCACGAGCCCGGGTCGATCGTGTTCTCCGAGGGCATCGACCGGATGCACGCGGCCGGCTCGAAACTGACCGCGCGGGTCAAAGCGATCGTCGTGATCGAGGTGCAGCACGCTGCGCCGCTCGTCTCACCGGCCTACGACGACGGGACCATGACAGAAGCCGACATGCTCGAAGCCCACCGCGCCCGGTTCGCCCGGCTCCACGAACGTCGCTACCGGCCGGGGTAGCTGGAGAAGGTACACGAACGGCACGCTGCCGCTGCATCCTAAATTAGCCCTGGATCTGCCCTGCGTGGTCGACGAAGGCGCGCCGCATGACGGCGGATACACCGGCGGATGAGCCGGTTGCGACGTTGACATCGCGTGCCCCGAGGTAGCGGAAGGTCTTCTTGCTGAAGATCCACTCGGTCCGGATGCCCCGGAAGGTGTAGGCGACCGCAACGCCGTGGCGGCCGATCGCGTCGATCGCGTCCGGGACCACGGTCACGCCGGGGATCAGCGCGGCCGCCCGGTAGAGCGCGGCGCTGACCTGGGGCGGCGCGATCGCCGCGCCCAGCAGGTCGCCAATGGTGGTGAAGGCTTCCTCCGGGCGCGGCAGCTGCCCTTGCATGTCCCGCTCGATGAGGCTGAGCAGGGCACGCGGGTCGGTGGGCAGTGATTGCAGGAACCGGTAGGTGGGGTCGTGCACCCCACCCTGGTAGGGGCAGTGCAGGTAATTAGTGGAGAACTTCAGTGGAGTGTCCTGGCCGTCGTCGCGCAGCAGGCCGGTGACGCAGAGGTTGGACACCGACTGCCAGATCTGCGCTTCGTGTGGCTTTTCCAGCACGCAGTTGTTTCCGCTCCCGCCGTTGCAGACCAGGTTGGAGACCCAGCTCTTGATGTACCAGAACTGGCTGTTGCGCACCGGTGGGCTCGGCTGCCCTGCGGCGACGGTGGCGATCTTGGCCAGCAGCCGGGTGGTGGCCGGTGAGGGACTCGGTGTGCTCCCCGGCAGCAAGGCCAGGACGATCGCCGCGGCCAGGGCGGCGGCGCCAGCGGCTGCGATGACGATCGAAGGCTTGCGGCGGGGGCGCGTGGCCGGCTTGTCCGCCGGTGGGCTGGCCAGGCGGAGTTCACTCATCAGGTGCTCCCTAAGTACCTGCTGCCGGCCTGACGGAAGTTCCCGTTCGGCCGGGGCCGACAGCAGCCGGGCCAGTTCGGCCAGGTCCCCGCCACGAGGATCGTCGGCGTTCATCGATTCCCTCCCGTTTCGGCCGGGCCGCGTTTCTCGCGGTTACTCAGTACCTGTTCGCAGCCGCCCGCGGGTTCCCCGGCGGCGGGCAGCAGCTTCCTGAGCTTGCTGCGCGCCCGCGACAGCCGGGAACGGACGGTGCCGACCGGCACGCCAAGTGCCCTGGCCGCCGTGGCGTAGTCCAATTCCGACCAGACGCACAGCGCGATGACCTCCCGCTCCTCGCGGCGGAGCGCACCCAGCGCTTTCCCGACCTCGCTCAGCCGGGCTTCGTCATCCAGGCGCCCGGCTAGTTCTTCGGAGAAATCCGGCATCGGGGGCGGCGGCGGCAGCCTGCTCAGCGCCGCCTGGTGGCGGCGGGACGCCCGGGCCAGGTTGCGGGACACGTTCACCGCAATGCCGAGGAGCCACGGCCGGAGCGGCTCCCCGCCGGGGTCGATCCTGCTCCTGCGGCGCCAGGCTTCAAGAAACGTGACCGAAACCACCTCCTCGGCGGCAGACCGATTCGCGCTCAGCCGGAAGCCCAGGTTGTACACCGCGTGGGCGTACTCGTCGAACAGCACGCCGAAGGCATCTGGATCTCCAGCGCGGAGACGTGCGCGCAGATTTGGCTCCACAGACTTTCCTGTCCGCTCGCTCCCGCGCGGTTCCCGGGGCCGGAACGGTGCCGGTCCGGGGCCAAGGCACTGGTTCAGCTCTCGGGCTGGCCGCCCTTCAGGAAGCCAGTGATTGCGTCCTCGAACTGCGGCGTGCTAATGGCGCTGCCGTGGTTACCAGGCAGCATGGCGTACCGGCCGTTTCCCAGGGCGTTCGCCAGCGCCTCGGCGGTGTCGTTGTGGCCGTCCTCGGCCCCGGTCAGGACGAGCGTGGGCACCGTGATCCGGGCCAGCGCCGCGAGCGGGGTGTCGGCGAACGTGTCAAGCACGTGAACCAGCGCGACCGGGTCGCCTCCGCGGGCGGTGACCGAGTCTTCCATCGACTGTTCCGGGGAGCCAGGGTCGAACGTGCCGAAGCGGGTAAGGATGTGACGGAACTGGCCGCCACGTCCGACCGTGTGGATAATTGCCTCCAGCCCCTGTCCGCCCACGATCGCGCGGCCGGGGGTCGCCCCGCGGGCCAGCAGCCGGATCACGGTGCGTCCGCCCAGCGAGTAGCCGCCGAGGTCGTAGTCGGTGAGTCCGAGGTGTTCGATCAGTGCGAGTCCGTCGTCGGCCAGCGCGTCGGGCGGGTAGGCCGCGGGGTCGTGCGGCCGGGCGCTGTCGCCGTGCCCGCGCAGGTCCGGCAGGATGACGCGGTACCCCTGCGCGGCGAGTCTCCCGGCGAGCCCGGTCTCGACCATGGTCATGGCGTTTCCGAGGTATCCGTGGATCATTATCAGGGGCCGGCCCTCCCCGAGCTCGCGGTAGGCGAGCTGAACGCCATCGCGGCCGCGGAAATGGCGGACGGGAATCTCAGTCATGTGCGTAGCCTCCCAAAGCTCCGCCCGTGGGTCAGCTAGCTTCGTCATCACCGCCATCCGCCGTGGATGCCGTGAACGACATGATCCGCGCACTCCCCGGCCGGGCCGGGCAGCTCGATGAACAGGTCGTCAAGGTCGTCGGTCATGACCAGGTACGGATGCACCACCGGGGAAATCGCCTTCGCGACGAACCGCTCACGTCGGCCGGGGTAATACTCCGTCGTGATCAGGTAGCCCGGTGCCTGCGCGGCGATGGCCGCTAACTGCTCGCCGACACGCCTGGCCGCAAACAGCCTCGCCCTCTCGTGCTCAAGCAGATCGCGCAGGGCGTTGTTCTCGTGGCCATCAGGCATCGTGCTCACCGACCCAGACGGATGCGCCGCGAAGCCAGCCAGCGGCCTGGGCTAGTTCGGCCGAGAGGCTGTCGAGCTGCGTCGCCAGCTGAGGCCAGCCGTCGCAGCTCCCTGACACGCGGGCACAGATCGCAGCGAGGTCCACCACGGCCTGCTGCGCGGTCCCCCGCACTGCCTCACGGGCCATGGAGGCATCCAGGTCCTTCACCGCACGATCCCTGGGGCGCGGAGCGGGATGGCTTGATAGCTCACAGGCTGGGTCCCCTTCTCGGGAGGGATCGGGCCGAGGGCCTTGATGGTGTCCGCGCACCCTCAGGCCCGCTGGTGGCTTGTGGTTGCGACGCTACCGTCTGATGTAGGCCAACGTCTACCTACGTATGGCAACAGAGAGCCTCGTTGCTGGTCAGCTACCTTTTCTGATCATGGACCTGCCCGAGATCAACAGGCGAGGCGCTGTGCCGCCGCATCGCCAGATCGCGGCATGGCTTCGCGCTCGCATTAAGGCGGGCGAATTCCGGCCCGGCGAGGATCCACTGCCGAGCGAGAAGGACCTCGTGGACTTGTTCGGAGTGGCCCGCGATACCGCACGGAGAGCCGTTCAGGTCCTGCGCGATGAGGGCCTGGTCGAGACGATCCCGCATCGCGGCACCTACGTCCTGCCCCAGGAGGGACGGCCGCGCTAGATATCTGGCCGCCTCCCCCAGCACACAGGACGCGAGTCCTAGCAAATGCCAGCATGGTGCGGCACCCACGCTGCTGGGGCGGCCTTACGCCGCTTGCGGCGGCGCATACTGGGGCGCGTGGTGTCCTGCACGACCAGCCCGGCCTGGCGCTGGTATCAACGCGCTGGTCTCGGGCTCGGCCTGGGCGGTGGTTTACTCCTGCTGGTGGTGGCAGCCTTCGCGCGCAGCGGCGCGGTCGCCTTGCTCGTCATCGGCGGTGCCTGGATCGCGGCGGCCGGGGGTGGCCTGTGGTTCTCTCTGCGCGTTGCCTATGAACTGCGCCTGGACGAGGGTCAGGTCATCTTCGCCTTCCCCCGCCGTGAATTGCGAGTGCCCGCCGGCGACGTGCTGGCCATCCAGCGCAGCCGATTGGACATGTCGCGGATGCGCCCGCTGCTGGTACTCACCAGCTCATCCGGCGTCGTCAGGGTCAATCCGCGACTGATCGGGCTCTTTGATTTCCTCCTGGCGCTCCGCCAGGCCAACCCGGACGTCGCGGTGCCCGACCTGTAGCCCGCGCTCATGGTGGCGCGGTGGCTACTGCCGGGTCGCGGCCGTCGCCCGGCATAGGTCGCGGATCGCCGCGAGGTCGCTCTGCGCGGCCAGGCCCGCGTGGTAAACGCGCAACTCGGTGGCGCCGGCGGCGCGGACCGCCTCGGCCTGCGCCACCAGGGTCCCGGGCTGGCCGCCGAGACCGGCCACGGCCTGCAGGACGGTGGCGATCCTGGAGCCCGGCGGCGTGGCCGCCGCGGTGCGGGCGACCAGGTCCGCGGCGGTGACCGGGTTCCCGCAGCTCAGCACCACGCCGTCGGCGCCGCCCGGACCACACAGGACGGCCGGGTCGTGGCCGGGGTTCGCGCCCACGGCGCGCGGATCAGGGTGGGAGTGCACCAGCACCGGCTGGCCGGGCGAGGCCGCGCGGACCGCAGCGAGGACCTCGGTGAGCAGCCGCCCGGAGGCGGCCGCACGAGCCGCGTCGACCATCGCGCAGACGTCGCCGGGCAGCGCCGGGCCGCCGTCGGCGGCGGCGCGGACCAGGGCGGCCAGCTCGGCCGGGTCGGCCCCCGCCTCCCGGTACGCCGACGCGCACGCGCCGCAGAAACACAGCGAGAGCAGCCAGTCCCCTGCGCCCCCGGCTGCGCCAGCCACGTTGCCCGTCTTGTCGTGCGCACTGCCGTGCTCGAAGCCGTACCAGCCGCACGCCTCCAGTTCGATCGCGTCCACGCCGGCCAGGGCGGCGGCCTCCGCGGCGAGCAGCGCCGCGTACTCGCGCACCGCGTCAGAGCCGGCGCACAGGGCCCAGGGATACACGTCCCCGAACGCGTTGCGCACCGAGCACTCCCCCGCATCGGCGAGCCGGGAGTTGTGCGTGACCACCACCCAGGCGGTGACGGGCAGACCCGCGGCCCGCAGCGCGGCGGCAGCGCGCTCGAACGTGCCCGGGCCGTCGTCTCCCGGGGCGGCGCCTACCGGACGGAGCCGGGCGTCACGCCAGCGGGCCGGATCGGGCTGGAAGTAGATCCCGGCGTCCCGGGTGACGATCCGGTGCCCCGGATGATGCGGGGTTACCGCGCGCACCGCGTGGTACGCGGCGGCCAGCGTGACCCCGGTCAGCCCGAGCCCGGCGAGGCGGTCCGCGGCGGCGGGGTCGCCGTCCACGTCCCACGGGTAGAGATACGCCCCGGTCCGCACTATCCGAGGGCCCGCAGCGCCTCGGGCAGCAGCTCATCCGGGAAGTCCTGGTAGGTGACCGGGACCAGCCAGCGCCGGATCGCGGTCGCCCCAACCGACGTGTAGTGCGGGCTCGTGGTCGCGGGGAACGGGCCGCCGTGGTGCTGGGCCCAGGTCACCGCGACGCCGGTGGGCCAGCCGTTCCAGATCACCCGGCCCACGGTGCGGGTGAACACGTCGGCCACCCGGGCCGCGGCGGCCAGGTCGGCGGCGGACGCCGGGTCGGCATGGATGCTCCCGGCCAGGTTGCCGCCGAGGCGGCCCAGCACCGGCAGCAGGGCGTCCACCGACGGGTAGGTGATCACCAGCCCGGCCGGCCCGAACCGCTCCCCGGCCAGGTCCGGCAGCCCGGCCACGAAGTCGTCCAGGCTGGTCAGGAACGCCTGCGGGGTGGCCGCCCACGGGCCCTCACCGGGCTGCCCGGTGGCCAGCGGCGCAACCGCGGGGTGCCCGGCCAGCGCGGCGGCGGCCCTGTCGTACGACTCGTGGATCCGCTCAGACAGCATCGGGGCACCCGCGGCGGCCTGGACCGCACCCGCGATGGCCGTGCGCAGGCCCTCGTCGTCGGGGATGAACAGCAGCCCGGGGTTGGTGCAGAACTGCCCGGCCCCGAGAGTGAGCGACGCGGCGTAGCCGGTGGCGGTCTCGGCGGTGCGGTCCGCAGCCGCGCCGGGCAGGACCACGGCCGGGTTGACCGAGCCCAGTTCGCCGTAGAACGGGATCGGTATGTCCCGCTCCGCGCAGATCTGCTGCAGCGCGAAGCCACCCCGGGCGGAGCCGGTGAATCCGGCTGCGGTGATCGCCGGGTGGCGGAGCAGCCTCACCCCGGCGGGGACGCCGTAGATCACCGCGAACGTCCCTTCCGGGGCTCCGGCCCCGGCCAGCGCGGCGGTCACGATGCGGGCGGTCGCGACCGAGGTCTGCGGGTGGCCTTCGTGGGCTTTCACCACCACCGGGCAGCCAGCCGCCAGCGCCGACGCGGTGTCGCCCCCGGCCACTGAGAACGCGAAGGGGAAGTTCGACGCCGAGAAGACGGCCACCGGGCCGAGCGGCCTGACCATCCGGCGCAGCCCGGGCACGCCCTGGGCGGGCGGGCTGGTGATCAGGTCCAGGTAGCCGCCGTCCTCCAGCACGTCGGCGAACATCCGCAGCTGCCCAGTGGTCCGGGCCACCTCGCCGGTCAGCCGGGTGCTGCCCAGCGCGGTCTCGCTGTCCGCCACCGCGGCCAGCTCACCGGCCTGGGCGTCCAGCGCGGCGGCTACCGCCCGCAGCGCCGCCGCCCGCCCGGCCGGGCCCATCGCCTCCCAGCCGGGCCGGGCCGCGGCCGCCGCCTCGGCGATCGCATCCACGGCGCTGCCGGTGGTCTCGGCGACCGGCTCCCCGGCCGGCTTGCCGGTGCGCGGGTCATATCCCTGGATCATGAACTATCCGTCCTCTGCGGTTACTTCAGGTGTTCCGCGTCGTAATCGGGGAGCGTGAACTCGCCGCCCAGATAGGCGAACACCGGATCGTCCGGATCTGGTGCCCCGTGGGCGGCGATGACCTCGGCCGCGTAGTCCTCCGCGTCGTCACGGGGTTCGTAGCCCAGGGCCCGCGCCTCGTCCAGGCTGACCCAGCCGCCGCGGGTGTTGGCCGACACGCCGAAGGCCACCCGGAACCCGGGCCGCTCCGCGGTCAGGCACGCCTCGAAGAGCCGCCCGGCGTCGTCCGGGGACAGCCAGGTGGACAGCATGCGCAGGGTCCCCGGGCGCTCGAAGCAGGACAGGATGCGCAGGCAGATGGCGTCCAGACCGTAGCGGTGGTGGTACATGGAAGCCAGCGCCTCCCCCGTCACCTTGGACACTCCGTAGTACGTGTCCGGCGCGGGGAACGCGTAGTCCGGGGCGGGGAAGGCAGACCGCGGGGTGAAGCCGACCGCGTGATTGGACGAGGCGAAGATCACCCGGGGCACGCCCGCCCGGCGGGCTGCCTCGAACACGGTGTAGGTGCCCTGGATGTTGATCTCGATGATCCTGTCCCAGGGACCCTCGCCGGACACCCCGCCCAGGTGGATCACGGCGTCCGCGCCGGCGCAGGCTTCGGTCATGGCGGCCATGTCGGTGACCGACGCCACGACCACCTGTTCGTCCAGCCCGGGCGAGACGGGCGGGGTGATGTCCAGCAGGCGCAGGGTCCGGCCGGGCCGGGCCAGCCGCTTCCGCAGCATGGCCCCGATCCGCCCGGACCCGCCGGTGATAAGAATGATCGGCACGGCAGTCGACCCTATCCCCTGACCCCCGAACTATCGGGCTGGCGCTGGTGTCGTGGCAAGCCCTGCCCGTAGCCGGGGCCGAACCTCAGTGCGGGTCGGGCTCCGGGTTACGGCCCGGGCGGGCGAGGAACTCGAAATCGCAGCCCTTGTCCGCCTGGGTGACCTGTTCGGCGTACAGCGCGCCATAGCCGCGCTCGAACCGGCGGGGCGGCGGCTGCCAGGCGGCGCGGCGCCGGGCCAGCTCGGCGTCGTCCACCTCCAGCCGGAGCGACCGCTCCGCGACGTCCAGGGTGATCAGGTCGCCGGTGCGGACCAGCGCCAGCGGTCCGCCCACGTAGGACTCGGGGGCGATGTGCAGCACGCAGGCCCCGTAGCTGGTCCCGCTCATCCGGGCATCGGAGATGCGGACCATGTCCCGCACCCCCTGGGCCAGCAGGTAGTCCGGGATGGGCAGCAT
>DASQRM010000033.1:0-2326 GCA_035642895.1 Streptosporangiaceae bacterium | reverse complement strand
ATGGCAGAAGTCGAATCAGAGCCCGGCCGCCCAGAAACGGCTGATCGCTGACCGCGAGCGGCTTTGGCGCCTTGCCCGTGATCTAGCCCGAAGTTACGGCCAGTTTGGTAGGGAACCCTGGCTCTGGGCTGGTGCTTCGCTGGGCCGGCCGGGGTTGGTTCTGGCTACTTCAAGGTGAGCGGGATCGGGACGCCTATCAGGTCGAAGGCGTCCCGCTGGGCGCTGGCCGGCTCGGCGAGCATCGGCACGGTGTCGCGGGCTCCGGCGAACCGGACCTGGTTGCGGGTCAGGGTGGCCAGGTGCTCGAGCAGGGCGCGGAAGCTGCGGTAGGGCCGGCCTGCGGGATCGTGCTGGCCGGAGGCCTTGGCCTGGGCGTGCGCGGATCGGCGGGCCGGGGCGACCGGGCTGGCCGGGCCGGGCGGGTCCTGGTCGGTGAAGGTCAGCGGAGCCCAGGCCTTGCGCAGGTGCCAGGTCAGGTAGCAGGCGAGCATGCAGATCAGCACGTGGGCCCGGACGCGTTCCTCCAGCCGGTGGAACACTGGCCGCAGGTCCAGGTCGTCTGACTTGATCGAGCGGAAGTCCCGCTCGACGCGGGCGAGGTTCTTGTAGGCGGCGACCACGCCGGGCGCGTCCAGCTCGTCCGCGGCGACCGGGGTGCGGATCACGTAGATCCCGTCCAGGGCGGCTTCGGCGTCGATCTGCGCCTGCCTGCGGGTGACGGCGAGGCTGTCATCGGTGATGGCGACCTCGAAGTGCTTGGCGGTCTTGTACTTGCTGATGACCTTGCCCACCTCGACGCCGATCTTCGCGGCGCCGGCCAGCCGGCCCGCCTGGACGCGGGCGGCGAGGGGGGCAAGCAGCTTCTCGGTCGCGGCCAGCAGGTCCTCGCGCTTGCGGGCCCGGTCGGCGGCCAGGACGGGGTTGCGGCAGGCGACCAGCCGCTCGCCGGGGAAGTCTTCGGAGGTGATCTCGGCGAGGTCCTGCTGGTCGAACAGGGACAGCTGGAGGGGGCCGTCGTCGGCCATCAGCTTCTTGATCGCGGGGGCACGCAGCGCGGTGATCCACCCGTAGGGATCCGGATGCTGCGTGCCGTCCTCCAGCTGGTTCAGAGCCTCGACGCGGGCGGAGGTGATCATGCCCCGGTCCCCGACCATGACCATCTTGGCCAGCTTGTACTTGTCTCGCACCACCGCGGCGATCTCAGTGAACGCTGCGGGGTCGCCGGTGTTGCCGGGGAAGACGCGGACCGCGACCGGGCGGCCGGCCGGATCGGTGAGCAGCCCGTACTCGATCTGCAGCCGGCCCTTCTTGCCGTCCCGGGAATAGCCCCGGGCGGCCAGCGGGCAGCACCGGCCCTCTACCCATGAGCTGGACAGGTCGAACAGCGCCATCCGCCGCGGGTTCTGATCCGGGCCCAGGTGGCGGCGGGCCAGTTCCGCCTCGATCGCGTCCTGCCGGTGCGCCAGCCAGTCCATCGCCGCGTAGATCTCATCGGTGCCGGCCCCGGCCACGCCCAGGTCGGTGCCCAGGGTGGTATCACCCCACCACCCCAGCGTGGACAGCTTCGAGCCCGGCCGCGCCACCCGGGAGACGATCAGCGCCAGGGCCAGGTCCCGCGCCCGGCTCGCCGGGCCCAGCAGCGCCGGCAGCCCCAGCTTGCCGGCCATGGCGTGCACGGCGGCGACGTGCCCGTGCGGCAGCGAGGCGGTGATGGCCACCGCCTGCCCGGCCGGGACCAGCCGCTCGCCTTTCAGCGTGGCCTCGATCGCCGCGACCGCCTCGTCCGGCAGCGCCGACAGGTTCGCCAGCGTCTCGTGCCGGACCTTGCCGCCCTCGCGGTAGGTGCGGCGCACCAGCACCGACTCATACACCCGCCGCCCGCCGGACTTCGCCACGTAAGCGCGCTTGTTCCGGGCTACGTGCATCGCGCCACTGCGTGCCGTCATAGCACGATCCTACCCGGAAGGATCCGGGAACGACCAGTAAGACACGCCGATTTCGTGGCTACATATGATAGTCGCAACCGCAGAACTTCAGCATGTCAAAGCAGCAAGCTCTACAGAGAGTTACGGCAACTTCGGGCTAGGCGAGGTCGGCTGGGTAGGTCACCTGACTCACTTAGCTGGTGAAGGTGGGGTCGCCGCCGCGGACCGGGGCGACCCGGCCCTTGGGCTCCTCCCAGTCCTCCTGGCGGCCGAACGCCGTCATATCCAGGTAGGTGTAGGCGTTCCCGACGTACTCGGTGCCGCGGGCAAAGGCCGAATAGGTGTGGAAGACCTCGTCGCCCTCGCGCAGGAAGCAGCTGTAGCCGGGCATCTCGGCGGAG
>DASQRM010000032.1:0-2508 GCA_035642895.1 Streptosporangiaceae bacterium | reverse complement strand
CACGATGCGCAGCGCCGCGCCTTCGCGCGTGGCGGCGGTGCGCAGCGCGGCCAGCGTGTCCGGCGGCAGCGGCTCGGGATCGAATGCGCCGCGATGGGTCCGCCGGGTGAGCACGTGGCTGGACAGCCGCCGCTCGAACTCATCGGCGGCGGCGCGCTCCCGCCAGGACACTTGCGCCACCAACGTCGGCAGGGCCGGGTCAGGCAGCACGTGGGTCTCAGGAATGTAGTCGAGGGACCGCAGTGCCAGCCGGATATTGAACAGCGCGGCTCCGCAGCTGATCATCATCTCCCGACCGTCCGGGTCGGCCGCGGCCAGCCGGCGGCTGTCATCGGCATGCAGGCTGACCTGCGGTCTGCCGTCGGCAGTGAACCGCCAGGGCTGGGTGTTGTGCACCGAGGGCGCCCAAACCGCCCTGGCCACCACGTACCTGATGATCTCTTCGGCAGTCATCGGCTCGCTCATGCCCCCAGCACATCGCGGTACGTTGCGGGCGGGCAGATGCCAAGGTCCGTATCCGGCGGGACCTTAGTCGGACAGGATCCGCGTGGTGTCACCCCGGCCGCTAGGACAGCTGCATGCTGTCGGCGTGCAGGTGCCGCCCGTTCAGCATGACCGGCGAGATGCGGATGAAGTGGTCTCGCGCCCCGGGGGCCCACGACTTGAGGCCTATCGCCCGCAACCGGGTCAGCTCGCCGGGATCGGTCACCTCGCTGGCCGGGCCGATGGCGGTGACGCTCCAGCCGGACTGGCCGGCCAGATCCAGCTGGTCCGCCTCGAACGCGACCACGGTGCCGCGGGCGGCGGCGGCGAGCTTGCCGCTGCGGTCGGTCCTGATCACGATGTCACCCTCGTCGAGGGCGAAGTTGACCAGTTCCACCGCAGGTAGCGCCCGCCGGGTATAGATGATCCGGCCCACCGGGACCGATGCCAGCAGCGTGAGGCACTCGACCCTGGATAGGCTCTGGAGCGCGGAGCCGTCGGAGTACATAAAGGGAAGCCTGCCCTCCGGGCGGCGGGAGCGCCCAGGGAAGAAGGTCCCTAATTCCCGGGACCCTGGTAGGGCTCGTGCTCGTCGTGCTGGTCGCCGAATACGCGGACCGCGTAGGCGGCCGCCTGGGTGCGGCGCTCCATGCCCAGCTTGGCGAACAGCGCGGACACGTAGTTCTTGACGGTCTTTTCGGCCAGGAACATCCGCTCGCCGATCTGCCGGTTGGTCAGCCCTTCCCCGATCAGCTCCAGGATCTTGCGCTCCTGCGCGGACAGCCCGGCCAGCGGGTCGCGTTTGGCGGACTGGTCCCGTAGCCGGGCCATCAGCTGGCTGGCCGCGCGCGGGTCGAGCATGGACTGCCCGGAGGCCACGGTGCGGACCGCGCCGACCAGGTCGGTCCCGCGGATCTGCTTGAGCACGTACCCGGCCGCGCCCGCCATGATCGCGTCGAACAGCGCTTCGTCGTCGCCGAACGAGGTGAGCATCAGGCACGCCACCTCGGGCATCCGGGAGCGGATCTCCCGGCACACCGACACCCCGTCGCCGTCGGGAAGGCGCACGTCGAGGACGGCCACGTCTGGCTTCAGCGCGGGGATCCGGGCCAGCGCCGAGGACGCCGTACCTGCCTCGCCGACCACCGTGATGTCCGGCTCGGCTTCGAGCAGGTCGCGGACGCCCCGGCGGACGATCTCGTGGTCGTCCAGAAGGAACACTGCGATCGGCGGCCGGGCCGCCTCGCCCGACCCTGTACCGCTCACCGGACTAGTCACCGTAACTCCTGATGGTCGCGAAAACCCCTGCGGGCCTGGTTTACAGGTCAACTCTAGGCAGTCCGTCCGCCCCAGGTTAAGGACCAAGGTCCCTGGCGGCCAGCCCGGACGGCCCTTATCGGGCGGATCGGCCATGCCTAGCGTCGGTAACGGAGGGGCAGGAGAGCCCCATGGCTAAAGGAGATCGAGATGTCGGGAATCATTGTCGGAGTGGACGGTTCCGGCCATTCCCAGCGCGCCCTGGCGTGGGCCATGCATGAGGCGGCGATCCGGCACGTGCCGCTCACCGTGCTCACCGTGAATGAGGCCATCAGGGGTTACCTCAGCGGCGCTGCCGTGTTCCCGGATGACCAGGCCCGGACCGAAGAGGCCCGCGCGGCGGCCCAGATCGAGACCGACAAGGTGCTAGCCGGGCTGGACGGGCCCCGCCCGGAGTCGGTCACGGTCAAGGCGATACACGGCTTCGTCGTCGACGAACTCATCAACGCGGGCAGGGACGCTGACATGCTGGTCCTGGGCTCGCGCGGCGCGGGCGGCTTCACCCGGCTGATGATGGGTTCGGTGGCCGGCCAGGTCTCCCAGCACGCGCGCTGCCCGGTCCTCCTGGTTCCCCCGGAGAACCGCAGCTGACGCGATCCCGCCCTCAGGGCATCAGGCCGTGCAGCGGGAAGACAGCCTTCCTGGTGGCCATGATGGCCTGGTCCACCGGATCGCCCGGGTTGTAGCCGTCGTCGAAGGAGGCGAACT
>DASQRM010000031.1:0-20601 GCA_035642895.1 Streptosporangiaceae bacterium | reverse complement strand
AATTTCGGCGGCATGGTCAAACTACTGCAAGAGCGGCTACCTGTCCCGGAGGCCCACCGGCCATACGTTGCCGTCCGGAGTGAGATCCGAGTCCTCTATGACCGCTTGAGCGTCCAGGTAGGTAAATTCATCGACGGTCTCACAGTTTCCGAGACAATGACCGAACAGACCCTAAGTGGGCTGCGAGGCATCCTCAGCAAGGCTCCCGCTTCTGCGCTGTCACGTTATGACGATCACTATCAGGCTCTCGCAACTGACAACTACGAGTTCATAGCTTGGGTAAGCCTGAAAGAGGAACATGCCCTCGGGGCAGGGCTGGAAAAGCTCACCGCCCACCTGGAGCAGATGGAGATATCTCATCCTGGCGTTCGTCCGCGTAATCACCTCATCCTGAGTTACAAGGCCGCCCTGAAGGATCCGGTGACTGGAAGTAATCAGGCGATTGAGGACGTGATCCTGCCCCCTCTGAGAGAGGCATACATCAACCCCGGATGTCTGGTAGCCGAAGTTGGGCCTGCTGATGCCGACGCACCGGCCGTAGACCAATGGTGGGACAAGCAACAGGTTGTACCGGACATCGAGCAATACATCGCCGGGTACCTGACCTCCCTACGCGCCACGCAGGCGCCCCTGGTGGTTTTAGGTGAGCCAGGGTCAGGGAAGTCCAAGCTGACCGAGGTGCTGGCCGCCAGGCTCTGCGACTCTAACTTCCTGCCGGTCAGAGTCGAACTGGGAGAAGTCGCCGCTGAATCCCTGATTCAGGAACAGATCGAACAGGCCATCTTCAACGCTTCCGGGGACCGCGTGAACTGGCACGACCTGCTGAGCGCGGCCCAGGACGACCTGCCCGTTGTCCTGCTCGATGGCTTCGACGAACTACTCCAGGCCGTCGGCTCCGACCGGTATGACTACCTTGAGCAGGTCAAGGAATTCCAGCGCCAACAGGCCATTAGGAGGCGGCCGGTCGCAGTCATCGTGACCACCCGGATCGTCGTCGCTGACCGTGTCCGCTTCCCCCGGGGAAGCCTGTGCCTGCGTTTGCGCCCCTTCACGGACAGCCAGATCATGCGCTGGCTGGAGATGTGGAATGACTACAACGTCAGGCAGCTCAGGCAGCGAGGGCTCGCTCCGCTGAAATCCGAGGCGGTACTGCAGCACCGAGGGCTCGCGGAACAGCCACTGCTGTTGCTGATGCTGGCCATGTTCGATGCCACGGCGAACGGCCTCCAAGGAGACACCCTCACGGGCGAGGCGGAGCTGTACCGCGCCCTCCTGACGGATTTCGCCCTACGGGAAGTGCGCAAGTCGGGTGACAGGCGGTCGCTGGCGATGCCCGACCAGATCACGCTCGCCGAGGCCGAGGTTCTGCGACTGTCCCTCGCGGCGCTGGCGATGTTCGCGAGGAGTGTCCACCTCGTGTCGGCCGCCGAACTGAACAGCGACCTTTCGGCCCTCATCCCGGATGGCCCGGTGGACGCGTCAACGCCAGCACAACGGGTCGTCGGGCTCTTCTTCTTCATCCACAGATCCGAAGCGCGGCCTTCGGGCGGCCGTGCGGATTACTACGAGTTCCTGCACGAGACTTTCGAAGAATTCCTCGTGGCGTGGCTCGCTGTACGGGCGCTGAGGGATCTGGCCGGCGCGCGCCCCAAGATTGGCATGCCATCGACGGCCTACGGGGGGCGCCTCAATGACAGCTTCCTGTACGCTGTGCTTTCCTTCCGGTGCCTGGCTGCCCGTAGCGCGGTGGTGAACTTCCTGCGGGATTTAATAAAGGCGATCCCGGACGCCGAGCGCGAGGAATGCCAGCAGCTCATCCATGACCTCATCGGCGACGCGCTGTACTCGCACCAAGATCGTTCCTGGCCGAACTACGAGCCTGTGCAACTCCCATTCCCGCACCGCGCGGCAGCTTACTCTGCCAACCTCATCACCATGCTCGTCTTCATGTCTGGGGACGGAGTGACCCTGAGGGGCTTGTTCGGCGACGAACGGCCCGCCGAATGCTGGCACGCCCATACCCACCTCTGGAAGGGAATGCTCGGTTACGAGGAATGGGAGGGATTGTTTCACACTATCAGGGCCGAGGTCGTCGGCGACGATATCAGGCTGAACGCTGAGCATGGATCCCCGGTGCTTCTGACCAGGCATCTGTCGGACGCTCCCATGCCTATCCCCGGGAGTAACGCGGCCCAATATGAGCTGTCGATTCCTGCAAACAGCCTGGTCGGTATCGCGCTCCGGGAGCTGACCTTCTTGGGCAACTGGCACGAGGAACGCATCCTCCTGGACGCGATTCCCTTCCTTCGGATCTCTGGCGGATGGCTCCTCGGAGGCGGCGGTGTGGATCCGGAGGTATCCCCGGCCTACCTGCTGGCCGAGCTGGACTACACCCGGGACGCGCCGCCGGAGCAGCGCATCGAACTGTACCGGCGAGCCTTCCGCCTCACCGCTGGCTTCCGCCCGGCAATCCGCGGGCAGCTCCTCCTGCGGCTACGCCAGGAAGTGGCGCACCTCGGAGGGGAAGGTGCCCTCGACCTGCTGCTCCAGGCCTTCCCGGCTCAGCCGGGCGATGACGTCTACGCATCAGTGGTCAACGAACTCTGGCGAAACGCCCGGGATCCCGAATCCAGGCGGATGGCCAGCAAAGTGGCCGGAGCCCTGCAGAGCCAGTGGCCCGATGCCCCATGGGATGCCCTCGCCCCGGACCTGCGGGCCAGCGTGGATGAGGCTGACTCGTAAGCCCCATCCGCCCGGCCGTCAGCCCCCTGATCCCCCGGGTCGACGCCTGGGCAGTTCTTCGTCCTCTGGTGACCTGCCCCGCCTACATGCCGCTGGCGATGCTGAACAGACAGCCACACCGGCAGCTAAATCACGGGCAAGGGGTCACCGATGATCGACGTACGGAACCCGGGCGACGGATTCAGGTCACTGCGCGCCCGGATCGCAGCCCTCGGGACGCTCGGCGACGGTGACCGCGGCGCGGACGGCGCACCGCTGACCGTGGGCGAGTGGGCCCTGCTGATCGACGACATCGTGGACCACCCGGCGGAGAACACCGAGGGGTTGTGGAACGTGGCCGGCCCGGACGAGGACGACCGCGAGTACGACGCGATCTTCGTCGGCGGCGGCGCGAGCGGCCGGTTCGGCTCGGCGTTCCTGAAGGCCCGGGGCGGCCGGCAGCTCACCATCGACGCGTGGCCGTTCCTGGGCGGCTCCTGCCCGCACCAGGCCTGCGTGCCGCATCACCTGTTCTCTGAGGCGGCCCGGGAGATGGACCTGGCCCGGCACATGGCCGGACGCCTGTGGTACCCGCCGTTCGACGAGAAGCGGGCCAGCATCCAGGAGATCGTCGACCTGTTCAAGGCCGGCCGGATGTACCCGCACGCCATCATGAACTGGCAGTCCAAGGAACAGCTGGACATGGAGTTCATCCTGAACACCCCGGCCAGGATCATCGATTCCCGCACCGTCGAGGTGGAGGGCCGGCGCTTCACCGCGCGCAACCTGGTGCTGTGCACCGGCGCGCGGACCAGGTACCCGGACATCCCCGGCATCGGGATCAAGGGCGTGTACGACTTCGCCTCGCTCATCGAGGATCTCGACTACGAGCCGAACCGCTGCGTGATCATCGGCGGGTCCAAGGTGGCCCTGGAGTACGGGTCGTTCTTCCAGGCCACCGGGTGCCAGACCACGATCCTGACCCGCAGCCCGCTGATGGAGACGGCCAGCCTGCACCACGTCGACGAGGGGCTGCGCGAGTACGTGGTCGCGATGATGGCCGACCGGGGCATCGAGATCATCGAGGGCGCCGAACCGCTTGAGGTGCTCGGCAACGGCAAGGTCACCGGGGTCCGCTACCGGGAGCCGGGTGGCGCGGTCCGGGAGATCGACACCGACTTCGTGTTCGTCGGCACCGGGGAGCGCCCCGACCTCAGCAAGTACGCGCCGCTCGGGCTGGCCACCGACGAGCGCGGGTTCGTCATCGCGGACACCCACATGCGCACCTCGGTGCCCGGGGTGTACGCGGCCGGTGACCTGGTCGGCCCGCCGATGGAGATGTTCAAGGCGCGCAAGTGCGGGGTGGGCGCGGCCCGCAACATCATGGGCGAGGACTACGAATTCGACTTCACCGAGTACCCGGACTTCCTGCACACCACCTACGAGGTGACCTGGTGCGGCCTGTCCGAGGCGGAAGCGAAGGCGAAGTACCGGAACGTGATCAAGATCCAGATGCCGCCAGACGACGCCGACCCGGAGACGTTCGCGCTCCCGGCGGCGGAGGGGTCGATGCTGTACGCGTTCACCCGGCCGGTCCTGTCCGGGTGGCTCAAGCTGGTCATCGACGCGGACAGCCGCAAGGTCCTGGGCGCGCACCACGTCGGCTACGGGGCCAAGGACGCGTTCCAGTACATCGACTACCTGATCCGCCGGCCCGAGGGCTTCACCATGGACGACATGGCCGAGCTGAACGAGCTGTTCCTCAACCCGGAGCACTTCATCCAGCTGTGCCGGCTCCGGGCCGGCCAGCAGAATCCGGTGAACCTGTGAGAATCCGGTGAACCCAGTGAGCGATCTGCGGGTAGCCGTGGTCACCGGCGGCGCCTCCGGCATCGGGCTGGCCACCTGCGGCCGCCTCACCGACGAGGGATTTGCCGTGGCCGCGCTGGACATGAAGCCGGACGGCGCGGCCGGCGCTGCGGCGCTGACCCTGCGCTGCGACGTCACTGGCGAAGCCGAGGTGGACAGCGCCATGGCCGAGGTCGAGGCCCTGCTCGGCCCGGTCGACGTCCTGGTCAACAACGCGGGTATCACCGGCTCCCAGGCCGCGGCCCGCTGCCACGAGACCCCGGTGGCGGAGTGGGACCGGGTGCAGGCGGTCAACGTGCGCGGCCCGTTCCTGTGCAGCCGCGCGGTGCTGCCGTCCATGATCGCCCGGGGCTCCGGGCACATCATCACGATCGCGTCCATCGCCGGGCTGGTCGCCTTCCCGGGCCGGTGCGCGTACACCGCCTCCAAGGGCGCGGCGCTCATGCTCACCCGGTCGATCGCGGTGGACTACGCGGCCGCCGGGATCCGGGCCAACGCCGTGTGCCCCGGCATGGTGTATACGCCGATGACCAGCTGGCGGCTGGACCAGCCGGACCTGCGCGCCGCCGTGGAGGACCGGATCCCGGCCGGGCGGGTGGCCGAGCCCGCCGAGATCGCGGACGCGGTCGCGCTGCTGGCCTCCGGCCGGCTCGGCTACATGACCGGGCACCCCCTGGTCCTGGACGGCGGGATGTCCGCCCTGTGAGGGCGGGCGGCACGCCGGATGGTTTTCGTTTGCGGAAAAAAGGCGGGATGCGATGACAGGCAAGCTGGCCGGTAAGACAGCCGTGGTGACGGGGGCGGGTTCCGGGATCGGCCGGGCCGCCGCCGGGCTGTTCGCCCGCGAGGGCGCGGCGGTCGCGGTGCTGGACCTCGACGCCGACGCGGCCAAGGCGGCGGCGGAGGAGATCACCGCCGACGGCGGCACGGCGATCGCCGTCGCGGCGAGCGTCGCCGACCGGCTGCAGGTCAGCAGCGCCTTCGACCAGATCCGCAACGCCCTCGGGGGCGTCGACATCCTCTACAACAACGCCGGCGTGAACAGCAGCGGGTCGGTCATCGACGCCAGTGACGATGACTGGGACCGCAGTTTCGCGGTCAACGCGAAGGGCACGTTCCTGTGCTCCCAGGCCGCCGCGCCGTCGATGGTGGCGTCCGGCGGCGGGTCGATCATCAACCAGGGCTCGGTCGCGGCCCTGGTCGGCATCGCGAACTTCGCCTCGTACTGCGCGTCCAAGGGCGCCGTGGTCGCGCTGACCAGGTCCATGTCCGTGGACCTGGCGCCGCGCGGGATCCGGGTCAACGTGATCTGCCCGGGCACCGTGTACACGCCGCTGATGGAGCCGATGCTGCGGGCCCGCGGCGGCGGGGACATGGAAGCCGGGCTGGCGCTGACCGTGGCCAAGTACCCGATCGGCCGGCTCGGCACGCCCGGGGAGATCGCCGCGGTGGCGCTGTTCCTGGCCAGCGACGACTCCTCGTTCCTGACCGGGTCCGTGCTCACCGCGGACGGCGGCATGACCTCCCAGTGAGGTGCGCCCGGGGGGACGAATCTGTCCTGGGGGGACAGGATTAACCACCGCTTTAGCCCCCAGGTCGGGTTAGTTCTGGCCCCGAAAAGATCTACGCTCCTGGGGACCTGATCCACGGGGCGGTGGAAGCGTGGGACCAGTTCAGAGCAGTGCGATACAGACCAGCACGCCCTCGTTCCGCGACGAGCTGGGCCTGCTGCGCAGTCAGCTGACCAACCTGCGGGCCCTCCTGGTCCTGTCCATCCTGATGACGGAGAGCGCGGACGACCAGCAGATCCTGCGGCTCGCCACGTCCGCGGCCGCCTCGCTGGGCAGCTGGCAGATCGCAGGCTTCGTGATCGGGGATGCGTGGTGGGCCGGTGACCGCCGCGGCGGCGCCCTCGACCCGGACCTGGCCGGCGAGCTCCGGGCGCTGCCCGAGACCGGCGGCCCGCTGTCCAGCCTGGACGCCCCCTGGGCCTGGGCCTATCCCATGCGCAGCATCGCGGGCCGGATCGGCTCCCTGATCGTGCACGGCGCCTGCGAGCCCGCGGTGGAAGAGCAGTTCCTGGCCCAGGTGCTGGCGCAGCAGACCGGGGTAGCGGTGTCCAACGCCCAGCTGCACGGGCGGGAACGGCACACCGCCGAGCAGCTGGCCGCCACGAACGGGACGCTCGAGGAGACGGTGGCCACGCTGCGCCACGGTATGGCCGTCCACGAGCGGCTCACCCGGGTCGCGGCGGCCGGCGAGGGCGCGCCCGGCATCGCCGACGCCCTGCACGACCTGACCGGGCTGGCGGTCGCGGCCGAGGACCGTTATGGCAACCTGTCCGCCTGGGCCGGGCCGGGCCGGCCGGCCCGGTACCCGAAACCACCCGCCTACGAGCGGGAACAGCTGCTCCGCCGGCTGATGACCGCGGGCCGGTCGGTCCGCGACGGCGACCGGGTGGTCGCGCTGGCCTCGCCGCGCCCGGGTGTGCTCGGGCTGCTCGCGCTGATGGATCCCGGCCACCGCGCGGGCACCACCGACGTGATGGCGCTGGAACACGGGGCCACCGTGCTGGCCGTCGAGCTGGCCCGGCTGCGCGGGATGGCCGACACCGAGCTCCGGGTCCGCCGTGAGCTGGTGCACGACCTGCTCACCGGCACCGACGACGAGAGCGCGTACCTGCGCGCCGAGGCACTCGGGTACGACCTGGGACAGCCGCACCAGGTGGCGGTGGTAGAGGTGGCCGACAGCGCGCCGGCCCAGGAAGACGTGCTGCACGCCACCCGCCGGGTGCTGCGCCAGCAGCAGCGGCCGTGCCTGCTGGGCAGCATGGCCGGGACGGTGGTGATCGTCGCTGGGTACTCGCCGGACGGGGGCGTCGACTGGGAGGCGCTGCGGGCCGGCATCGTGGCCGAACTGGGCGGCGGCACTCGCTGCCGGATAGGCGTCGGGGACGCCTACCCGCGGCCGTCGGAGCTGTCCCGCTCGCTGCGCGAGGCCCGGCTCGCACTGCGGATGCAGAAGGCGTCCGCGTCCGCCGAGCGGACGTCACTGTTCGCCGACCTCGACGTGCTCCGGATGCTGGCCTCGGTGGACGACCTCACCGACGTGGAGGCGTTCGTCCACAAGTGGCTCGGCACGCTGGCGGCCTACGACGAGCGCAAGCACACCGAGCTGGTCAAGACCCTGATCCAGTACCTGCAGCACGGTGGCGGGTACGAGGCCACCTCGCGAGCGCTGTCCGTGCACCGCAGCACGCTAAAGTACCGGCTGCAGCGGATCCGCGAGCTGACCGGATTCGAGCTGGGCAATCCCGAGACCCACTTCAACCTGCAGCTCGCGACCCGGGCCTACGTCACCCTGCAGGCCCTCGCCGATACGTCCGGCTGAGCCTGCGTGTCGCAGGCCAGGCGCTCAGTTGGTCCGGCCAGGACGAGGCTCTGTGCGCGGCACCACCGTAGCGTCCTGACCATGGGCGTCCCTGATGACCTGGAACTCTTCACGCAGATGTGTTTTCTGCGCCATTTCGAGGAGCGGGCCGACTCGCTCTACCGGCAGGGCCTGATTCACGGCCCGGTGCATCTGGGACTCGGCCACGAGGCGGTGGCGGTCGGCGCCGCGTCGGTGCTCCGCCCGGACGACTACTCGCTGGGTACCTACCGGGGGCACGCGCACGCGCTGGCCCGCGGCGCCCCGGCGGACGCGGTCCTGGCCGAACTGCTCGGCCGCGAGGGCGGGATCTGCCAGGGCAAGGGCGGGTCCATGCACATCACCAGCGTGGAGCACGGCTACTACGGCTCCTATGCGATCGTCGGCGCGCACCTCCCGATCGCCTGCGGGCTGGCCTGGGCGGCCCAGATCCGACGCACGGACCAGGTCACGGTGTGCTTCTTCGGCGACGGCGCGACCAACATCGGCGCGTTCCACGAGGCGGTCAACCTGGCCGCGGTGTGGCGGCTGCCGGTCGTGTTCGTGTGCGAGAACAACTGGTACATGGAGTACACCCCGATCGGGGAGGTGATCCCGGTCGCCCTGCCCGCCGCCGACCGGGCCGCCGCCTACGGGCTGGACCGGATCGTGGTGGACGGCAACGACGTCGCCGCCGTCCGGCAGGTGGTCGGCGACGCAGTCCGCGCGGCCCGGGACGGGCAGGGCCCGAGCCTGGTCGAGGCGCAGACCTACCGGCTCAAGGGGCACTCGGCCGCGGACGGTGGCGCGTACCGGCCGGCCGAGGAAGTCGCGCGGTGGCGTGAGCGGGATCCGCTGCTGCGCACCCGGGCCGTGCTGGCCGCGGCGGGCACGGCCCCGGACAAGCTGGACGAGATCGACGCGCGGATCAAGTCCGACCTGGCCGAGCTGGCCCGGCTGATACTGACCCGGCCTGCTCCCGACCCCGCCGGGGCCTGGACCGACGTGTGGAGCGATGGGAGCTGGCAATGGCGGAACTGACCTACCGGCAGGCCGTCGCCGCCGCGCTGGCCCAGGAGATGGCCCGCGACGACCGGGTGGTGCTGCTCGGTGAGGACGTCGCATCGGGCGGGGTGTTCAAGACCACCGGGGGGCTGGCGGAGCGGTTCGGGGCGGACCGGGTCCGGAATACGCCGATCTCCGAGCAGGTCATCGCGGGCGCGGCCCTGGGCGCCGCCATGGCCGGGCTGCGGCCGGTCGCCGAGATCATGTTCGCGGACTTCTACGCGACCTGCTGGGACCAGGTGGCCAACGAGATCGCGAAGGTCCGCTACATGACCGGGGGCCAGGTCAGCCTGCCGCTGGTGCTGCGCGGCGCGAACGGTTCCGGCGGGCTCGGGTTCGGCAGCCAGCACGGCCAGTCGGTGGAGAACTGGGCCATGACCGTGCCCGGCCTGAAGATCGCCTCACCGGCCGGGCCCGCCGAGGCGTTCGGGCTGCTTGCCGCGGCCATCCGGGACGACGACCCGGTCGTGGTGTTCGAGCACAAGGCGCTGTACGGGCGCAAGGAGGAGATCGGCGACGGCGAGCAGGTCGTGCCGCTCGGGCAGGCCCGGACCGTGCGGGCCGGGCGGGACGTCACCCTTGTCGGGCTGTCCATCACGGTGGGCACCTGCCTGGCCGCCGCCCAGGAACTGGCCGCCGAGGGGATCGAGGCCGAGGTCATCGACCTGCGCACGCTGGTGCCGCTGGACGCGGCCACGGTGCTGGCGTCGGTCGCCCGGACCGGGCGGCTGGTGGTGGTGGAGGAGAACCCCGGCCAGCTCGGGTGGGGTGCCTCGATCGCGGCGATCGCGGCGCAGGAGGCGTTCGGCTCGCTGGTTGCCCCGGTGACCCGGGTCAGCGGCGGCAACGTGCCGCTGCCCGTGGCCGCCTCCCTCGAAGCGGAGGTGGATGTGTCGGTGCCGCGGGTGGTTGCGGCCACCAGCGGGCTGCTGGGGGCCAGCCGGCCGCTCAGTACCAGTCAGCAGAAAGGCTGAGATCAATGGAGATTCGCGGTGAAGATGTCCTGCTGCCCGTGTCGGCGGTATCGGCGTTCCCCCGTCCGCACTGGCTGCAGGGCCGGGTGCTCGGCTCGCTGAGCGAACCGGTCTACCGCAGTCACAACCTGCGGGTGGCCTACGAGGATGCCTGCCATATCTGCGCCGACGAGCAGGAGAAGGCCGGGCTGGACATCCTGTGCGACGGCGCGCAGTACTACGAGTGGGAGGCGCCCGGCTTCCAGCTGGAGCCGATCTTCCACTTCATCCCGGAGAACCTGGGCGGTTTCAGGCCGTACGGGCCGCCCGGCGAGGGTGCGAAATACCGGCCGTTCTACCAGGCCGTGGTCAAGGACAAGATCACCTGGGAGCGGCCTGTCTTCGAGAGCGTGGTCATGACCATGCAGAACGTCACCGACAAGCCGTTCAAGGTGGCGTTCCTCGGCCCGGCGCAGCAGAGCGTCATCGTCAAGGACGAGTTCTACGGCGACCAGGTCGCGGTGGCCAGGGATCTGGCCATCGCGATGAACACCGAGCTCAAGTACCTGGTCAGCATCGGCCTGGAGGCGGTGCAGCTGATCGACGTGCTGCCGCCGTACACCACGGATATGTGGCAGATCGAGATGCAGGACATCCTGTTCGACGGCGTCGACGCGATCAAGTTCTGGCATGTCTGCTACGGCAGCGTGGACGGCCAGCGGGACATCTTCGACAACCACGCCGCCTCGATGATGCCGCTGTTCAAGGAGTCGCCGGCCGACGTGATCCACCTGGAGTTCACCAACAAGGGCTTCGACGAACTGGAGGCGTTCCGCGACTTTCCCACCGACAAGGTGCTGGGCGTCGGCGTGGTGGACGCGAAGAACCTGCAGGTGGAGACCCCCGAGCAGATCGAGGCCCGGATCCGGCGCGGGCTGGAGGTCGTGCCCGCCGACCGGCTCCTCGTCGCGCCGGACTGCGGGCTGGGCTACTTCAGCCGGACCGCGGCCTACGCCAAGCTCCGCAACATGGGCCAGGCGGCGGCCACTGTGCGGAGCACGCTCTGACCGGCGCGCAGCACGCTCTGACCGGTGCGCAGCGCGGTGACCACACCGTGCGCAGCACGCTGTGACGCTGTAACGTCGGCCCCAGGCGGCAGCCGCCGTCCGGGGCCGACCCCAGGGGAGGCGCGTATGACCGCAGAGGTGGCCCGCGAGGTGCTGGGCCTGCAGCTACGCGTGGGCGATCACATCTGCGGCTTCTACCGCAAGCCCGCTGAGCGCGACGACATCCTGATCCCCTTTCTGGTCGAGGGGCTCAAGGCGGGTGACAAGTGCACCTGCGTGGTGGACAGCTGCACCCCGGAGGACGTGCTGGCCAGCATGTCCGAGCACCTCGAGGTGGACCCCTACCTGACGGACCGCCAGCTCGAGGTGCTCGACTCCTACGGCACCTACCTCGCCGATGGCGGCTTCCTGCCGGAGCGGATGCTGAAGTTCTGGGAGGCCAAAGCCCGCCAGAACCCAGGTGGCGAGCGCCCGGGCCCGGACGGTCCGGTACCCGCCCGGAACATCGGCGACATGAGCTGGGCGCACCGCGACGAGGCGGTAGTCGGCGACCTGATGGGCTACGAATCCGAACTCAACCGCATCATGTCGAACTTCCCGCAGGTCAACCTGTGCCTCTACGACCTGACCCGGTGCTCCGGAGACCTGATCATGGACGTGCTGAAGACGCACCCCAAGGCACTCCTCGGCGGCATGGTCATCGACAACCCGTACTACCTGGACCCAGACGAGTTCCTGGCCAGCCGCCTGGATCGGGACAGCTGAGCCCCGTGACAGCTGAGCCAGGCGTGGCGGCTCCCCCGGCCGCCGCGCGCATCCCGGCCGAGCGCACCCATCACGGCGACACCGTGATCGACGAGTATGCCTGGCTGGCCGACAAGGAAAACCCGGAGACAATCGCGTTCCTGGACGCCGAGAACGCCTACACACAGGCCATGACGGCGGACCAGGCCCCGCTCCGCGGGGCCATCTTCGACGAGATCAAGGACCGGACCCAGGAGACCGACCTGTCCGTGCCGGCCCGCAAGGACGGCTGGTGGTACTACTCCCGGACGGTCGAGGGGAAGCAGTACGCATTGCACTGCCGCCGGGCGGTCCGTCCTGACGATTCGGGACCGCCGCTGACCGTCGACGGGGGCCCGCTGGACGGGGAGGAGATCCTGCTCGACGGGAACGAGCTCGCCGCCGGCCAGGAGTTCTTCTCCCTGGGCGCCTTCGACGTGAGCCCCGACGGCCGGCTGCTCGCCTACTCCACCGACTTCGCCGGCAGCGAGCGGTTCACGATGCGGGTCAAGGACCTGGTCTCGGGCGAGACCGCGGCCGACGAGATTCCCGGCACGTTCTACGGCAGCGCGTGGTCGGCGGACGGCTCGGCGCTGTTCTACGTGACCGTGGACGAGGCGTGGCGGCCGCACCGGGTGTGGCGGCACGTCATCGGCACCCCGGCCGATGCGGACGTGGTCGTGTTCGAGGAGGCCGACGAGCGGTTCTGGGTCGGCGTCCGGCTGACCCGCAGTGAACGTTTCCTGGTCATCTCGGCGGCCAGCAAGCTGACCAGCGAGGTGTGGCTGCTGGACGCCGCCCACCCGGGCGGGGAACCCGCCGTCGTGGCCCCGCGCCGCCAGGGCGTCGAGTACGAGGTCGAGCATCAGGGGAGCGCGGACGGCGCCGACCGGCTGCTGATCCTGCACAACGACCACGCGGAGAACTTCGAGCTGGCCTGGGCAACACTTACCGCCCCTGCCACCTGGACGCCGTTGGTCCCCCACCGCGACGACACCCGGCTGCTCGGCGTGGACGCGTTCGCTGACCACCTCGTTATCTACCTACGCCAGGAGGGGCTGACCGGGCTGCGGGTACTGCCAGCCGACGGCAGCCAGTACGAGATCGCCTTCCCCGAGCCGGTCTACCGGGTCTCACCGGGGGCGAACCCGGAGTACGCCGCGCGCTCCTACCGGCTCGGTTACGGCTCCCTGGTGACGCCCGATTCGGTGTATGACTGCGACACCGAGACGGGTGAGCTGACCCTGCTGCGGCGCCGCGCGGTGCTGCCGCTGCCGGGCGGGGCCGAGTACGACCCGGCCGATTACGAGCAGCACCGGCTGTGGGCCACCGCGCCGGACGGTACCCGCGTGCCGATCTCGCTGGTCTGCCGGGCGGGCACGCCGCGCGACGGCCGCGCCCCGTTCGTCCTCTACGGCTACGGCAGCTACGAGATCTCGATCGACCCGGCCTTCTCGATCCCGCGGCTGTCCCTGCTGGACCGGGGGTTCGGCTACGCGATCGCGCACATCCGCGGCGGCGGTGAACTGGGCCGCCGGTGGTATGACGACGGCAAGATGCTGCACAAGATCAACACGTTCACGGACTTCGTCGCGTGCGCGCGGCATCTGGTCAGCGACGGCTGGACGTCGCCGCAGCGGCTGGTCGCGCGGGGCGGCTCGGCGGGCGGCCTGCTGGTGGGCGCGGCGCTGAACCTCGCCCCGGACGCCTTCGGCGCCGTGGTCGCCCAGGTCCCGTTCGTGGACGCGCTGACCAGCATCCTGGATCCGTCCCTGCCGCTCACGGTGACCGAGTGGGAGGAGTGGGGCGATCCGCTGCACGACCCCGGGGTCTACCGGTACATGAAGTCGTACTCGCCGTATGAGAACATCGCCACCGACCGGCCCTATCCCCCGGTGCTGGCGCTCACCAGCCTCAACGACACGCGGGTGCTCTACACCGAGCCAGCGAAGTGGATCGCCCGGCTGCAGGCCGAGGCGCCGGGCGGCCCGTTCCTGCTGAAGACCGAGATGGCCGCCGGGCACGGCGGGCGCAGCGGCCGGTACGACGCGTGGCACGAGGAAGCTCTGGTCCTGGCCTGGATCGCGGCCACCGTGGCAGCCGCCTGACCCGGCGCGCTAACGCCCATGTGCCTGCCAGTGCGCGGCGAACAGGGCTTCCTCGCTGATCACCTTCGGCTCGATGGGCCGGGACACCCAGGTCAGGTTGATGAAGTGCCGGGCGTTCACGTTCTCGGTGGTGATGTTTCCGCCCCACGTCCCGCAGCTGAGGCTGAGCGTGAACGGCAGGCCGTTGCGGGGGCTGCCCGCTCCCTCGTTGAGGTTCTGGTTGACCAGCACCCGCGCCGTCCTGGTCGCCAGGGCCAGCCGCTCCACGTTCGCGTTCGAACTGGTGTGGATGCCGCAGGTGTGCCCGAGCCCCTGGTAGGCGGTGATCGCGTTGACCAGGTCCGCGGCCACGCTGATGTCACCCTCGTACCGGTAGAGGGCCAGCACCACGGACAGCTTCTCGCCGGAGAACGGATGATCCGGACCGGTGCCGGTCTCCTCCACCAGGATCATCGGGCAGGCCTGATCGACCTCGAAGCCGGCCAGCCCCGCGATGCGGGCCGCGGACTTCGCCACCACGGCGACCGCGGGGACCGGGCCGCCGTCCGGCCACATCACCGCGCGCAGCGCGTCCTTCTGCCCCGCGTCGCACAGGTGCGCGCCGGCTTCGGTTAGCCGCCACAGCAGCTCGTCGTACACGTCCGCGTGCACGATCAGCGCGTTGTCCGCCAGGCAGCTGGTGGCGTAATCGAACGTTTTGGCCGTGACGATGGCGGAGGCCGCATCGGCCAGGTCGGCCGTCTCGTCCACCACATGCACGGCGTTGCCCACCCCAACCCCGTAGGCCGGGGTGCCGGAGCTGTACGCGGCGTGCACCATGCCCGCGCCGCCGGTCGCGACGATCAGGTCAGCCTGGCGCATCAGTTCCTGAGTCTTGGCCAGCGACGGTGCGGGCAGCGACTGGACCAGGTCCGGGGGCGCGCCGACCTGCTCGCACGCGGCTCGCATGAATCCGACCACCGCCTCGGTGGCGCCGGTGGTCCGGGGGTGCGGCGCGCAGATGATGGCGTTGCGGCCCTTGAGCGCGAACAGCGCCTTGACCGGCGGCGTCGCATCCGGGCCGGTAGTCGGGATCAGCGCCGCGACCACCCCGACCGGCTTGGCGATCTTCACCAGCCCAGCGGAGGGCAGTTCTTCCACCACCCCGACGGTGCGCAGCCCGGTCATATCGGCCAGCACGCCGGTCACCCGTTTGCTGATCTTTGCGACCTTGTCGGTGTAGTTCCCGAACCCGCCCTCGTCCACCGCGAGCCGGGCCAGCGCCTCGGCGTGGTCCTTGCGCACCACGGCCCAGGCCACCGCGGTGACCAGCTCGTCCACCTGCTCCTGGGTGTAGGACTCGATGGCGCGGGCGGCCGCGCGGGCCCGGGCCACGACCGGTGCGACTTCCGCGGCCGCCGTACTGGTCCCTGTGCTGGTGCGCTCCGTCATACCGCCCAGCGTGCCGGGCCGCGCCGCCGATTCCATTGATCTGGGAGGTCGAGCCTGCCCCGCTTCTTTGTCCCGGCAAGACCTGACTGCGGCGGCGGGCTGGCCCGCATGCTCGGTGATGACCGGGTGTCGAAGTATCCGGGTGTCGAGGTATCCGGGTGTCGAGGTATCCGGGTGTCGAGGTGAGGGGAGCACGGGTGGGACGGCTCGTGGTGATCGGCGGCGGTGCCGCCGGGATGTCGGCCGCCTCGGCGGCCCGCCGCGCCGACCCGGACCTCGACGTGGTGGTCTGCGAAGCGGGCGGCTTCGCCGCCTACGGCATGTGCGGGATCCCGTACTACCTGGGCGGCATGGTGCCCGAGCCGGAGAACCTGCTCGCCTACCCGCCGGCCACGTTCCGCGAGAAACGCCACATTGACCTGCGGCTGCATACCCGGGTCACGGGCATCGACCCGGGGACGCGCCAGGTGCGCCTCGCGGCCGGCCAGCGCGGCGCGCCATCCCTGGAGCCGCCATCCCCGGAGTCGCTAGGCCGGGAGTCGCTAGGCCCGGAGTCGCTAGCCCTGGAGTCGCTGGACTATGACGCGCTGGTGGTGGCCAGCGGCGCCAATCCGGTCCGGCCGCCCGTGCCCGGACTCGCCGAGCGGCGCGTGTTCACGATCCGGTCCCTGGACGAGGCCATCGAACTGCGGCAGCTGCTGGACAGCGGCACGGTCCGGCACGCGGTCGTGGTGGGCGCGGGCTACATCGGTCTGGAGACTGCGGAGGCGCTGGTCAGCGCCGGCCTGGACGTGGACGTGGTCGAGGCGCTGCCCCGGGTGCTCGCCACCGTGGACGAGCCGGTGGCCACACTGGTTCAGGCCGAGCTGGAACGGCACACCAGACTGCACCTGGGTACCCGGCTGGAGGCGGTGAAGCGGGACGGCGCGGCGGGCAGCGGCCTGATCGCGGTCGTGGACGGCACCGAGATCGCCACCGATCTGGTCGTCATCGCGGTCGGCGTGCGCCCGGCCACCGACCTGCTCATCGAGGCGGGTGCCGGGCACCTTCCGGACGGTTCGGTGGTGGTGGACGAGGGGATGCGCACGTCGCTGCCGGATGTGTACGCGGCCGGGGACGCGGTCGCCCTCCCCCACCTGGTGCTGGGCCGCCCGGCCTGGGTCCCGCTGGGGCCGGCGGCGAACAAGACCGGCCGGGTGGCCGGGACGGTGGCGGCCGGGGGCAGCGCCTCGTTCAAGGGCATAGTCGGCACCGTGGCGGTGAAGGTTTTCGACCTGGAGGTGGCCTCGACAGGGCTGGGGCTGGCCGAGGCCCGGGCGGCCGGGCTGGACGCGGTGGCCACCGACGAGGTCTCCCGGTCGCGGGCCAAGTACTACCCCGGCAGCTCGCCGCTGCACGTCCGGCTGGTGCACACCCGGGAGGGGCGGCTGCTCGGCGGCCAGTTCGCGGGCCGCGAGGGCGCGGCCAAGCGGGTCGACGTGCTGGCCACCGCCCTGTACGCCGGGCTCACCGTGGCCGATCTGGCCGCGCTGGACCTCAGCTACGCCCCGCCGTTCGCGCCGGTGTACGACCCGGTCCTGGCCGCTGCGATGAAGGCCGCCCGGGCGCCCGTCGTTATCGCTGGAGGATCCCATGAGCCTGCACCCACCGGCCGATAAGCGGGTCAGCCTGCCCGACGCGGCCGCGCTGGTCGGTGACGGCGCCATGGTGGCACTGGGCGGCGGCCTGTCCGCCCGGCTGCCCATGGCCCTGGTCCGGGAGCTGGTCCGGCAGCGCCGGACCGGCCTGCACCTGGTCGGGTCGGCGCACAGCATCGACGTGGACATGCTGGTGGGGGCCGGGGCGGTCCGCCGGTGCGAGGAAAGTTATGTGGGGTTCGAGCAGGACCTGGGGCTGGCTCCGGCCTACCGCCGCGCCGCCGAGGAGGCCACGATCGAGGTGGCGGAGAGCTGCTGCGCCACGATCCTGGCCCAGCTCCGGGCGGCCGAGATGGGGGTGCCGTTCCTGCCGGTCCGCGGGGTCCGCGGGTCGGACATCGTGTCGCTGCACCCTGAGTACGCCGAGATCACCTGCCCGTTTACCGGGGAGACGCTGGTCGCGGTGCCGCCGCTGCGCCCGGACGTGGCCCTGCTTCACGCGCCGTCCGGGGACCGTTACGGCAACCTGCACCTGGAGCAGCCGTACGTCCTGGACGAGCGGTTCGCGTCGGCGTCGCGGATGGTCGTCGCGACCGTGGACGAGCTGGTGTCCACCGAGCAGGTGACCGCGGCGGGCGTCACCATCCCCGGGCACCTGGTCGCGGCCGTGGCCCATGTCCCGTTCGGGGCGCACCCGTCGTCCTGTTATCCCCGCTACGCCTACGACCGCGCCCATCTGCGCGAGTACGTGACGGCGGCCCAGGCTGGACCCGGGGACCTGGAGAAGTACCTGGCCACCTACGTCCAGGACAGCGAGGAGAGCTACCGCGGCGCGATCGGCGCCGACCGGCTCACCCAGCTGGCCGGCTGGTCAAAATCCACCGAGGTGTGGCAGGAGCTTTTCTCGAACGCGGGAGGCACCTCATGAGCTGGACCATCGACGAGTGGTTCGTGGTGGCCCTGGCCCGCACCATCCGGCCGCGGGAGACCGTTTTCCACGGCTTCGGCAGCCCGTGCGCGCAGGTGGCGATGCACGTGGCCCGGCGCACCCATGCGCGGGACATGACGCTGGTCGAAGGGGCCATGTACGCGATCAACCCCGATCCGCCGTTCATCCCGCCGACCAGCAACGACGCCAGCCTGCGCCGCGGCGCCGCGTACAGCATGCGGTTCGAGGAGTTCTTCGATGCCGCGGTCCGCGGCGACGTGGACCGGATGTTCCTGTCCGGCGGTCAGATCGACGGGTACGGCAACACCAACGTGACCTCGATCGGGACTGGGGTGCTGCCGGGCGGGCACCCCAAGGTGAAACTGGGCGGCGGGGGCGGCGGCTGCAACCTGTCCGCCACTATCGGGCACCTGACGGTGTGGACCACCCGGCATCGCTCCGGCCGGACCCTGGTGGCCGACTGTGACTTCGTCACCGACATGGGGCACCGCACCCGGCTGGGCACCCGGGCCGAGCTCGGTTTCACCGGCGGTGGCCCGCAGTGGCTGGTCACCGAGCTGGGCGTGTTCGACTATCCGGACGGCCAGGCCCGGCTGGCCCAGGTGTTCCCGGACGTCAGCGTGGCCGAGGTCCGCGACGCCACCGGCTTTGACCTGCAGGTCGCCGGGGACCTGCGCACGGTCCCGCCCCCATCGGCATCCGAGCTGGCCGCGGTCCGCGCGGTGGACCCGCTGCGGGTACGCACGTCCGAGTTCTCTCCCCAGGAACTGGGCCGGACCTTCGAGCACGGGAACGGCCAGGACTGTGCCTGCTGAACCTGGGCCTGCTGAACCGCCAGGACCGGGCATGCTGAAGGGCCTCGACGGCCTCGCGGCGGTGTTCGCGCCCCGCCGGGTCGCCTTGGTCGGGGCGTCCGAGCGGCCCGGGTCGGTGGGCCGGCTGCTCTGGGACAACCTGGCCGGTTTCCCCGGCGAGGTGCTGCCGGTCGGGCCGGCGGCCCGGGTCTGCGGCCAGGTGGCCTACCCCGACCTGCGGGACGTGCCCGGCCAGGTGGACCTGGCCGTGGTCGCCACCCCGGCCGCCGCCGTCCCGGGCATCGTCCGCTCCGCCGCCGCCAAGGGCGTCGCCGCGGTCGTGGTGCTCAGCGCGGGCTTCGCCGAGACCGGCGACGACGGCGCGAGACTTCAGGACGAAGCGGTGGCTGCCGCCCGGGCCGGCGGGGTGCGGCTGGTCGGTCCCAACTGCTTCGGCGTACAGAACGCCGACCTCCCGCTGAATGCCTCGATCGCGGCCGGCACACCGCGGGGCGGCGGCGGGGTCACCATCGTCACCCAGTCCGGGTCCTATGGGATGGCCGTGCATGCGCTCGGCCAGGACGAGGGCCTGCGGGTGGCCAAGGTGTTCGCGGCGGGCAACAAGGCGGACATCACCGACGCGGAACTGCTCGCCTACTTGCGGCAGGACCCAGACACCTCGGTGATCTGCCTGCTCCTGGAGTCGATCACCGACGCCCGCGGGTTCTTCGCTGAGGCCTGCCTGACCACGCCGGATAAGCCGGTCATCGCGGTCGTGGGCGGGCGCACCAGCGCCGGGCAGCGCGCCGCGGTGTCCCACACCGCCGCCCTGGCTAGCGACGATGCGGTCCGCGACGCGGCCCTGCGCCAGGCGGGCGTGGTCCGGGTCCGCACCGGCCTTCAGGTGCTCGACGCCGCCCGGGCCCTGTCCAGCCAGCCGGTGCCCCGCGGCCGCCGGGTGGCAGTCATCACCAACTCGGGCGGGACCGGGGTGGAATTGACCGACCTGCTCGCCGACGAGGGCTTGGTGGTCCCGGAGCTGAGCGAATCCCTGCAGGCCGGGTTGCGGGCCCTCATGCCCGCGTACGCCAGCGCCCGGAACCCGGTGGACATGACGCCGGCCTGGAACCGGTTCGCCGCGGTGTATCCGGGCGCGATCGAGATGCTGGCCCGGTCCGGTGAGGTCGACGTGATCGTGCCCGTGCTGCTCCAGCGGTCCGCGTCGGCCGAGGTCGCGGTGGCGGTCCGGGACGCGGCGGCGCAGCTGCAGGCGGACGCGGTGCCGGTGCCGGTCTACGTGTGCTGGGTCGCGCCGCGGTCCGCGGACGAGCACGCCCGGCTGCTGAACCTGGCCGGCGTGCCGTGCTTCCCGTGGACGGAGCGGACGGCACAGGTGGCTGGGGTCGCGGTGCGGTGCGGTCAGGGTCTGCGGTCAGGAACTGGGGCTCTCGGCGATAAAAACCAGATACCCGGTACTGGGGCTGGGGCACCGGAAGACTTGCGCGCGCCACAACGGCGCCTGCAAGCCCACCGGACACCCCAGCCCGCAATAGCTCAGCCGTCCGCCCCGCTGCCTGCCGCCACACCCAACGGTTTCCTCCCGTCCCAGGCCGCCCGGGATCTCCTCGTAGCCAGCGGAATCGCGGTGATCGAAACCGTGTGTTGCCGCAGCGCCGCATCGGCGGCGGCGGCGGCCGAGCACCTCGGCTATCCCGTGGTCGCGAAGGTTGATCATCCGGATCTGGTTCACAAGAGCGACGCCGGCGGGGTCCGGCTGGGACTCGGCTCCGGGGATGAAGTGGCCGAGGCCGCAGCT
>DASQRM010000030.1:0-10979 GCA_035642895.1 Streptosporangiaceae bacterium | reverse complement strand
GTGACCGCAGCGGCGGCGGATGTGACGCAGGTTCAGGGCGTCGGCGTCGCCTGGGCGACCATCACGCACGCGGGGCGCTTGAATACCTGGCTCCGGGCACCCGGAAGGCTTTGTGCCCGGGCAGAGTGAGAGCTGCTAAGCCATGAGCCAGACTGGCCGGGCCAGCCTTATCGCGAATATCGCGGTCACCCCCTGTGCGCGTATTCACTGTCTCCGGAGGCGGGCCGACGACTATAAATGAGGCTTGCCGTACGTCGACTTCCCCCAAAGTATTCTCGATCTTTATCAGTAGCCATTTAAAGCAACTGGTAAACACGGGCTACTTACTTATGTCACCGTCCCCCATAGGCATCTGGCTAAGGGTTAGGCCGATTAAAGCATCTTTAATGCTATGAACCGGGGCCATCGACCTGAACCGGCGTTTACCGGCCGGGGCGGGGTTGGTGTCCGGGGGGCAGGGCCGCGGGCAGCGAGCCCGGGGCGGCGAGCTCTGGGGGTGGTAGGCCTCGTGGGGCGAGCCCCGGGGGTGGCGAGCCTCCTGGGTGGTAAGCCCCCTGGGAGCTGGAGAGTGCCCAGTAGGGTCGTCGTGTGGCTCAGGCTTCCTCTGCGACGGCCGGTTCCTCCCGGCCGCGCCCGACGCCGGCCGATCTCGAAGCCGCCCGCGACACCACGATTCCTGATGTTCTCGCCCCCGGCTTGCGGGTCGTATTCGCCGGCATTAACCCCGGCTTGTACTCGGCCGCGACCGCCCACCACTTTGCCCGTCCCGGCAATCGCTTCTGGCCGGCCTTGCACCGGTCCGGGTTCACCCCGCGCCAGTTCCGGCCGGACGAGCAGGACCAGCTGCTGGCCCTGGGCCTGGGGATCACCAACGTGGCCCCCCGCGCCACAGCCCGGGCCGCCGAGCTGGCCCCGGCGGAGCTGCGCGCGGGCGCTCTGGAGCTGCAGGAGAAGATGGCCCGGCTACGCCCGCAGTGGCTCGCCGTGCTCGGCGTGACCGTGTACCGGACGGCATTCGGTCATCCGGACGCGGTCGTGGGCCCGCAGGCCGCCGTCATCGGCCTGACCCGGCTGTGGGTGCTGCCGAATCCCAGCGGTCTCAACGCGCACTGGACTCCCGCCGCCCTGGCCGGGGAGTTTGCCCGGCTTCGCGCCCAGGCCAGCGGCCCGCCCGGCCCGGCGGGGGCGGGCGGCGCCCGAGTGCCTGCACCGGCCGGCTGACGGCCGGGCCCCCGCCAGATCGCCCCGCGTAGTCGCCCCGGCCGGGCCGCTAGACCGCCCGCGTAGTCGCCCCGGCCCCGGCGTCCGCCACCTTTCCCGCGCAACGTTCGCCTTAATCGAGCAAATCACCCGCCAGGACGCACGTCGCGCGGGAAATGTCGTAACAAGGGAGGCGGGGGCAGGGGCGTATAGAGTCGGGTTGATCACTCCGGAACGCGGTCACGTCCGCTCACAGGCAGGGGGCAATTATGACTGTCCGGCCAGACTTTGGGTCCGAATACGGCGACGAGGAGCGGAAGCGGTTCGAGGACGAAGCCCCGCCCGGCCCCACTGAGGCCGAGGAAGAGCAGGAGTACCAAGAGAGCAAGCGCGAGGACGAAGAGGTCAACTTCATCGACGCGGAGAGTAACGAGGCGCACGCGCCCGGCTCGGTCTGCGAGCGATGCGGGCAGATCATCACCGCCACGCAGGATGCCCGTCGGCGCCCGGACGGCCAGTGGGTCCACGAGGAGTGCCCCGTACTCCTGCAGACCTGAGTGCTCCTCGCCGTCCTCGCGAGCCCGAGGCTGAGTGGTCTTCGCAGGCCTGAGTGGTCCTGCAGGCCCTGGGGGACCGGAGACTGGGGCCCCCAGGGCCAGCCCAGCGGTCCGGGCGTGCTCCAGGGCAGTCAGCGGCGCAGCCAGATGGCCTCCCACTGCGACCACTGGCCCCGCCCGGGTGGCGTGCGCCAGGTGACGTGCTGGCGGGGCGGCAGGACGGGGTCGAAGGCGCCGCCTACGACCGCGGCCAATTCGGCGGCGGCGAAGAAATGGACGTCCAGCCCGGCCTTGGGCCCGCTGCGATAGCGGACCGAGAAGCTGCCGTCGTCATGCTCCTCGAACCGCCGGTGTGCGTGCTCGATATCGGTGCTAGCCGCGTTGACCCGGACACAGAGCAGGCCGCCGGGCCTGACCCGGCCGGCCGCGGCGGCCAGGTGCCGGTGAGCCTGCGCCCGGGTGCCGTGCTGGAAGACCTGGATGCCGACGACCAGGTCATACCGGGCCGCCGCGGGCAGAGCGCCCAGATCGCCGGAGATCAGCTGCCCGGCCCGGTCCGGGCGCGCAGCCCGCAGGTGCGCGATGGCCTGATGGGAAATGTCTAGCCCAGTAAGGTCAAGGCCCGCGTCGAGCAGCGGAACCAGGTTCCGCCCGTTGCCGCAGCCGACGTAGAGCCCGTGCCGCAGCCCGCGCGTGGTGGCGGCGGCGATGATGTCGCGGACGAACTCCACCGGCGGGTCGCCCGCGTAGCGCCCGGCCGCGTACTCCGCGTCCCAGGCGGCGGCGGTCGCGGCTAAGTCGCTGGCCGGGACGGGTCCGTGCACATCCCAGCCCGGGCTGTTCACCTGGAGCGAGACCCGGTCGGCGGCCTCGGCGCCGCAGCCACGGCAGACCACCACCTGCTCCAGTTCGTGATCGCCGTGCATCAGCGTCGCCGGTGGCTCGTCCGACACCCAGCGGTCGCCCCACGCCACCAGGGACCGGAGTACCGGGGTGAGATCCCGGCCTGCCGCGGTCAGGTGGTACTCCGCGCGCGGCGGGGTGCTCTGGTACTCGCGGCGCTCCAGGATTCCCGCGTCGACCAGGCCACGCAGCCGGGCCGCAAGCCGGTCGCGGGGCGCTCCGGTGTTCCGCGCGATCTCGTTGAAGCGGCGGTTGCCGAAAGAGATCTCCCGGATCGCCAGCAGCGCCCACTTCTCGCCGATCAGGTCGAGGGCCCGGGCGATGGAGCAGGGCCGGCCGGGTAGATCCGGCTGCGCCAGGCGCCCGTCTTCAGCCGCGCGTTCCTGGTCAGCCGCGCGTTCCCGGTCAGCCGCGGGTCCCTGGTCAGCCGGGTATCCCGTACCAGGGGCTTCGGGGTCGGATGTGGTCCTAGCCATGCTCCAAGGTTGCCATATCAAACCTACGACCGCTACCCTCCTGCCATGACAGTTGGAATCCCAAACCATGAGGTGGCCGAACCGCGTGGTGCGGGACCGCGGGCCGTGTTCATTGTGGTGGTCGCCGCGATCTTCATGTCCAACCTGGACCTGTTCATCGTGAACGTGGCCCTGCCCAGCATCGGGCGGGATTTCGGCGGCGCCTCGCTGGCCGGGCTGTCCTGGGTGCTCAACGCCTACGCCATCGTGTTCGCCGCCCTGCTGGTGCCGGCGGGCCGCCTGGGGGACCGGACCGGGCAGCGGCGGGTGTTCCTGGCCGGGATCGCCATCTTCACGCTGGCGTCGGCCGCCTGTGCCGTCGCGCCGGACCTCGCCGTCCTGGTCGCGGCGCGGGTCGTGCAGGCTGCGGGCGCGGCCGCGCTGATCCCGACGTCGCTGGCGCTGCTGCTGGCGGCCACCCCGCCGGACAAGCGGCCCGGGCGGGTCCGGGCCTGGGCCGCGGTCGGCGGCGTCTCGGCCGCCCTGGGCCCGGTGGCGGGCGGACTGCTCGTCCAGCTGGACTGGCGGTGGGTGTTCCTGGTCAACCTGCCGATCGGGCTGGCCGCGCTGGTAGCCGGGTCACGGGTGCTGCCGCACCCGCCGGCCCGGGACAGCGAGCGGCTTCCCGACCTCCTCGGCGTCGTGCTGCTCACCGCCGGGATCGGCGGGCTGACCGGCGGCCTGGTGGAGGGCCCGACCTGGGGCTGGTCCTCGCCCGGGGTCCTGGCCCTGCTGGCAGGGGCGGCGGCGGCGATCGGCTGGTTCCTGAGGCGCTGCTCCTACCACGAGCGGCCCCTGGTCGAACTGCACCTGCTGCGCATCCCGGCCTTCCGGTCGGCCAGCGCCGCGGTGTTCGTGTTCAGCATCGGGTTCGCCGCGATGCTGCTGTCCAACGTGCTCTGGTGCCAGACCGTCTGGCACTACTCGGCGCTGCGCACCGGCCTGGCCATCGCCCCCGGGCCGGCCATGGTCCCGGCCCTCGCGGTCGGGGCGGGCCCGCTGGCCCGCCGGGTCGGCTCCGCGCCGGTCGCGGCGGCCGGGAACCTGCTGTTCGCGGCCGGGCTGCTCTGGCGGGTTTTCTCGGTCAGCGTCGTCCCGAACTACGCCGTGGACATGCTGCCCAGCATGCTGCTGACCGGGATGGGGGTCGGGCTCACGCTGCCCACGCTGATGAGCGCGAGCACCACCGCGCTGCCGGCCGCCCGGTTCGGCACCGGGTCCGCCCTGGTGAACATGGCCCGCCAGGTCGCCGCCGCGCTCGGCGTGGCCGTGCTGGTCACCATCATCGGGATCCCGGCCACGGCGGCCGATGCGGTGACCGCGTTCCGGCACCTGTGGCTGATCATGGCCGGGGCCGCCGTGCTGGCCGCCACCGCGGCCGCCTTCGTCCGCCGCCCGCCGTCCCCCCCGCCGTCCCCCCTCCCTGGTGATCAAGCCGTCGCCGCGGCCCCGAGTACGGCCGTCGCCGAATCCCGACCCCATCGCCGGTTATCTGTTCGGTTTTTGGCCCCGGTAAGGGCCAAAAACCGAACAGATAACGGACCAGAGGCCGGGGTGTGAGGTGGCGGGGGAGGGTGGAGGGACTCGGTGGCGTCCGGGGAGCGGGCTCGGGGTGGGCGGCCGCGCCAGCTCCGGGGGAGTGGGCCCTGGACTGGGGGGCGTCGCTGGCCGCGGACGGGCGTTAGGGGGGCGTTAAGGTCTTGAATAGGCGTGTTAAGCCCGCGTGAAGATCAGCTCCGGGTGGCCTCGCGCGGGCGAAGCTGGTTGGGATGGACCGCAACCGTTCGCCCCGTGGACTGGCGGCACACTTCGCGTTGCCCGCCGGCTTCACCGCGCTCCTGGTGACCGGCGCGCTCGCCGCCGGACTGGGCGGCCGTCTCCCGGCCACCGGGGTCCTCATCATCGCCGGGGCAGTGGTCCTGTTCATCTCTGCGGTGTCCGAGCCGCTGGTCGCGCCGGTGCTCGGGGTGATCGGCTGGCTGACCGTAGCGGGCTTCTCCCACCCGCCGTACGCCCAGCTGAGGATGACCGGCCCGGTGGCCGTGCGCGCCACGGTGGTCATGGCCGGGTGCGTCCTGGCCGGAGCCGGTACCGGCCTGATGGTGCGCTGGCTCGTATCGTCGTTCAGACTAGGGATTGTGCGTGTCCATGGCGAGCGGCCTGCGGGCGGTGAGGCGGGCTGGACCGGGCTGACCGGGCTGGCGGCCGGTACCGTGCGGGCTGGCCTGCGGGGCAGGCGGCAGCTCGCCGGGATCCTCCTGGTGGCGGCGGGGTTGCCGCTGCTCACGGCGCTGCTGGTGGCGCTGCGCCCGGACCTGGACCTCGCCAACGACCTGCTGCTCTACCTGGTGGCCGTGGTCGCGGTGGCGATCGTCGGCGGCTTCTGGCCCGCCGTGCTCGCCGCGATCACCGCCAGCCTGCTGCTCAACTGGTATTTCACCCAGCCCCTGCACACGCTGACCATCGCCGAGCCCCGCAACATGCTGGCGCTGCTGCTGTTCGTGACCGTGGCGGTGACGGTCAGCAGCGTGGTCCACCTGGCCGCGCGCCGGCAGGTGCTGGCGGCCCGCAGCGCCGACGAGGCCGCGTCCCTGCTCGGGCTGGCCCAGACCGTGCTCGGCGGCGCTGACACGCCCACCGCGGTGCTGGATCACCTGACCAGCGCCTGGGGCGGGCGGGCCGAGCTGGCCGAGCGGGTCCGGGACCAGTGGGTGAGCGTCGCGGTCAGCGGGTCCGCCCCGCCCGCGGCGGTGCCCATCCAGGTCCCGGTCAGCGACACGGTAGCCCTGCTCATCGCGGGGCAGACCCGGGCGATCACGGCGCGGCTGCTGGATGGGTTCGCTGCCCAGGCGGGCGCGGCGCTGGACCGGGACCGGCTGCGCACCCAGGCCGCCCAGGCCGAGGCGCTGGCCGAGGGGAACCGGATGCGCACCGCGCTGCTCGCCGCGGTCAGCCACGACCTGCGTACCCCGCTGGCCTCGATCAAGGCCAGCGTCAGCACGCTGCGGCAGACCGACGTGCAGTGGACCCCGGCCGACGAGGCGGCGCTGCTCGCGACCATCGAGGACGGGGCGGACCGGCTGGACGCCCTGATCGGCAACCTGCTGGACATGAGCCGCCTGGCCACCGGGTCGCTGCAGCCGTTCCTGCGGCCCACCTCCGTCGACGAGGTCGCGCCGGCCGCCCTGCTCGGGCTGGCCCCGGCCAGCAGCGTGCGGATCGCGGTGCCGGACGACCTGCCCCTGGTCCGCACGGATCCGGTGCTGCTGGAACGGGTGCTGGCCAACCTGTTCTCCAACGCGCTGGCCCATTCTCCGGCGGGCCGGCCGCCCGAGCTGCGGGCCTGGCCCGTCGGCCCCAGCGTGCTGCTGGAGGTGTGCGACCACGGCCCGGGTGTCCCGGACCAGTTCAAGCTGCGCATGTTCGAGCCGTTCGAGCGGCTCGGCGACCGCACCGCGGGTAACGGCGTCGGGCTGGGGCTCGCCGTGGCCAAGGGTTTCCTGGAGGCGATGGGCGGCACGATCCACGCGGCCGACACGCCGGGCGGAGGGCTGACGGTCCAGGTGAGCCTGCCGGGGGCGGCCGCCCCCGCCGAGTCGGCCGCGCCCGCCGAGCAGTGACCGCCCGGCTATGACCAAAGTCCTCGTCATCGATGACGAGGAACCGATCCTGCGCGCCCTGCGGATCAACCTCACCGCCCGCAAGTACGAGGTCAGCACGGCGGCTGACGGCGCGTCCGGGCTCGCCGCGATGGCCCGGGACCGCCCCGACGTGCTGATCCTCGACCTCGGCCTGCCCGACATGGACGGCACCGAGGTGATCAGGGGCGTGCGCGGCTGGACGTCCACGCCGATCATCGTCTTGTCCGCGTGGGGGCAAGAGGTCGCGAAGGTGGCCGCCCTGGACGCCGGCGCGGACGACTACGTGACCAAGCCGTTCGGGATGAACGAGTTGCTCGCCCGGCTCCGCGCGGCGGTCCGGCGGGCCACGCCCGGCGCCGACGAGCCGGTGCTGACGACCCCGGACTTCACCGTGGACCTGGCGGCCAAACGCGTCATCCGCGGTGACGGGGACGTCCGGCTGACCCCGACCGAGTGGTCGCTGCTGGAAATCCTGGTCCGCAACGAAAACCGTCTCGTCACCCAGAAGCAGCTACTCCGGGAGGTGTGGGGGCCGCAGTACCAGACCGAGGCGAACTACCTCCGGGTCCACGTCGCTCACCTGCGGCGCAAGCTGGAACCCGACCCGTCCCAGCCCCGCTATCTGCTGACTGAGCCCGGGATGGGCTACCGGTTCAGCTGCTAGTCCGGGCCGGGCTGGAGCTGGTAGCTGGGGTTGTAGATGGTCCGCTCGTCCTTGACCTGGGCGACCCGCCCGTGCACGGTGATCCGCCGCCCGGGCCGGATCCCCGGGATGTCCCGGCGGCCCAGCCAGACCAGGGTGACGCTGCCGGTCCCGTCCCACAGGTCCGCCTCCATCGTGAGGCTGGTGCCCCGCGGGCGGAGGGTGACGGTGCGCAGCGTGCCCGCCACGTCCACGTAGTCGTGGGCGGCGGTGTCGGCGATCGGGGTCGCTCCCTCCTCGCGGCACTCGGCCTGGAGGTCGGCGGCGTGCAGCGCGTCCGGGTCGGCGGTCAGCTTCTGCAGTGGTGGCATGGCGTCGGCCCCGCCCGCGTGCGGCGGGGGTGCGACCGTCGTCGGCAGCTGGACCCCCGACGGGTAGCGGTGCGCCGCGGACCGCAGCTGGTAGGGCACGCTGGCCACCACCACGCCGGGCAGCAGCAACAGCCGGGATTTCAGCCGCAGCGCGCTGTGGTTGTGCAGCAACTGCTCCCACCAGTGCCCCAGCACGTACTCGGGGATGTACACGGTGACGATGTCGCGGGGGCTTTCCCGGCGCAGCCGCTTGACGTACCCAATCACCGGCCGGGTGATCTCCCGGTAGGGCGAGGCGACCACGGTCAGCGGCACCGGGATGTTCGCCCGCTCCCACTCCTCCTTCAGCCGCAGGGTCTCCGACTCGTCCACGTCGACCGTGACCGCCTCGAGGTGGCTCGGCTGGGTGGCCCGGGCGTAGGCCAGGGCCCGCAGGGTCGGCAGGTGCAGCTTGGATACCAGGACGATGGAGCGGTTTCGGGCCGGCAGGGTGAGGGTGAGCTCGTCCGGCGGGGTGAGCTCGACCGCGACCTTGTCGTAGTGCTGGTGGATGCCGCGCATGGTCAGCCAGATGATCGGCATCGCCACCACGACGATCCAGGCCCCGCTGGCGAACTTGCTGATCAGGACGATAACCAGGACGACGGCGGTGACGCAGGCGCCGATCGTGTTGATCGTCCGGGACCGGACCATGCGCCGGCGGATGCTCTTGTCGGTCTGATCGCGCAGCAGCCGGTTCCAGTGCCGGATCATCCCGGTCTGGCTGCACACGAACGACACGAACACGCCGATGATGTAGAGCTGGATCAGCCGGGTGGGGGAGGCCTGGAACACCACGATCAGCAGGATCGCGAACCCGGCGAGCAGCAAGATGCCGTTGCTGAAGGCCAGCCGGTCGCCGCGGTTGTGCAGCTGGCGGGGCATGTTCCCGTCCCGGGACAGGATCGAGGCCAGCACCGGGAAGCCGTTGAACGCGGTGTTCGCGGCGAGCACCAGGATCAGCGCCGTGACGAACTGCAGCACGAAGAACAGCGGCGAGGAGTCGCCGAACACCGCCCGCCCGACCTGGGCGATAACGGTGCGCTGGGTGGTGCCGCTGGGCATGCCGATCAGGTCCTGCGCGGGGGCGTAATGCACGTGGCTGGCCAGGGCCAGCGCCGTGACCCCGGCGAACATCGCCACCGCGATCACGCCGAGCAGGGCCAGCGTGGTGGCCGCGTTCTTGCTCTTGGGCTTGCGGAACGCGGGGACACCGTTGCTGATCGCCTCGACCCCGGTGAGGGCGGTGCAGCCCGAGGAGAACGCGCGCAGCAGCAGGAACACCAGGGCGACCCCGGTGAACTCGCGGGATGTCTTGATCCGGTAGCTCGCGCTGTCCGACTCCAGGTGATGGCCGAGCCCGAGCCGGAAGACACCCCAGATGATCAGCAGCGCGACCACGCCGATGAAGCAGTAGGTGGGGATCGCGAACGCGGTGCGCGACTCCCGCACCCCGCGCAAGTTGATCAGCGCGATGGTCGCCACCACGAGCACGGCGATGAGCGTCACGCGGGAGTCCAGGGCGGGGAAGGCCGAGGCCAGGTTGGCCACCCCGGCGGACACCGACACCGCCACGGTCAGCGTGTAGTCGACCATCAGGGCGCTGGCCACGACCAGGCCCACCGGGGCGCCGAGGTTGGTGGTCGCCACCTCGTAGTCCCCGCCACCAGACGGATAGGCGTGCACGTTCTGCCGGTAGGACGCGACCACGACCAGCATGAGCAGGCCCACCGCGAGCGCGATGTACGGGGTGTAGTGGAAGAACGCGATGCCCCCGACCGACAGCACGATCAGGATCTCCTCAGTCGCGTAGGCGACGGAGGAGAGCGCATCGCTGGCGAACACGGGCAGCGCGATCCGTTTGGGGAGCAGGGTATGGCCGAGCCGGTCGCTGCGTACCGGGCGTCCCAGCAGCAGGCGCTTGACGACGCCGAACATCATGGCCACGACCGCGATGGTAAGCCGGCGTTAGGGTGTGCGCTAGCCAGCAGGGTGCCGCGGGGCCATTCCATGGCCGTCAGTGGCGGCCGGTAGCCGTCAGTTGCCGAACGGGATGTTGTGCCCGGTGATGTGCACCAGGACGCCCCGGGAGTTGAGCGTGATGCTCTGCAGCGTCATGCCCATCGGCAGGTTGGGCAGCGGGATGCTGAAATCCCCCAGCCCGCCCAGCAGCTCGGACGGGATCCCGCCCGCCGAGATGAGCTTCACGTGGATCTTGTTGCCCGTCCGGGTCACCCGCGCCACCCCGCTGCCGGTGAACAGGCCCGCCACACTCGCGGTGATCTTCGCCTCGTTCTTACCGGCCTTGGAGATCTTCAGGTCGGCCACACCGGCGGCGCTGGACCCGGCCTTGGCCAGGCTGCCAAAGGTGATCAGCCCGGTGCCGTCGATGCTGGACACCGTGCCGCTCTTGAACCCGGAGGTGAGCTTGATGTGCTTCATCGTCGCGTTGATGTCGTCGATCGTCACCGGCCCGGCCTTCTCGCCCGTGGCGGTGATGTGGACGTCCTTGAAGTCGCGGGCGGCCACCTGGGTGAGGAACGGGAAGCCCTGGATCGACACATCCGGCTTGGAACTGAAGCCCTGCTTCTGGATCTGGGTGGCGAACTCATTGTTCGCGAAGTGGACGGCTACCCGGTCGGCCACCACGAGCAGGCCGGCCAGCACCACCAGGACGATGATCAGGATCAGCGGCCAGCGGCGGCGCCGCCGGGGCGTCCGGGTGTAGCGGTCTTCGGGCTCGTTGAAGTACCCGCCGTCGTTCCCGTGCTGGGTCGGCAGGCGCTGCGTCGGGTATTCGCTCACGGAAGCCGCCAGGTGCTCGTGTCCCGGCCGGGTGCCAGGCAGCGTTGCGCAAAATGTTATGACATGACCGTCCACGTCGCAGTGGCTGACGGCGCCGCGCTAAGCCGCCGATGGTCTGTCTGTCGCGGTATCTGCCCTAGTCACCCGCGGCCTATCCAGATTTCTGGGAATTGAATTATCCCAGCTGGGGCACTTTGCGGCCGCCAATTGGTGGGAAGCCGAATTCGTGACCAGCGCGGTCCGGCCGCCGGGCTCCATGGCCTACTCGCGCGACTGGGCCCCGGCTGCGATCATGCCGGCCCGGG
>DASQRM010000029.1:0-45156 GCA_035642895.1 Streptosporangiaceae bacterium | reverse complement strand
GGCGCCGTCGATCAGGTGCAGTTCGCCGAACCGCTCGCACAGCTCACCGGCCTTGGCGTGGCGGAACCAGACCCGGTCGCCTATCCGGAGCCCGTCAGCAGCCTGGCCGAGCAGTGGCGTCTGCACCTCACCGGCGCCTTCCTGCTTGTCCAGCCGCAGTCCGGGTGGGAGGTAGGGCTGGGGGAGGCGGCTGCCGTGGGCGGGCCCCGACGCCACGTACCCGCCGCCGGCCACGGTGACCACCCCGGCGGCGGGCCGCCGCACCACGGACAGCGCGAACAGGGCCGCTGGCCGCCCGGAGAAGGCCCGGTAGCTGTCGAACAGGCTGGGCTGGTAGAGACCCGAGCCGGCGCCGATCTCGGTGACCGCGTCCTCGGCCGCGGTCCCCCCGATCGAGCCGGTGCCGCCCCCGTTCACGAAGAGGAGCGGCGTCACCTCCCGGACCGCCGCCACGATGGCCGCGCGCCGCCGGGCCAGTTCGGCCGCGGACCGGCGCTGCATCTGCCGGATGACCAGTGCGTAGGCGGGCCGGCCGGGCGGCTTGTCCCCGACCCCGGCGATCTGGGCCTCGTAGGCCATCAGGCCGGCCAGCCGGATCCCCGGCCGGCCCGCGATGTCCCGGGCCAGGGCGGCCGCCTGGGCCGGGGTGCGGACCGGGGAACGGCGCGCCCCGGCGCGGATCATGCCACCGAGGCCGACGTACGACGTGTCGATGTCCAGGCAGACCTGGACCGGGGCGGGATCGGCCCCGGCGGCGGCGGCCTTCTCGATGATGTCCAGCTGATCCGGCGAGTCGATCATCACGGTGATCGCGGCGGCGGCCGCCGGGTCACTGGCCAGCCGGGTGAGCGCCGTTCGGTCGGTGCTGGGATAGGCGACCACGATGTCGTCGCTGACCCCCTGCCCAGCCAGCCACAGCGCTTCCGGCAGGCTGAACGCCAGGATCCCGTGGAACCCGCCGGTGCCCAGGACCTGCTCGAGCAGCGCACGGCAGCGCACCGACTTGCTCGCCAGCCGGATCGGTTTGCCCCCCGCCCGCCGGGCCATGTCGGCGGCGTTGGCCCGCAGCGCCGCCAGGTCAACCACTGCGAACGGGGGCTCCAGGCTGGCCGTGGCCGCGTTGTACCGGGTGAGGTCCGCCTGGCCCGGTGGTCCGCCGGAAGGGCTCATTCAGCCTCTTTGGTCAGCGCGGTGTACTCCTCGGCGCTCAGCAGGCCCGCCGGGTCAGCATCGTCGGACAGCCGGATGCGGAGCAGCCAGCCGGCCCCATACGGGTCGGTGTTGACCAGCCCAGGGTCCTCGTCGATATCCGGGTTGGCCTCGATCACCTCGCCGTCCACCGGCGCGTAGAGGTCGGAGACCGACTTGGTCGACTCCACCTCGCCGCAGGGTTCCCCCGCGGTCACGGGCGCCCCCGCGGCGGGCACGGACACGTACACGACGTCGCCCAGAGCTTGCTGCGCATAGTCGGTGATGCCGACCGACGCCACGGTGCCGTCGATGGAAACCCACTCGTGCTCCGCGGTGTAGCTCAGGTTTTCCGGAACAGTCATCTGGTCGCTCTCCTGGGATCTGCTGCTCCGCCGGGTCAGGCCGCCCGGGGAAGTCATGGCCGGTTGTGGTCCGATTATTTGATCCGACGGTAAAAGGGCAGCGGGGTCATCTGGGCTGGCTCGGCCCGTCCCCTGATGTCGATCGCGAGCCGGCCGTGCGCTGCGTCCCCGTCGCTGGACCCGGCGTCCCCGTTCCCGGCCGCCGCGGCCACCTCGGGCTCGACGTAGGCCATGGCGATGGGCACGCCCAGCGTGGGGGAGGGGGCGCCGCTGGTGACCGTGCCGTGCGGCCGCCGGTCCCACAGGACCGGATACCCATGCCGTGGTACGCGCCGGGTGCCGCCGCGCAGGCCGACCAGGACCCGGCGCGGGGGCGCCTGCGCCGCGGCGGTGAGGGCGGCCCGGCCGACGAAATCGCCGGGCTTGTCCAGCTTGACCACCCGGCCGAGGCCGGCGTCGAAGGGCGTGGTGTCCGGCCCGAGTTCGTTGCCGTACAGCGGCATCCCGGCCTCCAGCCGGAGCGTGTCCCGGGCAGCGAGCCCCGCGGGCACCAGGCCCGCGCCGGTGCCTGCCCCGGACAGCGTCGTCCAGATGTGCTCCGCGTCCTCAGGCTGGCTGAACAGCTCGAACCCGTCCTCGCCCGTGTAGCCGGTCCGGGCGAGCAGGATCTCCCGCCCGGCCACGGTGCCCCGGTGGCTGGTGTAGTACTTCACGCCATCCAGGGCGATGTCGGTCAGCGGGCCGAGGATGGCGGCCGCCGCGGGGCCCTGGATGGCGATCAGCGCGTAGGCATCGGTCTGGTCGGTGATCCGCGCGTCGTGGCCGTCCGCCCGCTCGCGCAGCGCGCCGTCCACCACGCCCGTGTTGGCGGCGTTGGCCACGACCAGGAACTCCTGGTCGGCCAGCCGGTAGACGATCAGGTCGTCGAGGACCCCGCCGTCCGCCGCGCAGATCATCGTGTAGCGGGCGCGCCCCGGAGCCATCGACGACGGCTGGCCGACTAGCGCGTAGTCGAGGGCAGCGGCGGCTCCCGGGCCGGCGACGATGATCTCGCCCATGTGCGACAGGTCGAACAGGCCCGCGTGCCCCCGGACGGCCTGGTGCTCCGCGGTCTCGCTGCGGTACCGCAGCGGCATCAGCCAGCCGGCGAACTCGGTCATCGAGGCGCCCAGCCGCTCATGCACGGCACGCAGCGGTGTCTGCCGGGGCTTCGCCGGGTCAGGCGCGGTCATATCGGAGGCTCTCCAGGGGCTGCCGGGCGGGTGGCCGGTGCGGGAGGCCGGGCTCCGGGCGGGGCGCAGCCAGCGGGCCGCACGGCTGCGCCGCTTAGTGGTGTATAGCGGCGTGGCCAGCATACCGGCTGATGCCCCGCAGCCGGCCGGCTGATGCCCCGCTTCGGATGAGCTGAAGTTCGCCGCTGAACAGCGGACCACTGCTGAATGGAGAGTCAGCCTGAGGGCCTATCGCACGCTGGCCGCTGAGTAGATGTTGCCCGCGTGCGGGCAAGTCTGTCACATGGGGTGACGAGAAATCCGATAGCGGCCCTCGTGTCTCGTCCAGCACGTTCCGCAGTAGTTTGGACAGGGTATGCAGCTTTCTTAGCATCACGAAGCCGGCGCGGTAGCCGGCTGACGAGCCCCCCAGGGCCCTTCCTTTCGCAGGCCGGGCCCGTGTCGGCGAGATTTGCGTCCCGCCGGGAACTCAGGGGGTTTCGATCATGGCGTTCAGCGCCAAGGCGGCAGCGCGGTACGTTCTTGCCGCCGCAACTGCCGTTGTCCTGCCCGCCAGCATCGTCGCTGCGGCGTCCATCGCTCACCCTGCAGATCACTCAGCGTCACATAATCCGGCCCGGGCTACGGCCAGTCCTACCCGGGGGACATCCAGTGCAGTGCCGCCGCCGGGGCCAGTGGTCATGCGCCCGGCCTCGGTGGCCCCGCGCGGGGCATTCGGCCGGATCCTCAGCGCGCGGCAGGCAGTCACGGCGGCCCAGGCCTGCGCCGGCTACGCCACTTACGCCGGATGGACGAACAACGCCAGCAACGGCGACCTGGTCACGGCCAGCGCCATCTGCGTGGCCGAATCCGGCGGCCAGCCCACCGTGTACTACTGCAACCCGACCGGCAAGGACGGCTTCTACCCGCCGGTGGCCTGCTCGGGCATGTACGACCGGGGGCTCTGGCAGATCGACAACCAGGCCTGGGCCAGCATCACCGATACGTGCGCGTTCACAGCCAAATGCAACGCGGACGGCGCGTACGCCATCAGTCAGCGCGGAAGCAGCTTCTCTCCCTGGGCCACGTACACCAGCGGTGCCTACAGCAATTACCTGAGCGCGGCGCAGTCCGCGATCGCGGCCCTGCGCGGCGGCACAGTGCCCAGCGGCGTCGCAGGCGTCTGCCTGTCCCGGGCGGCGTACGCCCAGGACGCCGCGGCGATCACCAGCACCTGCGGCAACGGCGTGGGCAGGCAGCAGTGGCGCATCGGCCGCCACGCGGTGCGGGACGGGAAGTACTGCCTCGCAGTCGCATCGCCGTCCAAAACGGCAGCCGTCCATCTCCGCCGGTGCAACAGGAGCGCCTACCAGCAGTGGACGGCCCTGGGCAACGGGCTGCTGCGCAACACCCTGGCCGGCCGGTGCCTGCGTGACCCGAACAGCAACGTCACCCCGGGAACCCAGGTCAACGTGGGCTCATGCATCGCGGCCGCGTCGCGCGTCTGGTGGCTCCCCTGAGCACACGCCGGGCTTCCAGCCGTGGCGCGTCCAGCGGCCCGGCTCCGCGTCTGACCGTGCCGCGTCCAGCGGCCCGGCTAGGCTCGCTGAACATGGGACTGCTCTCTGAGGACGACATCGGCACCGAACTCGCCAGCCTGCCGGACTGGACCCGGGCGGGAGACAGCATCACCCGTGAGGTGACGCTGACTGACTTCCGGGCCGCCCTGCTCTACGTCGGGGCGGTCGGCTACCTGGCCGAGCAGGCCAGCCATCATCCCGATGTGCTGATCCAGTGGAACCGGGTGACCCTGACCCTGTCGACGCACTCGGCCGGCGGCCTGACGGGAGCCGACTTCGCCCTGGCCCGGCAGATCAGCGCCCTGCCCTGATCCCCGGGCCCTGATGCCCCAGGCCCTGAGAACCGGGCCTGATGCCCGGCACCTTCGTCCTGGGCGGCGCCACGCCCCCGGGGAAGCGCCGCCCAGTGGACGAAGGTGTCCCCCTCGGCTTTCGCGTCTCTGCGCCACCCCGTTCCGTGCCCGCAGCCGCCGCCCGGTAGAGCGGAATGGCTGGCCGGGCCCGGCGGGGAGGTGACCCCCACCGTTGACGCGCGGTCCCCCCGTAAGCCAGGGGGTTCTAGTTATACACTCTGCGTTCTTGTCATCACAGTTCGTTACCAGATTGAGGCCGACTCGCGGGTGTCAGATGCGCGGTGCCTGGGTGCGTGGCAGTCTGCCCGCTTACGTCAGCGGGTGAAATCGCAGTTCAGATGCTTGATCCCGTTGATGAAACTGGAAAGCAGCCGGTCGGGCGGCCCAGCGGCGTGAATATCGGGAACCCGCTCCAGCAGTTCGCGGAGCGCGACGCTGATCTCCCGCCGGGCCAGGTGGGCACCCAGGCAGAAGTGCGGCCCGGCAGCCCCGAAGCCGACGTGCGGGTTGGGGGAGCGCAAGATGTCGAACCGGGCCGGGTCTGCGAACACGGTCTCGTCGTAGTTGGCCGACCAGTAGAACAGGGCGACCTTGTCGCCCTCGTAATAGTCGTGGCCGTTCATGGTGTAATCCCGGGTCAGGGTCCGCCGCATGAACATCACGGGCGACGCCTGCCGGACGATCTCTTCCACCGCGCCGCCCAGCCGGGCCCCTGGATCGTCGAGCAGCAGGGCACGCTGCTCCGGGTGGTCGGTGAAGAGCATGAGCGCGTGCGAGATGGCGTTGCGGGTGGTCTCGTTGCCGGCCACCACGAGCAGGATGAAGAACGAGGCGAGTTCGGCACTGGTCAGCTGCTCGCCGTCGATGTTCGCCGTGGCCAGCGCGGTGATCAGGTCGTCCTTCGGCTCCTGGAGCCGCGCGGCGCACAGCTCGGTGACCAGGCCAGCCAGTTCCGCGCCAGCGGTCAGGATCTGGCCCACCGCCTCGTCGGGGTTCTCGCTGATGATGTCCGGGTCATTCCCGGACAGGATCACGTTCGTGTCGTGCAGGACCATGGCGTAGCTGCTGTCCGGGATGCCCATCATCTGGCAGATGATGGTCAGCGGCAGCCGTGCGGCCACGTGCTCGACGAAGTCGCACGGCCCGGTGTCCACCAGGTCGTCCACGATCAGCGCGGCGGCCTGCTGCACGTCGTCCTCGAACTTGCGGATCATCCGGGGGGTGAAGGCCCGGGACACGATCCGGCGCAGCCGGGCGTGCCGCGGGTCGTCCATGTTGATCATGGATCCGAAGTATTCGTTGAACTCGACGGGCAGGTCGACCAGGCTCGTCGCGCCCTGCCCAGAACAGAACACCTCGGGGTTCCGGCTCGCCTCGCTCACGTCCGCGTGCCGGACCAGCGCGTAATACCCCCCGCCGGAGACCGCGAACGGGACTTCCGGGTCGGCGAAGAATGGCGGCTGGGGCAGGCTGCGCAGGCCGGCGAACGCATCGCGCCGCTGGGAGAGCGGAAGGCCCCAGAACTCCGACGCGGACAGGTCAACGCCGCCGGGAAGGACCCGGGCTTGAGGGTCTGCTGCGGGGGGCTCAGATGAGGTCACGGGCGACCGCCTTGTCCTCGAATCGCGGCGAGAATCTCTCCCGGTTCATCGTCGCATACGGGCAGGAATACGCTTTACCCGTGAGGCGGGCCGCCGTGCTTGGTGCAACCGCCATGCTTCTTTGGACCGGCGTGCTGGTTGCGGCCTGCGGGTCCGGCGGCGCCCCCGCGCACTATGAGCCGGGTCGGGCCGGATCGGTCCCGGCGTGCACGGCCACGGCCGTGCGAGCGCTCCAGCATCACGTCACGCTGACCACCATTCCCGGCCCCTGCCGCGCCCTGAGCCGGGCCCAGCTGAATCTGGCCCTCGGCCGGGCCATCTACGAGGTCGCCGGCGCTGGCCAGCACAAGGGAGCCTGGCGCCGCCGCGCCGTCGCGCTCGAGGCCCGCCTGGCCGGGCTCATCAAAGCCCTGCCCCAGCCCGCGGTCCACCCCCGGCCGGTCCCGCCACCACCTCCGGCCGCCCCGGCGGGCCGCTGGGGGACGGGCCTGGCCACGCTCGCGACGTGGCTGCTCACCATGGGCATCGGGGCCTTCATGCTGGTGCCCTGGATCAGGCGCCGCGGCCCGCACCGGCCGCGGGCCGCGCACCGCCGGCTCGGTCCCGTGGTCCCCCTCGGGCACGCCGGTGCGGCCGGCGCCGGGCTGCTGGCCTGGATCGCCTACCTGGTCACCGGGTGGAGCAGCCTGGGCTGGCTGGCGGTAAGCATCCTGCTGGCGGTCATTGGGCTGGGCATGGCCACGCTGACCGTGTGGACGGCCCAGGCGCCCCGCCCGCTGGGACCGGTGCCGCCGGAACCGGTGCCAGCGGGACCCGGGCCGCTCAGGCCGGTGCCGCCGGGTCCCGTCCCGCGGGACGGGACCTCCGCTCCGCCGCGCCGGACCCGGGGGGACCTGCGGATCATCATCCCGGTCGTGCACGGCCTGGCCGCCAGTGCGACGATCCTGCTCGGCTTGCTCACCGTGGTGACCGCGCGGTGAGCCGCTGAGAGTGGCCGGCAGGTCACCGGCCGAATAGTCTCCAAGCATGAGCAAGACGCTGCCTTTGTTCCCGCTCGGTACCGTCCTCTACCCGGGACTGTTGCTCCCGCTGAACATCTTCGAGGAGCGGTACCGGGAGCTTGTCCGTGACCTGCTGGACGGGCCGGAACCCCGGCGGTTCGGCGTCATCGCCATCCGCAAGGGCCGGGAAACCGGCGTGGACGGGATCTCCGCGCTGTACCAGATCGGCTGCACCGCCACCGTGCGCGAGGTCGCTGAGCAGGACGACGGCCGGTATCACCTGGTGACCGTGGGCACCCAGCGCTTCCAGCTCGCCTCGCTCGACAACTCGCGGCCGTACCTGCAGGGCGAGGTGGATCTGCTGGAGGAGGAGGTCGGCGACGAAGCGGCGGCCGGCCTGGCCGTGGACGCGGTGCAGCGCGGCTTCCACGGCTACGTCGAGGCGCTGGCCAGCCGGGAAAGCGTCGAGGTCACGGTGCCTGAACTGCCGGACGAGCCGTTGCTGCTGTCCTACCTGGTGGCCGCGTCGATGATCCTGGATCTGTCGGTGCGGCAGGATCTGCTGGCCGAGCCGGACGCGGAGCGCCGTCTTGGTGCCGAGCGGGCGCTGCTGGCCCGGGAGACCACCATGCTGCGGTCGCTCACCGCCATGCCCGCCCCCGACCTGCGCAACACCCCGTACAGCCCGAACTGATCTCAGGGCGGGCCGGCGGCTGGCGGCAGTCATTCGTTCCCGGCCCCATGAACCCGGCAACGAAGGACCGTCCGCCCGGCCTACCGATACCGGGTGGTGAGCGTGGTGAGGGCCGAGCCCAGGGGCGCGTCGAGCCTGAACGTGGCCTGCGCGTCACCCCGCGTCGGGCCCTGGTTGATGATCGCGACGGGGATGCCGAGCTTGGCTGCGTGCCGGACGAACCGGTAGCCGGACATCACGGTGAGCGAGGAGCCGAGAACCAGCAGCGCCCGCGCCTCGCTGACCAGCGCGTAGCAGTCCGCGACCCGGCCCGGCGGCACGTTCTCGCCGAAGAAGATCACGTCGGGCTTGAGGGTGCCCGCGCAGCCCAGGCAGCCCACCACGTTGAAGTGATCCGTCGCCCCGTCGTCCAGGACGGCGTCGCCGTCGGGGTTGACCTGCCGCGCCTGGGCGGCCCAGTCCGGGTTCGCGGCCCGCAGTCGCTGGTCCAGATCTTCCCGCGGTGTCCGCTCCCCGCAGCGGAGGCAGATGACCCGGCTCAGGCTGCCGTGCAGTTCGACGACGTCCTGCGCGCCCGCGGCCTGGTGCAGCCCGTCCACGTTTTGGGTGATAATCGCGCTGAGCAGGCCTCGCCGCTGCATCTCGGCCACGGCCTGGTGGCCGCGATTAGGCGCGGCCCGGACGATGTGCTGCCAGCCCAGGTGGCTGCGCGCCCAGTACCGCTGCCGGGCCGCCGCAGCGCCGGTGAACGCCTGGTACGTCATGGGCTCGGCCCGCCGGGCCAGGCCGGTCGGGCCGCGGTAGTCCGGGATGCCGGATTCGGTGGACAGCCCAGCCCCACTCAGCACGACCACCCCGCCGCGCCCGAGCAGACCCGAAATTTCCCTAACGGCATCCGCCGGCGACTCGGCCAGGCCGACGGCCATCTCGGAAGGACCCTGGGGGTCAGCGGCAGCCGTCACCCCTCCATGCTGCCTCACCGTGCGGGGTGCTCAGAGCTAGTCCGGGGGGCGACCCTCGGTCCAGGGGCCTAGGGCGCGCATGCGCCCGCGAGGCGGGGCCCCGCCGAAGGCAGGTGCCCGCCGGCGAGCGCGGGTCCACAGGCGGCTGGCCTCGCCTCGCCAGCGCACGCGCCGGGGAGGCGGGGCCCGCCGCAGCGGGTGCTCGCCGAGCCGGCGTTCGGCGCGGAGCGGCGAGCGGGGGGTCCAGGGGGGTCGCCCCCCCGGACCAACAGAGCGCGCTTACTTACTTCTGGAGTGGCTTGCCGAGGTTCACGCCCTTCCCGCCAGTGGCCAGCGAGGCCGCGCCGTAGAACACGTACACCCCGACCGCGGCGAAGGCCAGGACGACGTAGCCACCCGTCTTCAGCAGGCCGGTCGAGGCTTCCTCGGTGCCGAGCAGCACCAGCAGCAGGGCCACGTCTACCAGCGCGAAGATCACCGTGAAGGCGAGCGGCAGCCGGAGCGTGGCCAGGGTGAGGACCACGATGATGACCAGCCAGGAGATCAGGAACAGTTCCTGGGTGGAGGCAGCGGCCAGCACAGTGATGCCGAACCAGCCGCGGATCAATCCGAGCACGAGCACCGCGTAGCTCAGCCAGAACCCGGCAAAGATGCCGAAGATGCTGGCCACAGCGCTCTGGCCGATGGCCGCGGCCCAGATCGTGGCGATGAACAATCCGATCGAGGTGGCCGCCAGGATGATAGGCAGGGAGGCGCCAACGGCACTAGCCGGCACCACGCCCACCAGGACCAGGCCCAGGGCGACCGACCCAACGATGAATACCGGCAGGCCCAGCATGGCCGGGTCGCCGGCCAGTGGCGCCATGATCGGCACCGGGTCTCCGGCGATTTCCGTTTGTGCTGGGGCGGTTCCAGAGTTACTGGCAGATGCGTCGAGATCGGTCATCGGCTGCTCCTTCGCAGGGAACACACGAGGCCGGCAATTTACGCGGGCCATTGCACAATGCGTACCTCTGCGTGGTAGACGGGCGGTTCTCACTTTGAGCCAGCCCTGCTGGGGACGCTGGGGTTTTAGTCCCCGGAGGGTGAGTGTGCAGCGTGTGGTCGTCCTGCCCGGCCGTCCTGGCGGCGCGCAGTGCGTCCGGTTCGCGCTGTCGGAACGAAGTCCAGGAGTGGGTACTTTTGGGGGTATGAGGAACTTTCGCGACCGCCTTGGCGGGCTGGAGACCCCGGCCGCCAAGAGCCGCTCGGCCGGGGTGACCCCGTGGTTGATGACGCCGTGACCGCCGATCCGTACGCGGCCGCCGCCGGCCTGGTCTCCCGCTCGGCCGCGGCGTACGCGTCCAGCATTCCGCAGCACCCGGCCGACGACGGGTTCTTCGGACCCGGGAGCGTGGCCTGGCGGGTGAGTGCCGACCTGTCCAGCCCGGTGGCGGGGCTGCGCGCGCTGCACCTGCAGGCGCTGCACCCGCTGGCCATGGCGGGCGTGGACCAGCACAGCGACTGGCGCCAGGATCCGGTCGGCCGGCTGGCCGCCACGTCCGCCTACCTGGCCACGGTGACCTTCGGGGATCGCGGGTCAGCCGAGCGGGTCGCCGCCCGGGTGCGCCGCATCCATGAGCACGTCCGCGGCGTGGACACGATCACCGGGCAGCCCTACGCGGCCAGTGATCCCGCGCTGCTGCTCTGGGTGCACGCCACGTTCGTCGGCTCGGGGATCGCGGCCGCCGCGCTGTTCGGGACGCCGCTCGGGGAGGCGGACAGCGACCGCTTCGTGGCGGAGATGGTGACCGAGGCCGAATTGGTGGGGGTGCCCCGTGACCTGGTCCCGGCCAGCACCGCGGAACTCGAGGCCTACATTGCCGAGGTCCGCCCCGAGTTGCGCTGTACGCCGGCCGCCCGGGAGTCCATGGATTACCTGCTCGATCCGCCGGGCCTGGACGAGGAAATGGCGGAGATCTGGCGGGACGTGCGGGACGGCGCCGTGGCCGCGCTACCCGGGTGGGCACGCGAGATGTACGGGTACGCCCCGCCCCCGCTGACCGACGCCCGCCGGACCGAGATTCACCAGGCGCTCGGGGTGCTCGACACCGTGTTCCTCGGTGAGCCGGGGGTGCTCGAGGCCCGCCAGCGGATCGCACTGCGCGTCCGGGCGGCGCGGCCGGCGTGAAGAAACTGATCGCCGCGACCTCGGTGATCGCGGGTCTGGCCGGGGTGGCCGTGCTGGGCCGCCGGGTGGGCCGGCTCCGGCTGGCCCGGGGCCGGGCCGCACTGCAGCTGGTGATCCGGGGCGGCCTGCGCTACGCGGGCAGCGCGCCGCGCCTGTTCGCCGCGGCCGGCGAGCACCGGCAGCAGCTCCGCAACGACCTCGCCCTGCAGACCGCCGAGGATGTGGCCACCACCCTGGGCGCCATGAAGGGCGTCCTGATGAAGATCGGCCAGATGGCCAGCTACGTGGACGACGGGCTGTCACCCGCCGTCCGCCGTACGCTCAGCCGGCTGCAGGACAGCGTCCCGCCAATGAGCGCGGAGCTCGCCGCGGGCGTGGTGACCGAAGAGCTCGGCCTGCCTCCGGAGGAGGCGTTCGCCCGCTGGGATCCCGTGCCCATCGCGGCTGCGTCCATCGGGCAGGTGCACCGGGCCATGACCCACGACGGCCGCGCGGTCGCGGTCAAGGTGCAGTACCCCGGCATCGCCGAGACCATCGCGGCCGACCTGGGCAACGTCGCCCTGCTGCGCCGGATGCTGCGCATCACCGCGCCCGCCCAGGACGTGGACGGCCTCATCGCGGAACTGCGCGACCGGGTCCTGGAAGAACTGGACTACCGGCGGGAAGCGGAGAACCAGCGGCTGGTAGCGGCGTACTACGACGGCCACCCGACGATCATCGTCCCGAAGATCGTCGACGAGCTGTCTACCCGGCGGCTGGTGACCAGTGAGCTGGCCGACGGTGCCCGCTTCGCCGAGCTGGCGGAGTGGTCCCAGGAGGAGCGTGACCTGGCCGCCGAGACCATCTACCGGTTCACGTTCCGCAGCCTGTACGACGTGCACGCCTTCAACGGCGACCCGCATCCGGGCAACTACCTGTTCCACGGCGGCGGCCGGGTAACGTTCCTCGACTTCGGCCTGGTCAAGCACTTCACCGCGGCCGAGCTGAAGCCGCTGGTGGACATGGTCCGCTACCTGTGCGTGGAGCAGGATCCGGAAGGCTTCCGGGCCAGCATGGTGGAGGCCGGCTTCCTGCGCGCCGATGCCCCGCTGAGCACCGAGACGGTGGTCGAGCACATGGCGGTCTTCTATGACACAGTCCGCCGGCCGGGGCCGCGGACCATGACCGGGGACTACGCGTCCGCCGTGGTGCGCCGCTTCTTCGACGTGCGCAGCCCGCTCGCCCAGTGGGTGAGCGTGCCGCGGTCCTACGTCATCCTGCAGCGCATCAACCTGGGCTTGTTCGCGATCCTGGGCGAACTCACCGCCACGGCCAACTGGCGCGCCATCGCCGAGGAGATCTGGCCATTTATCCAGGGACCTCCCTCGACGCCGATGGGCGTGGCCGAGGCTGCCTGGCGGGCCGGGCGGCCGTCGGCGACCGAGCGGGCCGCCTGACCGCACGCCGTGACTGGCCGATCCCGATGTGTGACAGAAGATAACAATCCGGGGTGACACGTGCGTTCTTACCGCAGCTGAGTGGCCGGTGCGCCTGCGGCGGGACGCCCCGGGGTCCATACTTGTAGGGATGAAGCCAGCCCGCGCCGCGACCCGGCGTTACCTGCCCGGAAGTCCCTTCAACACCCCCCCGGTTGTCCGCCCGGTGAAGGAATTCGCCGCGGGGGACCAGGTCACCCACGACCGTTATGGCCTCGGCCGGGTTCTGACCGCCGACGAGTCCGGCGTCTTTGTGGACTTCGGCACTCAGCAGGAGCGGATTGCCGCCCCGTACACCAAGCTGACCAAGCTCTAATTGCTGGGTTTGGCCTGCAGAGTTCTTGAACCACTCAGTTCCCGGGCCCTGAGTTCTTTAAAACACTGGGTTCTTCAATCATCGGGTTCTTGAGTCGGGGTTCTTGACTCACTGAGTTCTCTTAACCCATTGAGCCATACCCTGGCGCCGCGCGGCCCCGGCGTTCAGAGGCTCGTGGTCGGCTGGTCAGCGGTCTGCTGCCCGCCCATGGCGGCTGGGCCCGTGGTCATTTGGCCCGGAGTCGTTTGGCCCGGAGTTGCTGGGCCTGTGGTCGTTTGATCCGTGCTCGACTCGCCCGGGATCGCTGAGCCAGCACTGTCCGCCGGCGGCCGGGCACCGTACCCGCTGAACCTGACCGCGTGGCCGGCGGCGTCGTGGATCGCGGCAGGCCAGGTGGCCAGCGCGAGGACGACCGGACCTCGCACTCCCTCGATGGCTGTGATCGTGCAGGCGACCGTGGCCGTGCCCGCCTTCACCTGAACCCAGCCCGCGTCCCGGGATGGGCCCAGCGAAAGCGGGCTCCTGGCTGCCCGCCCCGCTGCCGCGAGGCATGCGGTGATGGCTCTCATCCGTGCGGCCAGCACTTCCGGCGGCTCCCCGGTCCGCTCCCGCAGTTGCCGGGTCAGCTGCCCCGGCTGGGTTTCGTTGCGGCGACTGTTGTTTTCCGTGCTGTCGTCCGCGCTGTTCGCGGGGAGCGGTACCACCGGTCCAGGTCGGCGGCCCGCCGGGCCCGCCTGGACCGGTGCCCAGTAGCAGGCGACCGGCATGCTCGCCCGGACGGTCAGCTGGAAGCCGGCTAGCGGGCCGAGGCCGGTGGCTGCGTCGAGCCAGGGCACGCCGTCCGCCCGGGCCTGGCGGTCCTGCCCGGGCTGGCCGCAGCTCACCGTGACCCGGAGCGCCGGATCGAGGCCGAACTCGGCCGCCCAGCCTTCCAGCGCGGCCGCGAGCAGGGTGGGGTGCCACGGCGCGGACGGTTCGAGCGGGCCCACGTCGCGCAGTTGCATGCCGGACACGGCCAGCACGGTGTGGCCGGCCGCGTCGACCGCGGTCACCTGCCAGCCGCCGCTGGCGCCGGCTTGCCGCTCCGCGCGGACCTGCACCGCCCCGCGGACCTCCGTCCCGGAGACGGTCAGCGCCTCGAACCCGGCCGGGAGCATCCGGCGGTGCGGGACGCAGGCCTGCAGCATGTGCATGACGGCGTCGTTCAGCCCCGGGCTGCCCAGCACCAGCGCCTGGTTCATCCCGGACGCGCCGGACCCTGGTGCGCTGACCTCTGCCGCGCCCTCCTCTGCCGCGCCGTCCTCGGTCGCCTTAGGCTCCGCCGGCCTGAACCAGGGCCGGTCGTCGGCCCCGCGGATCAGTGCGGAGCAGGAGCGGGAGGTCAGCTCGGGCAGGAACGCGACCCGGCGGAAGGGCCCCGCCTGGAAGAACACCGGCCCGTACAGGTCGGTGCCGTCCACGATGCCGCCCGCGGAGGCCACGGTCAGCCCGAGGCGCTCGGTCCCCTCCTGGCCGGGTCGAGGCACGACGGCCGGTGAGTCCTGGGCCAGTGGCGCGAGGGCCGGCTCCGGGGAGTCCTGGGCCGGCGGGGCGGCGGGCCGGAGTGGGAACAGCGCCCGGAAATGGCCGACCTGGAAGCCGCTGTCGGCGCAGCGCAGCACGGTTTCCACCGTGTCCGCGCGGCGTAGCGCGCAGATCCGCAGGGTGGTTTCCTGGTCGCCGGGCTGCAGCAGCACGGGCGCGTCCATCCGGGCCCCGGCCAGCTGCCGCAGTGGCCGCCCGGCCAGCACCGAGGCGGCCTGCGCCATGGCCTCCAGCGCGATGGCCAGGGGCAGAACCATGAGGCCGTCGATATGGTGATCGGCCAGGTACGGGTCGGTGCGGGGGGAGAGCGTCGTATCGGCGACAATTTCCACGCCCGGGTAGTACACCCGGGTCGTCTCCAGGAACCGGCCGCGGATCTCCGGGGCCGGATCCGGGTCGGCGGCGGGTGCCCCGAGGCGGCCATGCATCGCGGCCCGGCCCGGCGCTTCCGCGTCGGCCAGCAGGACCAGCAGGAGCCGGTTCAGCTCGGCCGCGGTGGCGTCGTCCAGACCGAGGGGCCGACGGGTCAGCTCAGCCACCCCGATCCGGTCGCTGGTGCCCGGCCAGGGCCAGTCGGCGTGCAGGATCCGGCAGCCGGGCAGGCTCGGCCGCAGCCGGCGGGCCTGCTCAGCCAGCGCGGAGGCGGCCAGGGCGGCGGCGCAGTTCCGGGCCGCGCCGTACCGGGCCGCCACCGTGCCCAGCGTGACCAGGACCCGCAGTCCGGCCGCGCTGACCGCGCCCAGCACGTTGCTGAGCGCGTCGGCTTGCCTCGCTATCTGCGCGCCCAGGTCATCGCCGGCCAGGGCGGCGCACTCGCGCAGCGGTCCGGTGCCGGCCGCGTGCACGACCGCGGTGACCGGGCCGACCCGCTGCTCCACGATCGCGATGGCCGCTCCGGCCTCGTCGGGATCGGAGAGGTCAGCCGGGACGTAGCTCACGTCCGCGCCTGCCTCGCGCAGGTCGGTCAGCCCGATGTCGATGGCGGCGGTTTCGCCGGGCCCGGCCGTCCCGGCCAGGACCAGCCGGGCGCCGCAGTCAGCCAGCACCCGGGCCGCGGCCAGCAGGTCACGGGTGATCCCGCCGCTGACCAGGACGACGTCGGTGGGTCCGAGGCGGGTTCCGGGCTCCGCGCCGGGTGCCGCGTCCCCGGGCTCAACGGCGGGGGAGCGATCCAGGCTGGCTACCATGACCGGCTCGCGCGGTTCGCCCTTGGTGTCCAGCACCAGTTCACGGAACTGGCCGTCACTGGCGGCCGCGTAACGCTGCGCGGCGAGCAGCCCGGCCATGCTGTTCGCGGTCCTGATCAGGGTGATGCCCAGCGAAGGGTGCTCGGCGTGCAGGCTGGCGCAGAACCCCGCCAGCCCGGCGGCGGGGGTGATCACTACCAGCGTCCCGGCGGCCAGCGCCTCCTGGGCCGCGGCCACCAGGGTGGCGGCGGCGTCAGGATCAGCCAGGTCGCCGATGACGGCCAGCACCCCGGTGGCGGCGGGATCGTCCTCGAACACCTCCGCGGCCATCCGCCCGAACGGCTGCCGGGTAGTCGCGTGCAGCTGCCAGGGTTCCTCGTCCACCGGCAGCACCGGGAGCCGGGGCGCCCGCAGCTCCTCATTGAAGCAGCGCACCCACGGACCCACCCCCGGGATCGCCGCTGTGTCCCGCGGGTCGTCCTGCGTTTCCGCTGGGCCGGACGGATCGTCTGCACCGTGACCGGCGAGCCCGGCCGCGCCGGGATCGCCGGGCACGGCCAGGCGGGCTGCGCGGGCCAGGATCGCCGCACCGGCTGGGCTGGTCCCGCCCGCCGGTTCCGCTGGGTCGGCCAGTTCCTCCCTCGTGGCTGGTTCCTCCCTCGTGGCTAGTCCCTCCCTCGTGCACAGTTCGGCCTGAGTGGCCAGTTCGGCGGTGGCCAGCGAATACGGGTTGGTGATGAAGATCCGTTCGCGGCCGATGTCGATGGGCCGTGACGGCCGCCCAGCCAGCAGCGGGCCGAGACTGGAGATGGCCCCCACGGCGAACAGGGCGGCGGCCGCAGCCGGCGCGGCCAGGCTGCCTGGGCTAGCTGGGCTGCCTGGGCTAGCTGGGGTGGCTGGACTGTCCGGGCGTCCGGGGCTGGTCCGGCGGCCCGAGTTGCCCGGGATGCCGGGGATGCCCGGGTGGCCGGCGCCGGCCGGGCCAGCGGCCAGGCCAGCGGCCAGGCTGACCGCGGGCACCTCGCTGCAGCCAGCCGCGAGGGCGGCCATCGCCAGCCCTGGGCCGGTGTCCAGGAGTAGGTCGGCTGACCGCTCCGCCTCGGCGAGGGCCTCGGCGAAGCGGACCGGAGAGACCAGCTGATGGCACAGCAGGTCCCTGAGGTCGGACTTGGACGTCACTTCACGGCCGGTGACCGTGGAGATCAGCCGCTGGCTGGGTGCCGCGAACGTGACCTCGGCGAGCACCCCCCGCAGTGGCGTGACCAGGTCAGCCAGCGCAGGGGAGTGCAGCGCGTACGGCACATCCAGGACAAACGCCTGGATGCCCGCTTCGGCCGCCCGCCGGGCCACGTCGTGCACCGGGTCCGCTGGGCCGGCCAGGACCTGGCAGCCGGGCCCGTGGTAGGCCGCGATCACCAGCTCACCGTCAGGCTCCAGGGCGAGGGCGGCATCCGCGTCGGTGGCCAGGCAGACCATTGCGGTACGGCGGGCCCCCGGCGTGGCGAGCACCGCGGCCCGCTGCGCCACCAGCGCGGCGGCGTCGGACTCGGCCAGGCTGCCCGCCCAGACCAGGCCGGTGATCTCGCCCACGCCATGCCCCAGGGCCGCGGTGGCCCGCACCCCCAGGCTGTCCAGCCAGCGCAGCGCGGACAGCGACGCCTGGACGATGGCGGGCTGCGACCCCGGGCCTGGCCAGTCCTGCCCAGCGGCTGTGGTGGACGCCTCCCCGGGGAACAGCAGGACCACCCGCCCGGCGGCACCGTCCGCGGCGAACAGCCCGGGACGTGCGGTGAGCTGGCCGGTGGCCAGGCCGGGCAGCAGTTCGGCGGCCTCCCGGGTGAGCCGGGCCAGCTCGTCCTGGCTGGCCGCCACGACCGCGACCCGGGCCGGCCCGGCCGCCGCCTGGCGACCCAGCTGGCAGGCGAGGTCACCGAGTTCGCTGTCGGACAGGCCCGCGGCCACCCCCGTCACCCGGGCCAGCTGCGCCGCCACCGTCTCCCGGTCCGGCCCGCTGAACGCGAAAATCTCCGGTCGCGGCGCGCCTGGGACCGTCCATGAACCGAGCGGCCGGGTTCCGGAACTGGCGGGCTGGGCCTGGCCCGGGCCGGCCTGGCCCGTGCTGGGTTGACCTGTGCTGGCCTGACCCGTGCTGGGCTGACCGGTGCCGGCGTGCTGCGGGAACGCGGCCTGGTTCGGCTCGCGGCGCAGCACCACGTGCACGTGGCTGCCCGCCGGATCCATCGAGCTGACCCCCGCCAGCCTGGTACCGGACGGCCATGACTCAGCCGTCCTCGGCACGCGCAGCACGGCGTCCTCCCCGGCGAGCAATGGATGCGGGCGGGCGCAACCGGTGACTGGCGGCAGGACCCCAGCGTTCGCCGCCAGGGCCGCCTTGATGAGCCCGGCCGCGCCCGCGGCGGCCTTGGTATGGCCGATGTTGGCCTTCACCGAACCGAGGACGGCCGGGCCCGCCGCCCCGGCCCGGATGGTGGTCAGCGCGGTGAGTTCCGCCAGGTCACCGTCGGCCGTGCCGCGCCCATCTCCCTCAATGAGCTGGATATCGGCGGGATCGACGCCGGCCCGGTGGTAGGCCCGCTGCAGGGCCAGGAGCTGGCTGTCGGGATCGGCCTGGGCCACATCGCGGTGACCGGCCGACGAGACGCCCCAGCCCACGATCTCCGCGTAGACCGGCATGTCCGCCGCCCGGGCGTCAGCGGCCCGCATCAGGGCCAGCATGCCGCACCCTTCCCCGGGCAGGAACCCAGTCGGGCTGGTGTCATAGATCCGCATCGCTCCGGCGGCGAGTACGCCCGCCTGGGCCAGGGCGCCGAGCTCAAAGGGGTCCAGGCTGATGTCCACGCCGCCGGCCAGGACGAAGTCCAGCTCACCCGCGGTCAGCAGGGCGGCCGCACTGGCTACTGCCAGCAGGGACGAGGAATGGGCGGTGTCCACCGCCTGGCCTCCGCCGCGGAATCCGAACTGGCGGCAGATCCGGTCGGCGATCGCCCCGGACTGGCTACCTGCCAGGGTCTCGCCGCTGACCTCGGGCGCCGCGGCGAAGGCCGTGGTGGCCTGGCCCAGGGCCCGGGCCCGCTCGGCGGGCGGTACATCCCCGGCCGTCAGCGCGGTGGTGAGCACGGCGCGGACGAAAGGCCACCGGGTCCGCAGCGCCGCGGCGCGGGAGACCTCACCGGTCAGCGTGTTTCCGATGATGACGCCGGCCCGGTCCCGGGCCAGTCCCTGTCCCCCGGGGAAGCCGGCATCCGCGAGCGCCCGGCCCGCCGTCTCCAGCGCCAGCCAGTGGGCCGGGTCGGTGGCCAGGTAAGTGTGCTCGGGGATAGCGAACCCGGCCCGGTCGAACTGCCATCCCTCGAGCACGGCGGCCCGGGGAGCGGCTCCGCTGGCCGTCCCGGCCAGGCCGCCATCGTGGCCAGCGCCCGGGTCCGCGACCGCGCCGAGCCGCCCCGGTGGGAGCCGCCGGAACGCGCGCCGTCCGGCCAGGGCGCTCTCAAAGAGTGCCAGCGGATCGTCAGCGTCCGGGAACCTGCAGGCTAGGCCAACGATGGCAATCGGTGTTGCGCTGCTGCCCGGTGCGATGCCCTCAGGCATGAGCGCAATCGGGTCCGCGATCGTATGCACCAGCCATTATCTCTTTCCTAGTCACAGGAACCCAAGATCGTCCTGCAACGCCCATTGTTCCCCCGGAAAAGACTGATTTGCTGCATTTGCCCGCACTCAGGGTTACCGGTGCGGGCGCTGGTCAGCAACCGCGCTGACACAGGAATGACCAGAACCGCCGACCCGGCAGCAGGCCACCTGCCCCCTTGCTGCCTCGGGTGGGGGCGAGCCGTCGCGGCGAAACCGCCAACCGTGAAGATGCACGTCGCCATGACCTGGACGACCTTATTAACATTCGCTTCCGCCGGTCAACACGAATGCGGGACATGCAATTTTGTGCGGTTGGGCGAATTTCGCATTGATATTGGCCGCTCCGGGAGGCAAAGTTCTCGTTGCAGAATTCGCGTGCGACCGGTAGGCGGCTCGTGTGTCCGGGGCTACCGTCCGGGGTCACTGCGACGTGCCTGGCGCGGGCCGGGCATACTCGGTGAGAGCGAGCCGGGAATGGCCCGGGCCTGGATCGCCCGCAAGCTGGCGCGCCGCGACTAAGGTGAAGCGATGACTGACGGACTGGTGACCCTGCCGAGCAACTACCCGGTCCCGGACACGATCGACCGGCTCAGTGACGCCGTCACCACGGCCGGACTGCAGGTCTTCGCGCGGGTGGACCATGCGGCGGGAGCCCACGAGGTGGGTCTGGAGCTGCGGCCCACCGAGCTGCTCGTGTTCGGCAATGCCCGCGGCGGCACCCCGCTCATGCAGGACAAGCAGACGGCCGGGATCGACCTCCCGCTGAAGGCACTCGCCTGGACGGATGAGAGCGGGCAGACCTGGCTGAGTTACGACGACCCGGTCTGGATCGCCGAGCGCCACGCGCTGACCGAGTCGAGCGCGGCGTCGGCGCAGATACTGCGCGGGGCGATCGCCAAGCTGACCCAGGCCGCTGCGGGTGCCTGAGAACGCGCCTGAGAACACCGCCCCCGAGCACACCCGCCAGGGGACACGGCGGCTGACACCGGGGCCGTGACGGGCCCTCCGGGCACGGCCGTGGAGTACGGCGGTATAGCCGCGGAGGTACGCCGGGTATAGGCCGCGGAGGTACGCTGGCATCGGGTCATATGTCACCGGCGGCGTGGCTGGCCGCCGTGCGCTACCCTTGTGTTATGCGTTCCGCCCGGCAGCTCCTTACCTAGCCGCGCTGACTGACCCCGTCGTTGGCGCGGCTGCCCCTCGTGACCGGGGGGCTTTTCTGTTGCCGGAGCCGGACCGACCAAGTGCTGAGGAAACACCATGACAGCCGCCGAGAGTGCTGAGCGGGCGCAACACTACGACCCCCGCGAAATCCAGGAGAAGTGGCAGGCCCGCTGGGCGGAGATGGACCTGTTCCGGGCGAGCGACGACCCGGAGGATCCCCGTCCGCGCACCTACCTGCTGGACATGTTCCCGTACCCCTCGGGCGACCTGCACATGGGCCACGCCGAGGCCTACGCCATCGCCGACGCGGTGGCCAGGTACTACTTCCAGCGCCAGCACAATGTGCTGCACCCCATCGGGTGGGATGCGTTCGGGCTGCCCGCCGAGAACGCGGCGATCAGGAACAACACGCACCCCGCCGACTGGACGTACGCCAACATCGAGACGCAGGCCGCATCGTTCCGCCGGTACGCGGTGTCCTTCGACTGGTCACGGCGGCTGCAGACCTGCGACCCCGCGTACTACCGCTGGAACCAGTGGCTGTTCCTGCGCTTCTACGAGCGCGGCCTGGCCTACCGCAAGGACGGCTACGTCAACTGGTGCCCGCACGACCAGACTGTGCTGGCCAACGAGCAGGTGATCGCGGGCCGCTGTGAGCGGTGCGGGACCGAGGTCGTCCGCCGCGTGCTGACCCAGTGGTACTTCAAGATCACCGAGTACGCGGAGCGCCTGCTGGCGGACATGGCCCAGCTGGAGGGCCAGTGGCCGGACCGGGTCCTGCTGATGCAGCGGAACTGGATCGGGCGCTCCGAAGGGGCCGACATCCGCTTCGCGATCGAGGGCCGCAGCGAGCCGGTCACCGTATTCACCACCCGCCCGGACACGCTGTACGGGGCGACGTTCTTCGTGGTGGCGGCGGACGCGCCGCTGGCCGAAGAGATCTGCGCCCCGGAGCACCGCGAGGCCCTGCAGGACTACGTGGCGCAGGTGCGCAAGCTGACTGACATCGAGCGGCAGGCCACAGACCGCACGAAGACCGGCGTCTTCCTGGGCCGCTACGCGATCAACCCGGTGAACGGCGAACGGCTGCCGGTCTGGGCGGCCGACTACGTGCTGCCTGACTACGGCACCGGCGCGATCATGGCTGTTCCCGCGCATGACCAGCGCGACCTGGACTTCGCCCGGGCCTTCGGGCTGCCCGTCCAGGTGGTCGTGGACACCGGCGAACCCGACCCTGCGGAGACCGGGATCGCCACGCACGGCGACGGATCACTGATCAACTCCGGCCCGCTGGACGGGCGGAGCAAGACCGACGCCATCGCCCGGATCACTGCGATCATGGAAGCGGAGGGCCAGGGACGCGCGGCGGTCAACTACCGGCTGCGAGACTGGCTGCTGTCCCGGCAGCGGTTCTGGGGCACGCCCATCCCCATCGTCTACTGCGCGTCGTGCGGCGAGGTGCCGGTGGCGGACGACCAGCTGCCGGTGGTCCTGCCCGACCTGCGCGGCCAGGACCTGGTCCCCAAGGGGGTCTCGCCGCTGGCGGCGGCCCAGGACTGGGTCAACATCGAGTGCCCCAAGTGCGGTGGCCCCGCCCGGCGGGACACCGACACGATGGACACGTTCGTCGACTCCTCGTGGTACTTCCTGCGCTACTGCTCACCGCACTACGAGCACGGGCCGTTCGACGTGGCCGCGGTGCGCCGCTGGGCTCCGGTCGACCTGTATGTGGGCGGCGTCGAGCACGCCATCCTGCACCTGCTGTACAGCCGGTTCTTCGTCAAGGTGCTGCAGGACATGGGCATGGTGGACTTCGGTGAGCCGTTCACCAGGCTGCTGAACCAGGGCCAGGTGATCAACCGTGGCCGGGCCATGTCAAAGTCCCTGGGCAACGGGGTTGACCTGGGCCAGCAACTGGCTGCGCACGGGGTCGACGCGGTCCGGCTGACGATGATCTTCGCCAGCCCGCCCGAGGACGACATCGACTGGGCCGATATGAACCCTGAGGCGTCGGTGAAGTTCCTGGGCCGGGTGTGGCGGATCGCCGATGACGTCGCGGCGTCCGCGGACGGGGCGTCCATGGACGGGGCGGCCGCGGATGGCCACGCCGCCCTGGGCGATCTGGGCCTGCGCAAGGTCACGCATCGCACCATCGACGAGGTCACCCGCCTGGTGGAGGCGTCCCGGCTGAATGTCGCGGTAGCCCGGTTGATGGAGCTGGCCAGCGCGACGCGGAGGGCGATCGACTCCGGCCCGGGCCCGGCCGACCCGGCGGTGCGGGAGGCGGCGGAGACGCTGACCGTGATGCTGTCCCTGTTCGCCCCGTACACGGCCGAGGAGTGCTGGGAACTGCTGGGCCGTCAGGCCTCGGTGGCCCTGGCCGGATGGCCGGCCGCCGATCCCGCGTTGCTGGTCGAGGACGTGGTGACCTGCGTAGTGCAGGTGGCCGGCAAGGTGCGCGACCGCGTGGAGGTCCCGCCCGGTATCGGTGAGGACGAACTGCGCGAGCTGGCCCTGGCCACCCCGGGGGTTGCCCGGGCGCTAGAGGGGCGGCCGGTACGGAAGGTCATCGTCCGCGCGCCCAAGCTGGTCAACGTCGTTCCAGGCTGACCGGCCCGGGATTGACCCGGGCCGTCACCTGCCGCTGCACCCGCCCGTGATGCTGCTCGCCCGTTACACCCGCCCTGCCCAGACTCAGACGCGGCGGAGCACCGCGACCACGCGGCCCAGGATCGCGGCCTCGTCACCCGGTATCGGCGTGTACAGCGGGTTGTGCGGCATCAGCCAGACGTGCTCGCCGGAGCGCTTGAAAGTCTTCACCGTCGCCTCGCCATCGATCATGGCCGCCACGATGTCGCCGTTCTCCGCGACCGGCTGCTGCCGGACCACCACCCAGTCGCCATCGGCGATAGCAGCATTGATCATGGAGTCGCCGACCACCTTGAGCAGGAAGAGTGTGCCGTCCCCGACGATCTGCTTAGGCAGCGGGAAGATGTCCTCGATGGCTTCCTCGGCGAGGATCGGACCACCAGCCGCGATCCGGCCGACCAGCGGCACGTAGGTAGCTTCCTGCGAGGCGATGTCCAGCGGGGCCTCTTCGTCCAGCTCAGTGTCGGGCCGTACCGCCGGGTGCCCGGGCAGCCGGACCTCAACGGTCCGCGGCCGCCCCGCGTCGCGCCGCAAGTATCCCTTGCTCTGCAGGGTGGACAACTGGTAGGAGACGCTTGAGGTGCTGGTCAGCCCGACCGCCTCGCCAATTTCGCGCATCGAGGGCGGGTAACCGCGCCGCTGAACCGAATCCCGGATGACCTGCAGCACCTTGCGCTGGCGCCAGGTGAGTACATGGTCAGGGTCAGGCCGGTCCGGCATCTCAGTGACTACTGCCGGCACGCTGCCCTTGGGTTTTCTCCCTGGCCGGCCCTTCGGTCTCGCTGCGGTACCCGTTCCGCTCCCGCCCGGCGCGCCCGGCGCGCCGTCGTCGTCCGAGCTGTCCATCAACACTGACCTCCGGATCTGGTGGCTGAACCCGTAGCAGACGGTAGCGCTTTCGCTTCAGGATCTCAAACATCTGTTCGAGGAGGTGGGAAAGGTCGTACCGCGCGCTATCACAAGGCAGTGGCCCTGCGGAGGTTCCGGTGCAGGTCAGAGGCAATTCCAGGGTACTGGGAGGCTGCGGGAGCCCATCTTGCAGACGAAAATCTTTCCGGAGTTTATGAACTTTCCGGCGTGGCGTGTCGTTTAGAAGGCTCAGGGAAGATCTCGTCCATAGCCTGAGCAGCGCCGGCCAAGGTGCGGCGGAGCACTTGGCCCCGGCCGCCGGCTCCGACGGGTGTCACTCCGCGGGTGCGCTGGTGTACTGGACGGCCACGAGCTGTGGTCTGCCGTCGGGGGTGACCCACGTCTGGGTGACGCGGAACCGGCCGGCGATGACCTCGCCCTGGTAACGGCAGCGGGACTCGACTACGTCGGCGCGGACTCCGGGGGCGGCCAACTGCTCGAGTGTCACCCAGTCGCTGTCGAGCAAGGCGGCGTTGCCCTGGTCCACGAGTTCGTTGATGCGCTCGGTTGTCCGCGCGGTCATGGCCTTCGTTCTTCCTCCCGCTAGAGGTCGTTCACGGTCGGGGCCGTCTCGGTGATCTCATTCAGGTCCGCGCTCATCCAGCGCTGGCTGGAGACGACGATCAGGTGGTCGATGCGCCGGTCGGCGGACATCCAGAGCACGACTTGCTCATGGGTCGTCCACCGCGGGCGAGCTCGACTGCAGCCTCCGGCAAGGGAGCTCCGCCGACCGAGCGGCTTCGAGGACGAGCTACGCGCCGCTCTTTCCGGCAGCACGGGAACGTGAAGGCACTGACGCTGCTCCGCGAGGCGCGTCGCCCGCATTTCACGCCCGGTGAGGTGCAGTTCGTATCGTCGCTCGCCGGGCTCCTGGCGGACGGCCTCCAGCGAGCCACCCTTCTCCGCCCGGCCACGGACAGCGCTCCCATCGACGACGGTGACACCGGTCTCGTGTTGCTGGCGCCCGACGACACCGTCGAGATGGCCAACCGGGCCGCTGACCGCTGGCTTGATGAGCTGGCTCCCGGACACGGCCCCAGTGCGCGTCTTCCGGCCGCGGGCCCTGGCCGAGGACGGCGGAACCGGCACGGACGCCGCGCGGGCCCGGGTCCGCACCCCGGCCGGGGGCTGGATAGTCATACACGGTTCGGTTCTGAGCGACCGTGGCGGCGCCGGACCTCGGGTCGCGGTCTGGCTGGAGGCCGCACGGCCGCCCGAGCTGGCTCCACTGATCGCCGATGCCTACGGTCTCACCGAACGCGAGCGCCTGGTCACCGAGCTGGTTGCGCAGGGCTTCTCCACGAACGAGATCTCGACGCGGCTGCATCTGTCCGCGTACACCGTGCAGGATCACCTGAAGTCCATCTTCGAGAAGTCCGGAACCGGATCACGAGGCGACCTCGTCGCCCGACTCTTCTTCGACCACTACCTGCCGAAGCTGACCTCCCCCCAGACCCTGCATGAGGACCGGCCGCATCGTTGCTCCCTCTGCGGGGCAGTGGCCTCCCTGTACTCCCGAGTAGGGCAAGCCGAGCGGCAGCTACGAGTTGCCGAGTCGAACGCCCGTTCCCACCTGACGGGAGCCAATCAGAGGAGCCAACACGCCGGGCACTCCCGGGCAGTGGCCTCCGTCTCCGGACACCGAAACCCTGTCTCACCTGCCCTGATGCATGTCCAGGGGTCGTACTGTCAGACCCCCGCGCTACACCTGTACCGTACAGTCGTTCGATCGAAAGCGCGATCGATCGAACGGTTGTACGATAGAACGGTCGTTCGATGGAGGAGGCTGGCATGAGCGTGATGAGCGTGGGCAAGAAGCCCAAGGCCCTGGTCCGCCCGCTCGGTGCCGGGAGTTCTCGGGCCGGTGTGCATCGGGGCGGGTTGCGCGCGGGTGAGCCCGGCGGGGCGGCATCCCGGTCAGAAAAGCGAATCGTTTCCGGCGTATCGGTGGCAGCGCAGCCTGGAATTGCGGGGTCGGCCCGGCCGCGGGCCGCGGCCAGGAAACCGTCGGCGCGTCCGCGTCTGTGGGTAGTGCCGGACACCGCAGATCCAAACGCCGCCGGGCCAAACGTTGCCGTACCGAACGCGGCCGCGCCAAACGTTGCCGGGCCAAGGGTCGTGGTGCCGAGGCCTCGGGTGGCAGCCGACGAGCAAGTCACGGCCCGGCCGCGTAGCACCAGGCCGGCCGGGGAGCCCTCGCGGACGCGTGTGGTCCGGCCCGCATCGGTGCCGTCCCGGGTGCCGTCCCGGGTGCCGGTCCAGCGGGTGCGGCGGACCAGGCTTACCCGGCGCGGGCGCCGGGTGGTCTGGGCTTTCGCGGTTCTCCTTCTCCTCGCGGTGCTCACCCCGGTCCTGCTCGCCCTGGCGTCCGGCGCGCAGGCGGCCAATCACGGCCTGCCGCCGTCGGCGGTGCAAGCCAGCATGCGGCACGTCGTGGTCAAGCCAGGCCAGTCCCTGTGGTCGATCGCGTTGAACGCGGAGCCCCGGGCTGACCCGCGGACGGTCATCCAGCAGATCATGCAATTCAACGCGCTGGGCAGCCAGGTCGTGGTGCCCGGGGAGAGCCTCTGGGTCCCCCGGGGCTGAGCCCGGTGACCCGGTTCGGCGTGCTGGCCTCCCTCCGGGCGTTCCAGTGTGCCGGCCCCTTCCGGGTCCGCTTCCCCCAGGCCTGGCGCCCCTGCGCGGTAGTTCTTCCGGGCGGGGTTTGGCTGCGGTGCGCGGAGCCCCCGTTAGCCCGTTGATGTCCGGCCCACAGCCCCGGTAGACGTCCGGCCCGCGACACGCCCGGGCCGCGGCGCGGCCCGCCGCTCGCAGAGGGATTTCCCTGCCCTTCCCCGGGCGGCCGCAGGAGATTTACCGGAAACTCACAGAACCAGCGCGTTGCCGCTTGCGCAGCCGGGGGTGTCTGCTCTAGCGTCACCACAAGATATAGTAGTTACAGCGCTGTAGTTCACATACAAGTTGTGGTCTCAGGAGCCTGTGCGGGCTCCGGGTCGCCCTGGGGAGGTGATCGCATGTTCTGCCCGTACTGCAAGAACGCGGAAAGCCGTGTCATCGACAGCAGGACCGCCGATGATGGCGCTGCGATCCGCCGACGCAGGTCGTGCCCGGCATGCGGGCGGCGTTTCACCACCCAGGAGACTGTCATCCTGATGGTGGGCAAGCGCAGCGGCGCCACCGAGCCGTTCACCCGCCAGAAGATCGTCCGCGGGGTCCAGCGGGCCTGCCAGGGCAGGCCGGTCACCGAAGACCAGCTCGCGATCCTGGCCCAGCAGGTCGAGGATACGATCCGGGCCCGTGGCTCGGGTGAGGTCGCTTCGCATGAGGTGGGCCTGGCGATTCTCGGGCCGCTCCGCGACCTGGACGAGGTGGCTTACCTGCGGTTCGCCTCGGTCTACCGGGGGTTTGAGTCGCTTACTGATTTCGAGGATGAGATTTCCGCGCTGCGCACGGCGCGGCAGGACGCGGGCGCGCTGACGCCCTTGTCCTGAGCAGCAAGTTGGGTTTGGAGTTCGGAGTTCGCACTTTTACATCGACGGATGGGCCTGGCCGGGCCCGCGTGGGATCCGCGGGGATCCCGGAAGGGGGATGGACATGACGGAGACGGTGAGCGGATCTGCGCCTCGCGGGGGCAAGGGCTCGCGCAAGGGACTCACGATCGGGCGGATTCACACCCGGGAGGGCGTGCACCCGTACGACGAGGTCACTTGGGAGCGCCGCGATGTCGTCATGACCAACTGGCGGGACGGCACCGTCAACTTCGAGCAGCGTGGTGTCGAATTCCCCGAATTCTGGTCCGTCAACGCCGCCAACATCGTCACCACCAAGTACTTCCGCGGCGCGGTCGGCACCCCGCAGCGGGAGTGGAGTCTCAAGCAGCTGGTCGACCGCGTGGTCGGAAAGTACGTGGCGGCCGGCCGTGAGAACGGGTACTTCGCCAGTCCCCAGGACGCCGAGATCTTCGATCACGAGCTCACCTACGCGCTCATCCACCAGATCTTCGCTTTTAACTCGCCGGTCTGGTTCAACGTCGGAACCAGCTCTCCGCAACAGGTATCGGCGTGCCAGCCCTACGACGCCCTAGTGAGCACCCCTGCTGGACTCATTCCCATCGGCAAACTGGTGGCGGATGACGCCGTCGGCGCCAAGGTGTACGACGCCCACGGCCTCACCAGGATCGTCGCGACGAAGTCCAACGGTGTGAAAGAAGTCCTGCGCCTGCACACTAAGGCCGGCTATGTGCTCGACGTCACCGCAGACCATCTTGTCTGGCGGTCCAGTGGTATGGGGACTGGCCAGTTCGTTCCTGCAGGACAGCTCGTCACGGGTGACCAGTTGGAGTGGTGTCGGCGTGTCGCGCCCGGGGAGTCTGAGATTGACCGCCAGGAAATTGCCGAGGCGGCGTTGGCTGGGTGGCTCCAGTCGGATGGGTTCGTTGGTCAGTACAACACCGGGACTAACCGTTCCCTGACCATCGAGGCGATGACGGTTACTGACGCTGAGCTTGAGTGGGTCACAGGCGAACTGGACCGAGTCTTTCCGGAAGTTCACCGCCATGAGCGCTCAGTCGTAACCCAGGACAAGGGACTCGATTGCCGCCGGACTCGCCTATATGGCGAAGCGCTGAGGTCGTATGTCGAGCGATGGGATCTGCTCACCCGCGGCACCGACATGGTGGTGCCCGAACGCCTGTACTCCGCTCCGCTGCCAGTGGTGGTTGCCTACCTGAGGAGCATCTTCCAGGCGGAGGGTTTCGTGTCGGCACGGTCAGCATCCACTGTGGTGGAGGTTGACATGATCTCGGAGCGCCTCATCCGCGGTGTTCAGCAGTTGTTGCTTCGCTTCGGGATCTTCGCCCGGGTTGGCTTCAAACCGGACGCCAGGGATACCCGCAAGGGCTGCTGGACGGTGCGTATACAGACCGCTGGCGACCGGCGGATCTTCGCTGATGAGATCGGGTTCGTTGACCCTGCCAAGGCCGACAAGCTAGAGCGCAGCTTTGAGCTGCCTGGTCAGACGGCACACGACACCAAGCGACTGGAGATCGCCCGGATCGAGCCACTGGGCGTCATGGAAGTCTTCGACATCCAGACCGAGAGTGGCGAATACCTCTCCGGCAACCTCCGGGTGCATAACTGCTTCATCCTGGCGGTTGACGACACGATGGACTCGATCCTGGACTGGTACAAGGAGGAGGGGCTGATCTTCAAGGGCGGCTCCGGGGCCGGGGTCAACCTGTCCCGGATCCGGTCCTCCAAGGAACTGCTCTCTTCCGGCGGCACGGCCAGCGGACCCGTCTCCTTCATGCGCGGTGCGGACGCGTCGGCCGGCACCATCAAGTCCGGCGGGGCCACCCGGCGGGCCGCGAAGATGGTCGTCCTCGACGTCGATCACCCGGACGTTGAGGAATTCATCGAGACCAAGGCCCGCGAAGAAGAGAAGGTCAGGGTCCTCCGTGACGCCGGGTTCGACATGGACCTGGGCGGCAAAGACATCGCAAGCGTCCAGTACCAGAACGCCAACAACTCGGTCCGGGTCTCCGACGAGTTCATGCGCGCGGTCGAGCGTGACACCAAGTTCGACCTGGCGGCGCGGATGACCGGGGAGACGGTCGAGACGGTGGACGCCCGGGGCCTGTTCCGCACGATGGCTCAGGCGGCCTGGGCTTGTGCCGACCCCGGGATCCAGTACGACGGCACCATCAACGACTGGCACACCTGCCCAGAGTCCGGCCGGATCACCGCCAGCAACCCGTGCAGCGAATACGTCCACCTGGACAACTCATCGTGCAACCTGGCCAGCATCAACCTGCTGAAGTTCCTCCGCGATGACGACACCTTCGCAGTGGAGCGGTTCCGGCAGATCACCGAACTGATCATCACGGCCATGGACATCTCCATCTGCTTCGCAGACTTCCCGACCGAGAAGATCACCGAGACCACCCGGGCGTACCGGCAGCTCGGGATCGGGTACGCCAACCTGGGCGCGCTGCTCATGGCGACCGGGCACGCTTACGACTCCGACGGCGGGCGGGCCATCGCGGCCGCTATCACCTCGCTGATGACGGGCACCGCCTACCGCCGGTCCGCGGAGCTCGCGGCGGTGGTCGGACCCTACGACGGCTACAAGCGGAACGCGACCGCGCACAAGCGGGTCATGCGCAAGCACGCCGAGGCCAGCCACCAGATCAGGGTGCTGGGCGGGATGGACGAGGAAATCCTCGCAGCGGCGAATAAAGCGTGGGATAAATGCCTCACGCTGGGTGAGAAGAATGGCTATAGAAATGCTCAAGGGAGCCTACTCGCCCCTACCGGTACTATAGGCCTGATGATGGATTGCGATACTACCGGAGTCGAGCCAGATCTAGCTTTGGTTAAATTCAAGAAACTAGTCGGCGGCGGTTCAATGCAGATCGTCAACCAGACCGTGCCGCGAGCCCTGAAGAACTTGGGCTACCAGCCGGAGCAGGCGGAGGCGATCGTCGAGTACATCGCCGAGCACGGCCATGTCGTCGATGCACCCGGCCTCAGGCCCGAGCACTACGAGGTCTTCGACTGCGCTATGGGCGAGCGCTCTATTGGCCCTATGGGTCATGTGCGGATGATGGCCGCCGTCCAGCCCGCGCTAAGTGGGGCAATTTCGAAGACGGTGAATCTCCCCGAGTCGGCCACGGTCGAGGACATCGAGTCCATTTACATGGAAGGCTGGAAGCTCGGGCTTAAGGCCCTGGCCGTATACCGGGACAACTGCAAGGTCGGCCAGCCGCTGTCCGACGCCAGGAAAAAGCCGACCGCCGCGGCCGCGGAGCCCGCCGCCACGCCGCACGAGGTCCGGCCGGTCCGCAGGCGGCTGCCGAAGAACCGCACCGCGTCGGTGACCAGCTTCTCCGTGGCCGGCGCCGAGGGTTACATGACGGCGTCCAAGTACCCGGATGATGGTGTGGGCGAACTCTTCCTCAAGCTCGGCAAGCAGGGGTCCACCCTGGCGGGCGTGATGGACGCGTTCTCGATGGCGATCTCCATCAGCCTTCAGTACGGGGTGCCGCTGGAGAAGTGGGTGGAGAAGTTCACCAATATGCGCTTCGAGCCAGCCGGCATCACCGACGACCCCGACATCCGGATCGCCAGCTCGGTTCTGGACTATGTGTTCCGACGGCTGGCCCTGGATCACCTGCCCTACGACACGCGCGCGGACATGGGCATTCTGTCTGCCAGCGAGCGCACCGCCCAGCTGGCCGGTGAGGACCCAGACGCGCTGGCCGAAGAGCAGGATCCGGGCGAGATGGCCCAGTCCGCGCCGGTCGAGCGGCCCCAGGCCCGGTCCGACGACCGCCCGGAACCGGCTGGGTCCGACGCGCCGTACCAGCCGCACAGTTCTACCGAGCTGATCGAGGCGCAGCAAGGCCGCACCGCGGATGCCCCGCTGTGCCTGACCTGCGGCACCAAGATGCGCCCGGCCGGTAGCTGCTACGTCTGCGAAGGCTGCGGCGCAACCAGTGGCTGCAGCTGAAAGTGAGCGGTATCGCATCAGATGCAACAAGCGGGTGAGCTGGCTGGCTGTGCAGATGGTGCTGGGCTGGCCCGGACGTTCGAGCCCGGGCCAGCCCAGGGCAAGGTCGTGTTGTCGGCCTGGGCCGGCAACACAACGGGCACCCAGCCTTGCAGGAGGCGGGTGCCCGTTGTGGCAGGGACGTGATGTCCCTTGCGTGCGGAGCAAGCATCACATCACGGCCCGCGCTGCAGATCTCCTACGTCGGCCAGTGAGCCACCATCCAGGCTAAATCCGGGCTCAGGGCCGGCTCACCGGAGAGGACCGGCAGCAGGGCGCGGACGAGTGTCGGCTTGCCGGCCTCGCGGCGAAGCAATTAGTTGATAAGTTCATTTAGGTTCGACATGGACTTATCAAATTCCACGGTCCGCTGGCCGTACTGTCGGCTATCGCGATGCCCAGGACTACCTGTTCCATCAGGCCCGGCGGCCGCTGAATGCCGGCCTGATTCTTCACCTGCACCGACTGCTCTTCGCTCACACGGCCATGCCTGGGGGGAGCATCACCATCCAGTGCTTCTGTCCGGACTGTTCGTCCTCGACCTTCTCGCCATCTACCCCTTCGCGGATGGCAACGGACGAGTGGCTCGCCTGCTCACCAGCGCCACGCTCAGCGAGCACAGCTACACAGTCGGCCTCTACGTGAGCCTCGGGCAACCCGTCGCCGAATCGGCTGACGCCGTCTCGCAGACATCAGGACGGCAGTACCAAATGTCAGCGACCAGACCATCCGGCTCGTCCTGGAGCAGCTAAGAAATGAAGGCAGGGTCCGGGCTAACGGAACGGGCCGCTCCGCGACCTGGACACAGGTCCCGAGTACTGCACCCTCCGAATAGCTGCCCTGCGCCAGCGGATCAGCAAGTACCCGGGGAAAGCGGGCATTAGGGGTGGGCCCGCGGCCCGCGTGCTCACCGGCGACAGACTCAGCTACCCAGAATCGTCTTGCTACCGCTGGTAGCATATTGGTGTGAGTAGTGATCCGGCCCGCACAGGAGAACGGGACCAACTCCGCGGCGAGATCCGTGAGTTGCTGGTGCGGGTCCGTGAGCTGGAGACAGGGACACCCGGCCCGGCGTCTGGGCTGCTGGCTTCGGCTGAGGCGCAAGACCGTCCTGAGAGCGCTCTCGAAGTGCTGTTCGCTCTTCAGGTCCTGCTCGCCGGTCCGGATGACCCAGAAGACACCGCCGGCCGGGGACGCGTGAGGGTCGAACCGGCTGGGACCGCGCGCAAGGTCAGTGTCTCGATGCCGGAGGACCTGACGTCAGCTGTCCAGCGCCGCGCCGGGCGGGGAAAGTTCAGCCAGTACGTGACCGAGGCCGTCGCCCGGCAACTCGAAGTGGATCTGCTCACTGATCTGTCCAACGTGCTGGCCATAGAGCATGGGCCGGTCCCTCCGGAGTATCTGGCTCAGGCGCGGGCGGCCTGGCCGGATGATGAGTAGCCGTGGGCGGGACTCTCGTCCTCGATAGCGAAGGGCTCGCCAAGCTGGCTGCGGGTGACTCGCGGGCGCGAGCTCACCTGGAGATCGCTATTGCCCGCCGCGCCCGGGTTGTGGCGAGTGCGATGACCCTGACCGAAGTGCTGAGAGGCAGCCCCCGCGACGCGGCCGTGCACCGGGTGCTCTCCCGGATCACCGTCGTGCCGGTGAGCCCGGAGCTCGGCCGCCGCGCTGGCGAGCTCCGGGGAGCGACCGGCCTTCCGGGTAAACGCTGCTCCGTCGACGCCGTGGTGGCGGCCACGGCGCTTGAGCGGGAGCGCCCGGTCGTATTGCTGACCAGTGATCCCGACGACGTGAGCAGGCTGGTGGAAGAACCACAGCGGCCGAAGGCGCAGCGCATCAGTGTCGTCCATGTGTTAGGCATCCGGCTGCCGGAGCGGGTCGCTGGACACCGCGCCCGCGGGAGGAGTGCCAGCCCGCTCGCTGCCCAGGCGCAGGCCTGGCACCGGGCGCTGGGTGCCGCCGGCGTCCGGAACGAGCTGATCATGGTGACTGGTGCCGACCACGTCTTCTCGCCCGGCCCGGCCCAGCAGTGGCTCCACCGGGCGGTGACCGGATGGTTCGACCGTCATCGCTGACGAGCGGTTGCCTCCTGGCGGTCCAGGAACGTGTTCACCAGGCTGGTGAACACGGCCGGCTGCTCGGTGAAGCACAGATGAGAGGCGTCCTCGATGATGGCGAGCTGGGATCCGGGGATCCGGTTGTTCATCTCGGCTAGGTGGCCGGGCGTGCATTCGTCGTAACGGCCGCCCACCAGCAGGGTCGGTATCCCGATCTCGCCCAGCCGGTCCATCACGTCCCAGGTTTTCAGCGTCCCGGTCACGGTGAACTCGCTCGGGCCGTTCATGGTGTTGTACACCTCGTAGCCGGCCTCGGCGAACGAGCGCTCCAGGCTGGCCGGCCAGGGGCTGAGGCGGCAGACATGCTCCCGGTAGAAGCCGAGGATGGCCGCCTGGTACTCCGGGCAGGCGGTGAATCCTGCGGCCTCGTGCTCGGCGATGACCTGGCGCACCTCCGCGGGCTGGGCCGAGAGGAGTTCCGCACAGTCGCTGACCCAGCGGATCATGCTGGCCGGGCTGCCGCACAGGATCAGGCTTTCCAGCTCGGGATGGCGGTCCAGGACGTACTGCATGGCCAGCATGCCACCCCAGGAGCTGCCGAACAGGTGAAGTTGGGTGAGCCCGAGCGCCGACCGGACCTGCGCGAGCTCCTGGACGAAACGTTCGACCATCCACAGCGCCTGGCCCGCGGGGCGATCGGAGCGCCCGCAGCCCAGCTGGTCGTAGAAGATCACCTGACGCCGGTCGGCGAGGGCTTCGAGCGGCTCCAGGTAGTAGTGGGTGAACCCGGGGCCGCCGTGCAGGCACAGCAGCGGCGTCCCGCCTTCGCCGACCGACCGGTACCAGACCCGGCCGCCATCGACCTCCAGGTAACCCTCGGTTTCGGTCATGCGGCCTCCGCGTCTTTCGCTATCGTTGCTGCCGGATGCACGTGCAGTGCGCCGGTCACGGTGGCAGCAGATTACGGATCAATGATCTGCCGTGGCTTCGGCGGGTGGTACCCGCCCGGGCCGGCCAGCCTGGGAGCGGCGAGAGGCGGGCGTGGTGCCCGGCTAGGAAAGCATTTCCCCCGGCGACGTGCCGCGCGGCGCTCGTCTCCCGCCCGGTAGCCAACCGTCTCTCGCCCGTCATCAACCGTTTCTCGCCCGGTCATCAACACTGTGAACTTTATGAGCCCAACATTCGTTACACGCATGGGCCAGGGGGCCCATGAACTTTCAGGGAGCCTGGGCGTCGCATGCCGTACCGGGCGCCCGCGCCGCGCGGCCAGGGGGCTGGCCCCGAGGAGGAATGCGATGCCTGTGAAGACGATGCCTGTGAAGACGCTGTCTGGCCTTGGCCCGGCGACGCGAGTGCGCCGGGCGCCACTCCGGCTGGCCACTCCGCCGGCCCAGCGGGTGGTCTGGGTATACGCCATCACCAATGATCTCGGCCCGCATCAGTTCACTGGCCTGGCCGGGGTCGGCGGGGAGCCGGTCCGCACCGTGGCCGAAGCGGGCCTGACCGCCGTGGTGGGCTCAGTGGAAGCGCGGGCCTTCGGCGAGGATGCCCTGGCGAGCCTGCTGGACGGGCTGGACAACATCGAGCGGGTCGGCCGTGCGCACCATCAGGTCATCGCCCGGGCGGCGGCGGCCGGTGCCCCGGTCCTGCCGCTCCGGCTGGCCACCGTCTATCCCGACGACGACACGGTCCGTGCCCTGCTGGCCCGGCGCCGCGGTGAGTTCGCCGGCCTGCTGGCCCGCTTCCGGGACACGGTGGAATGGGGTGTCCAGATCTACGGGCCGGCCGACCAGCAAGACGGAGCCGGCTCGCTCGCGGACACGATCGACTGGGTCCTGGCGGACATCGCCGACGCCTCCCAGCGGCAGCCCGACGTCGACCCGCGCTACGTGCAAGGCCCGGAGCAGATGATCCTCAACGCCGCCTACCTGCTGCGCGGTGATCGGGCCGGCGAATTCCTGGCGGCCGCGCACGCGCTGGCCGGGGCCCGGGTGGGGATCCGGGCCGATCTGAACGGCCCCTGGCCGCCGTACTCGTTCGTGGACCAGCTCGACGCCTGATCCGGGGCTTCCGGGGGGGACAATCGCGGGCTGTCGGCCCGGTTGTGCGGGCGCCGGCGCCGGGCCGGCGGGCTCCGCAGGGGACATGGATCCCTTACTTAGCAAGTTCTTCGCTGCCTGAACGACCAGGTCAGGAGCTTTCCCGTGTCTCTTGTGGGAGTGCCGTTAAGGCATTCCCCGCGAACTGGCCATTACTCTGGCAAGGTCGGTGCCCGGCCAGAGCGCGGGACCGGTAGGGCTGCGGCTGGCGCCGGCTCGGCAGGATCTGGCCTGGCCATTCTCTGCCGGTATCTGGTTGTGTGTCGCTGTAAGCGCGTGGTAATGCGCTATACAAGGAACGGCACGAGGGAGCGAGATGCGGCCGGAGGACGGATCCCTGCCTGGCAGGCGAATGGCCCAGGAAGGGCTGGCGCGGGTGCGCCAAGCCGTCCGCGCGGCGTCGCTACCAGCGAAGATCCTCCTGGTCCTGGCCGTGCTGATCATCATCGTGCTGGCCCTGAGCCTGGGCGCACGCTTCTGGGATGTGTTCGTGGTAGCGGCCCTCGTCTACGGTCCCGTGGCGATCTGGCGGGAGCACCGGTCGTGGGTGGCGTCAGTATTCGTCGCGGCCTGGGGCCTGCTGGCCGTCGTGACCGTGGCTGCGGTCGTCGGCCGGTTCAGTTCCGGGATCGTGCCGTTGCTGCTGCTGCCCTGCGCGGCGGTGGCTGTCTCGCACCTGCGGCTGCTGTCCCGTCGTTATGTCCCCTGCCGGACGGTGGCCTGGACGGAGCTCTGGGCCCTGCCGCCGAGCCTGCTGGCCTGGTGGCTGGCTCCCAGCCGGCCGGTAATCAGCTACGCGATTGCCTGGCTGCTTGGCCTGGCCGTGATCGGCTGGCGGATGGGCAAGTCGCAGCAGGAAGCGCGGGCGCTCAGCCGCCAGCAGAGCCGTACCGGAGCGCTCGCCGCACCGCACCGGGCTGGCCCGGCCATGGCGGCCCGGACGGGGCGGCCCCCGGCCGCGGGCAACGGCCGCACGTCCCGGCCCGCCGAGGTGTCGCGGGTGGTGCAGACGGCGGAGGGCTCGGTACGTCCCGCCGAGGGCGCGGCCGGACGCGACCGGGCCAGCGGTGAGCCCCCGCCACCGGAGATCACGGTCGCCCAGGCCATGGCCGAGCTCGACAACATGATCGGCCTCACCTCGGTCAAGGATCAGATCCGCCAGATCACTGCGTCCGTCGAAGCCGCGCGCCGGCGGGTGATGGCGGGGTACGGCGCGGAAAAGCCCATGCAGCACTTTGTCTTCCTGGGCCCGCCTGGCACCGGGAAGACGTCCGTAGCCCGCGTCGTCGCGAAGATCTTCTACGCCTTCGGGCTGCTCGACACCCCGGTGGTGGTGGAGGCGCAGCGCGCTGACCTCGTGGGCGAGTACCTCGGGGCCACCGCGATCAAGACCAACGAGCTGGTGAACAGCGCGCTCGGCGGGGTCCTGTTCATCGACGAGGCGTACAGCCTGGTGAACGACAGTGAAGGACAGGGCGACCGGTTCGGCCACGAGGCGATCCAGGCCCTGCTGAAACGGGCCGAGGATGACCGGACCGAGCTCATCATCATCCTGGCTGGCTATGAGAAGCAGATGGAGGGGTTCCTGGCCAGCAACCCCGGCCTCAACTCCCGGTTCGGGCTCCGGGTCAAGTTCCCGACCTACTCACCTACCGAGCTGATGGAACTCGCCGAGCTCTCCCTCCGCGAGCGCGGCGAGGTCCTCGACGCCGAGGCGCGCCCGGCACTGTCGCGGATGATGGAGGACGTGGGCCGCCGCAGGCTCGCCGACGAGCTCGGCAACGGCCGGTTCGTGCGCAGCCTGCTGGAGAAGGCGGGCCGGGCCCGGGACGTCCGGATCATGACCGATGGCGCCGAGCCGTCTCACGCCGAGCTGGTCACCCTCGAGGCATCTGACCTGGAGCAGGCGGGCGCCGAGCTCACCGCCCGGTTCCGCGGCTACAGCCAGGCGCCGACCCTGGAAAGCGCCCTCGCTGAGCTGGACGAGCTGGTCGGCCTGGAGCCGGTCAAGCGCCAGGTGCACGAGATCGCGGCCCAGCTGCGGGTGGCCCGGCTGCGGGAGCGGCATAACCTGTCCAGCCAGCCCCCGGTCCGGCACTTCGTGTTCACCGGGCCACCCGGCACCGGCAAGACCACGGTGGCCCGGATCCTCGGGCGCATCTTCACCGCCCTGGGCCTGCTGGTCCGCCCGGAGGTGATCGAGGCGCACCGGGCCGACCTGGTCGGGGAGCACCTGGGCTCCACGGCGATCAAGACCGGGAAGCTGATCGACTCCGCACTCGGCGGCGTCCTGTTCATCGACGAGGCTTATTCGCTCTACAACGTCGGTTACTCGGGCGGGGACGCCTACGGGTCGGAGGCCGTGGCCACGCTGCTGAAGCGGGCCGAGGACGACCGTGAGCGGCTGGTCATCGTGCTGGCTGGCTATCCGGCTGACATGGACCGCTTCCTGCGCAGCAACCCCGGGCTCGCCTCCCGGTTCAGCGTCCGGATCGGGTTCCCCAGCTATTCGGCCGACGAGCTGTGCCGGATTGCCGAGGTGATCGCCGAGCAGCACGGCGACTCATTCGACTCGGACGCCAAGCCGGTCCTGGCCGAGATCTTCAACACCGCGGCCGCGCGCGGTCAGATCGACGAGCTGGGCAACGGCCGGTTCGCCCGCAGCCTGTTCGAACGGGCCTGCGCGGCCCGGGACCTGCGGGTGGCGGATCTCGACGAGGAACCGAGCGACGCCGACCTCACCATCGTGTCCGCGGCCGACCTGCGCGGCGCATTCCGCGAGCTGGGCGGTCCGCAGCCGGGATGAGTCCGGGCCGCGGGCCAGCCCGAGCGGCCAGCCCCAGCGGGCCCGGGCAGCGGGCTCAGCCGCCGGATCAGCCGGCCGGGCTGGGCGGCAGGTCTCGGAGGGCGGCGATCAGGCTGGCCTGGTCGCCGGCGGTGTCCCGGATGACGTACATCAGCGTGTGCAGCACCGCGTGCCGGTCCTCACCCCGGTCCAGCAGCCGCTGCGCGGCCTCCCACAGCTCGGGCGGGTCACCCCGCCAGAGCCGGTCTGCCAGCGCCAGGTGCCGGTCGATGTGCAGCGGGCCGCTCGGCCGCCCGTTCGCGTCGTTGTGGTCGGCGGCCAGCAGCGTGCGCCGGTCCGCCTCGGCGGCCGGGTCCAGCCCGGTCAGGTCGATGCCGCCGAACAGGCCGCGCAGCACCGGGAACGCGAACGCGCGCCGGGGCAGCGCCTCCAGATCGTTGTCCGGCAGCAGCCTGGCCACCAGCGACGCGTCCAGTCCGAAGGCCGTCGGATCCCGGTAGACCTGGGCGAACGTGCCCATCGAGTCGAAGACGGCATCCAGGGTCTCGGCGATCATCTCGGCGGCCAGCTCCTGGCGCCGTCCGGCCCAGCGCACCCACGCGGCCAGCACATGCGGCATGGCGTGCTGCTCGGCGGACAGCAGCAGCACCTTGCGCGGCAGCCAGTCGAGCAGGAACGTGGCTACCTTCGCCGGGCTCATCCGCAGCGGCCGCCCGAAGTCACGGTCGCAGCCGTAGTCGATGATGTGGTCCGCGCAGCGGCTGGCCGCCCGGGTGTCGGACAGGTCCTCGGCCTCATCCGAGGCCAGGAACTCGGCCACCAGCATGGTGCGGCGGTCCCGGGTCCAGGCGTGCCGGCGCGCGGTCACCGCACCCCAGCCCGACCCGTGCCCCGTGGTCCATGGCCCGCCGTTCGGGAGACTGGTGCTCCAGGGCGCCGGGCCGGGTCCGGTCCCCGGCTGGCCGGACCCCTTGCGGGCACCGTGAGCGGGCCGGGCGGGTCGCAGGGTGCGGATCCGGGCCCGGATGAACGCGTGATAGGACGCGAACGAGTCGCTCGGCGCCGGTCCCTGACCCGACTCGGTCACCGCCAGGGCCGTCTCCAGCAGCCGACGGGCCTGCGGGGCTTCCACCTGGCTGAACGTAGCCCGCGGGGGCCGCCCGCCCTCCTCGGCGCTGCCGGCCCGGCAGCGCTCGAGCAGCCGGTCCACCTGGGACGTCACCCAGCCGTCCCGGAGCATGCCACCCGCGTTGTAGTCCACCACCATGACCAGGGCGTGCGGCTCTTCCCCGGCGTAGCTGTACACGCAGACGACCTCGTCGCGGTCCCCGAACATGTCGGAGTTCACGTAGCACTCGCCGGCTGTCACCGCGCCCACATGCTCGACCCACTGCGGGCGGACCACGCCGCGCTCCATGAGCGCCAGCGCGGCCGTCTCCGCCTGCATGGCCTGGCGCGGCGTGCCCAGGCAGGCGATGCCGGACAGCAGGGCCAGCGCGGCCGGGCTGCGCTGCTGGGCGGCGTAGCTCACCAGCCCCTCGCCGACGAGTTCCTCCACGTCGCCGGGCGTGTTGCGCGGCGTCCGTTCTCCCCACCAGGTGCCGAGCAGTTCGCTCACCATCAGCTCAGCATCCAGCGGGCTGCGCACCGCCAGCAGCTCACGGGCAGCCCGGAGCATCTCGGCGAACAGCGCGTTCGGCGGGGCGGCACTGGGGAGCACCGAACGGGTCCCCTTCCCTCGGCCTGGGTGGCCCGGCCCGCCGGGGGGCTCTCGTCGTCGGCTTTGCGGGCTCACATGGACAGCTTTCCAGATTCTCGCGGCGCCGTGCCACGTCCGCGCCGGATGGTGGCCATGTTTCCGCGTGTGGCAGATATTACGGGCATCCGGGAGCGGCGGTGCCGGACATTCGGGGCATCAGGTATCCGATCATCAATTCAATTCCCGGGAGCCGGGGCCAGGCTACGGGGTGGCTGGCGGCCGCGGCGGGCAGGCTGCTACTTCTTTTCAATGCACCCAGGTCAGCATCATGCCCTCGGCGCCGCGCGATATCGCCTAGGATGTGGGAAGCTCGCCTGCGTGGCCACTGTGGGTGTTCGAGGTATCGGGATGGGGCCGAGCCCATTGGCTGCCGCCGTGCTTGTGCGTTCACTGGTCGCGGCGTCGCCGCTAGCCTGCTTGTGTCCGCAGTGAGCGGGAAGGAGCCGTTGCATGGCCCGAGCGGCGGGACTTGAGTGCGGCGGGACTGGGGTGCGGCGGTGAGCACTGATACCTCCGTGCCGCAGCCCCGGCTATCAGGGCTGGACGTGTCTGACTCGGCCCTGCTCGCCACCCTGCTGCGCGAGGCACCCATCGGCTTTGCCTTCTTCGGGCCCGATCTCCGGGTCCGCCGGATCAACCAGACCCTGGCCCGGCTCGATGACCTCGACCTCGAGGCGCACCTGGGCCTGCTGCCTTCCCAGGTGTGGCCGGGCACGCTCGCGTCCCGGGTTGAGTCGGCCGTTCGCCACGTGCTGGCCGAGGGCCAGCCGCTGCTCGAGTCGAACCAGCCGGTCAGCGAGGCCGGTCCGGCCGCGCCCGGTCCGGCCGGGGCAGGCCCGGCCGGGCTCGAGCTGGCCAGGCCAGAAGCGGATGGCCAGGCCGACCGGGCCCCTGGACCCGGCCCGGGCCAGGACAACGACCGGCAGTGGGCGTTCTCCTGGTTCCCCTCACATGACCCGGATGGGAATATCGCCGGCGTGGCCATGATCGCCGTGGACGTGACCGACCGGCAGAACTCGGCGGAGGCGGTCCGCCGCAGCGAGGAGCGGTACCGCTCGCTGGTGCAGGCCGGCGCCCAGGTCGTCTGGGTCACCACGCCCACCGGCCAGATCGCCGAGGATTCGCCCGAGTGGCGCTGGATTACCGGCCAGAGCGTGGACGAGTACCTGGGCAATGGCTGGCTGGACGCGATTCACCCGGAGGACCGCGAGCGGGTGGAGCGGGAATGGCGCGAATGCGTCCGCGCCGGGAAAGTATTCGACAGCCGTTACCGGGTCCGGACCAAGACCGGGTCGTACCGGCATTACGACGTGCGTGCCGTCCCGATTGAGCGGGACGGGAAGATCATTGAATGGGTCGGGGCCAGCACGGATGTCACCGGCCAGCGCGAGGCTGAGGAGATGCGCGGCCGGCTGACCGAGCAGCTGTCCGCCGCCGCCCTGCGCACCGCCCGGCTGCAGCAGGCCACGTCCATGCTGGCTGAGGCCCTGACCGTGCTCCAGGTCGTCGAGGTGATCACCGAGGTCGGGCGCTCGGCGATCGGCGCCGAGCGGTCGGCGGTGGCCCTGCTCGACCGGGAGCGGCTGCAGCTGCACACGATCAACCCGCTCGGGCTGCCGGAAGTCCCCGGCGCCCCGTCCAGCGACATGCCGCTGGACGCGCCGAGCGTGATGACCCTGGCCATCACGTCCCGGCGGCCGGTGCTGGTGGAGAACTCCGAGTCGCTGCGGCGGCACTTCGACGGGCTGGCCGACGTCGATGTGTTCCTCGCGCACAGCGACGAGCGGGCCTGGGTCGGGCTGCCCCTGCTCGCGGCGGGTGCCCCCCTGGGCGCGCTGCGGTTCTCGTTCACCAAGCCGCGGCAGATCACCGAGGAGGAGCGGGTCTTCCTGGAGGCCCTGGCCGGGCAGTGCGCGCTGGCCCTGGAGCGGGCCTCGCTGTTCGAGCGCGAGCACACCACGGCCGAGACGCTGCAGCGCAGCCTGCTGCCCGACCGGCTGCCCAGCGTGCCGGGCATCATCCTGGAGGCCCGCTACCTGCCGGTCACCCGGAACATGGAGATCGGCGGTGACTGGTACGACGCGTTCCGGCTGCCCGACGGCAGGCTGGCCGTCGCCACTGGGGACGTCATGGGCAAGGGGCTCACCGCGGCCGCGGGAATGGGCCGGGTCCGCAACGCGCTGCGGGCCCTGGCCCTGACCGACCCGCGGCCTGCCGCCGTGCTGGCCGGCCTGGACCGGCTGTTCACCGCGACCGAGCTGGACGAGCAGGTGACGACCGTCGCGTACCTGGTCCTGGACCCGGTCACCGGCGAGGGCCTGGCCGGCAACGCCGGGCACCTGCCGCCGCTGCTGCTGTCCCGGGATGCCCCGCCGCGGCTGGACACCACTGAGGCGGGCACGCCACTCGGCTGGGCCTGCCCGCGGCAGCAGTACGTGTTCCGGCTGCCGCCCGGGACCACGGCGGTGCTCTACTCCGACGGCCTGGTGGAGAACCGCAGGCGCGGCCTGGACTCGGGCCTGGACGAGCTGGTGTCCGTGGCGGCGCAGGCCCGGCCGGGAATGGTCGAGGACCCGGCCAGGCTGCTGGAGTACCTAGTCGACCGGATGCTCACGGGTTACGAGCAGGACGACGACGTCACCGTCCTCGTGCTGCACGTGCCCCGGCGGGACGGCCCAGCGCCGCAGCGCCCGCCCGGTGGTGTCATTCCCGCCGCACGGAGGGGTAAAGCATGAGAGAGGGCCAGGCTGACCTGGGCGTGCGCCCGATAGCAGGGAGCTACGCCGGGCCGGCAACCGCGGCAGCGGTTCGAGCCACCCGCAGACTCCGCCTAAGGTGGAGGTCGGGAGCTGGTCCTGTCGGGGCCGTGGGGTCATGCGGCCTGGATGGGGTGCCTGGCTTGGTCCCAGCAGCGGATTGCACGAGGTAGGGTCCATTTTCCCGATCATGATCGCAGGAGAGGTGTCCGTGTCGCCTGCCAGTTCGTGCAGTCAGGTGTCGTACGCGGCTCGGCAGGCCGCCGTCCAGCGAAGGAAGGGGTGACCGCGGTGGCAAGCGCGGCGCGCTCCGCGGCGCGGAGGCAGCCAGGCCCGGAGGGCCAGGGCAGCGGGGCGCAGGCTTCCCAGCGCCCTGGATCTGCAGATCCTGCCAGTTCGCGGGCAGACCGGGCGGTTACGCTCGTGGAGACGAACGGAACAGCCCCCGCACAGGAGGCTCGAGCGCAGGAAGCTCCGGCGTCGCCGGAGCGTGAGGACGCCGCCAGGTCCCGGCGGCGTAAGAAGAACTCTGGTGGGCGAGGCGAGGCGCGGAAGGCCGCGGGCCGGTCCGGCAACGGCTCGGCACCGGGCGGCCAGGGGGGTTCAGGCATTGTGAGTGAGGATCCGGACCTGGCCGCGGCGGGCAAAGACGCGGTTGGCCTGGCGGAGGTGACAGACCTGACAGACGTGGTGGAACTAGACGCTGACGTGGATCCCGGTGACGTGGATCTGGCCGAGGATGTTGATGCGGCCGAGCTCGAGAACCTGGACGTCGACCTTGAGGTGGAGGTCGACGTGGTCGAGGCGGACGACGAGGTAGCCGACGAAGAGCCGTCCGACGAGGACGAGACCGACGACTCGCTCGCCGGTAACGCGCCTGCGGACGGCAGCCCGGCGGGCCAGCCGGCGGGCGCTGCCCCCGGTGCCGTGGCCCCAGCCGCGGTGGTGGCCGAGGTGGCCGCCAAGCCGGCGGGCGCGGGCCCCGAGGAAGAGGCGTTCGTCTACGGGGACGACGACGATGACCTGCCCGCCGCCCAGGTGGCGTCGGCGGGCGCGACCGCGGACCCGGTCAAGGACTACCTGAAGCAGATCGGCAAGGTGCCGCTGCTCAACGCGGAGCAGGAAGTCGAACTGGCCAAGCGCATCGAGGCCGGGCTGTTCGCCGAGGAGAAGCTCGCCGAGGGCATGGATGGCGGGGAGGCCCCCGCGCGGCTGGACATGGAGTGGATCGCCGAGGACGGCCGCCGGGCCAAGAACCATCTCCTCGAGGCCAACCTGCGCCTGGTCGTCTCGCTGGCCAAGCGGTACACCGGCCGCGGCATGCTGTTCCTGGACCTGATCCAGGAGGGCAACCTCGGCCTGATCCGCGCGGTCGAGAAGTTCGACTACACCAAGGGCTACAAGTTCTCCACGTACGCCACCTGGTGGATCCGCCAGGCCATCACCCGGGCCATGGCCGACCAGGCCCGCACCATCCGCATCCCGGTGCACATGGTCGAGGTCATCAACAAGCTGGCCCGGGTGCAGCGGCAGATGCTGCAGGACCTGGGCCGTGAGCCGACCCCCGAGGAACTGGCCGCCGAGCTCGACATGACCCCTGAGAAGGTCATCGAGGTGCAGAAGTACGGCCGGGAGCCGATCTCGCTGCACACCCCGCTCGGCGAGGACGGCGACAGCGAGTTCGGTGACCTGATCGAGGACTCCGAGGCGATCCAGCCCGGTGAGGCGGTCAGCTTCACCCTGCTCCAGGAGCAATTGCACTCGGTGCTCGACACCCTGTCCGAGCGGGAGGCCGGCGTGGTCTCCATGCGCTTCGGCCTGACCGACGGCCAGCCCAAGACCCTGGACGAGATCGGCAAGGTCTACGGCGTGACGCGTGAGCGCATCCGTCAGATCGAGTCGAAGACCATGTCCAAGCTGCGCCACCCGTCCCGGTCCCAGGTCCTTCGCGACTACCTGGACTGAAGAGACACAACCGATCAAAAGCGCGCGGACCTGGACTGGCACATCGGGTGAGTTCGCCTTGGTCGTCCTGGGTCCGGCGCAGGACGCCTGCGGGTGCCTCGCGGCTGCT
>DASQRM010000028.1:0-2041 GCA_035642895.1 Streptosporangiaceae bacterium | reverse complement strand
ACGCCCGGTCCGTTCGGAATGATCGAGAACGGCCCGGGGCAGGCCGGCCAGCACCGCCTCGGTCGGGCCCTGGTTACGGCCGAGGGCCCAGCCGCGGACGTCGTAGCCGAGCCAGCGCAGGAAGGCGCGCAGCGGCACGGTACTCGCGTCCCCGGCCAGCAGGCCGGGAAAGACCAGCACCCCGTGCCCGTCGCCGCGCGGGGCGGCCAGCAGGGCCGGCATGGCCAGCAGCAGCGCGGTCAGGTCGGCCAGGCCGCGGATGGGCTCGGTCAGCAGCAGCCCGGGAGCCGGCCGCCCCCCGCCCTGGTCCGCGGGAACGGAGTTCCCGGATCCCCTGAGTCCGCCCCGAACGAGGTACATCGCCGTTCCCTCCGTCGCCGCGAGAGCCTAGGCAAGGTGGTGATACACACTTAATATATGTCTCACTTACCGGAATTGCCCAGACTGGCGATTGGGGCGAGGATGAGCTTCAACCTTGCGACCATCCTGACCGAAGCGACCCTGGCCGCGCCAGACGCCCCAGCCTTCCGCTTCGCCGGGACCACGACCACGTACCGCGAGCTCGACGAGCTGTCGGGCCGGTTCGCGGCCGGGCTGCAGGAGGCAGGCCTCGCCCCCGGCCAGGTGGTGGCGATGCAGCTGCCGAACGTCCCGCAGTTCCTCATCGGGTACTTCGGCGCGCTCAAGGCCGGGCTGGTGGTGCTGCCGCTGAACCCGCTGCTGGTGGCGCCCGAGCTCGAGTACCACCTGACCGACTCGGCGGCGAGCCTGCTGATCGGGTTCGAGGGCATGCACGCCGAGGCGGCCAAGGCCTGCGAGACGACCGGGGTCCCGCTGTACCTGGTCAGCATGGGCGACGGGCCGGTGCCGGACGGCACCAGGTCGGCTCTCGAGCTGATCAGCAGCGCGCCGCTGGAAGAGCCGGGCGGGGACGTCGTCGCCCGCGGCCCCGATGACACCGCCGTGCTCGTCTACACCAGCGGCACCACGGGCCGGCCCAAGGGCGCCGAGCTCACCCACTTCCAGCTGTACATGAACAGCACGGTGGCGGGCGGGCTGTTCGGCGTGCGCAGCGACGACGTGGTGCTGGCGGTGCTGCCGTTCTTCCACGTGTTCGGGCTGTCGTCGGTGATCAACGTGTTCGTCCGGCACGGCGGCTGCCTGTCCATCGTGCCGCGCTTCCAGCCCGGCGCGGTGCTGGACGTGCTCGAGGCCGACCGGTGCACGGTGATCGGCGGCGTGCCGACCATGCTGCACGCCCTGGCTCAGCTGGACATCGCCGGCCGCGATCTGTCGGCGCTGCGGGTCGCGGTGTCCGGCGGCGCGTCGCTGGCCGAAGACATCATGCGGACGTTCGAGGAGAAGTTCGGCATCGAGGTGCTCGAGGGCTACGGGATGACCGAGACGGCGAGCTCGTGCTCGTTCAACCGGCCGGGTGACCGGAAGGTGCTGTCCATCGGCAAGCCGATGTGGGGGGTGCAGATGCGGGTCGCCGACGTCCAGGGCCGGCCGCTGCCGCCCGGGCGCGAGCACGTCGGCGAGATCTGGATCCGCGGGCACAACGTGATGAAGGGCTACCTGGGCCGGCCCGAGGCCACCGCGGAGACGCTGCGCGGTGGGTGGCTGCACTCCGGCGACCTGGGCTATGTGGACTCCGACGGCTTCTACTTCATCGTCGACCGGGCCAAGGACCTGGTGATCCGCGGCGGGTACAACGTTTACCCGCGGGAGATCGAGGAGGTCCTGTACGCCCACCCGGCGATCGGGGAGGCGGCCGTGATCGGCAAGCCGGACGAGCGGCTCGGCGAGGAGGTCGTGGCCGTGGTGGCGCTGCGCCCGGGCGCGTCGGCGACCGCCACGGAGATCATCGCCTACACCCGGGAGCGGCTCGCGGCGTACAAGTACCCGCGGGAGATCCGGTTCATGGCCGAGCTGCCCAAGGGCCCGTCCGGCAAGATCCTCAAGGCCTCGCTGCGCGACGCCCTGTGACGCATGGTGCCGCGGTGACGCTAGCCCGTTTCTCGTCGACGTACATGCCCCC
>DASQRM010000027.1:0-17179 GCA_035642895.1 Streptosporangiaceae bacterium | reverse complement strand
CACGTCTGGGTCATCGAGCTGGAGAACCAGGGGTACGCGCAGACCTTCGGCACCCCGCCGGCCGATCCGTACCTGGCCCGGACGCTGCCGCGGATGGGGGCCCTGCTGGAGAACTACTACGCGATAGGCCACAGCAGTGCGGCCAACTACATCGCCCAGATCTCCGGTCAGGCCCCCAACCTGGCCAGCCAGAGCGACTGCCCGGTTTGGGCCCCCTTCTCCGGCCACGCTGTGGCCGGGCCCTACCACCAGGTCCTCGGCACGGGCTGCGTCTACCCCGCGGCGGTACAGACGCTCGGCGGCCAGCTGTCCGCCGCCGGGCACAGCTGGGCGGCCTACCTGCAGGACATGGGCAACGACCCGGCACGGGACCACACGGTCAGCACGGCGCGCGGGCCCGCCTGCGGCCACCCGGCCACCTGGGCCCTCGACCACACGCAGCGTGCCGAGCGGGGCGACCAGTACACCACCCGCCACGACGGGTTCACGTTCTTCCGGTCGGTCACCGCGAACCGGGCCTTCTGCGACGCGCACATCCTGTCCCTGCGGCCACTGCCGGGCGACCTGGCCCGCGCCCGCACGACGCCGGCGTTCTCGTGGATCTCGCCGGACCTGTGCAACGACGGCCATGACGCGCCGTGTGTCAATGGCGCCGTCGGCGGGCTGGCACAGGCCGACGCATTCCTGGCCCGCTGGGTGCCGAAGATCATGGCTTCCCCGGCCTACCGGGACGGCGGCCTCATCGTGATCACCTTCGACGAGGGCAGCGACCCGGCCGCCTGCTGCGGAGAGACGTCCGGACTCAGCCCGTCTCACCCGGACGTGCTGCTACCCGGAAAGAGCGGCCCGGGCGGCGGCCGCGTCGGAGCAGTCCTGCTATCCCCGCTCATCAGGCCGGGCACCATCAGCACCACAGACCACAACCATTACTCGCTACTGCGTACCGTGGAAGACATCTTCGGCCTACCCCACCTCGGCGACGCGGCCATGCCCCAGGTCAAACCCTTCGGCCCGGACATATTCGGCGATGGCAGGCCAGCGGCAGGCCGGCTCCCGCCGTCGCCATAACCCGCCCGCAGACGCCACCATAGCCCGTCCATCGGTGCGGGCGCCTCCAGCGGACGGGTTGGTGACTAACAGCCATTAGAAGCGCCGAAACCAGCCATTCATGCCCAGCCTGAAGACGGAGGTAACACGCGTGACAACGGCAGTATGGCGCTGGCAGCAGGGAGTTCGGTCTTCTCGGAAGCCCGCCTTACTGCAACTGGTGACCTCTTGAACATCGCAAAGCGCTATTCGCCGGGTCCGACCTGGCCAAACTTCACGCGGCTGTTGCTCATGCAGCCATCCTGGGGGCGGATCTTGCCCCTCGGATTGCCCCTACCAGGGCAGTTACTCGCCGGTTCAGTGTTCGAAGTTTCTGTCTGAGCTGGGGTGGAGCTAAGCGGGCTCGAACCGCTGACCTCTTGCATCCCATGAATCACCGGCATGTCCACGGCCGACGCATACGCTGCGGCAACTGCGCAAACACTAACTCACGCGAGCTGAGCCTGACTCAGGCTGACGCTTGCTAACACCATTCTGCCCCTCAAAGTGCCCTTCAAAATGATCTCCCTGAGACTGCCCGGCCGCGTGATCAACTCTGGCCGAACGGACATTCGACTACTCGGCCAAAGAACATAACTAAGGACGCGGCTCCCATACATCGACTACTTAGAGTGATCATGCCGCAAAGGGTCTGTCTCACGAACGGCACCTCTCTTGTCAAGGCTCGGGCAACAGAGAGGCCTCCAACGGGGATAGTCCCTGCCACAGGCTCCATCGCGCTGAAGACGACGTAGGTCGTGGCCGTGAAATGGCAGGACCGCGGGTTGAACGTCTGGATGTTGGACGGCCGGGCAGTGAAGAGCACCGTCGGGTTTCCGGCCGATGTACCTGAATTTGCCTTGATGGCCCTTCTCGCGGCGTGGCCATATACCCGGAGAAGATGCCGGAGGCGTGTACCAGCCCGCGCCGGGCCAGCGGGATGGTGGGAATGCTTGCTGCAGCGGGCTTGCCGTGGATTACGCCGTAGGCGCTCTGCGGCACGGCGCCTACGGCCACGGCGAGACACGCAATCCGCAACGGCGGATCCGTGCGGCGAGGAGCCCGGCTAGGACGGCAGCCGCCCGAGCGGGGCGGTTCCGTACACCTGCGGCAGGCCCGCGATCAGTTCCGCTGGACCGACCGCCGTGCCGGACTTGCTATGGAACTCAGCCGCCGCTGACCAGCCGCGGAGCGGCTGGACCCGGCTGCCATCCACCCGGAACACCTGGCCGGTGAGCCACGCCGAGGAATCGGAGGCGAGGTACACGACGAGCCCCGACGCGTTCGCCGGGTCGCGCGGGTCGAAGCCCCCGGGCCCGGACTGCACCGGGTTCCGGTCCGTCACGCCGGCGATGCCGTCCGTCATCCTGGTCAGCGCGATCGGCGAGATCGCGTTCGCGGTCACCCCGTACCTGGCCATCTCCAGCGCGGTAATCGTGGTCAGCGAGACGATGCCCGCCTTCGCCGCCCCGTAGTTGGCCTGGCCCACCGTCCCGAACAGGCCGGTGCCAGAGGTGGTGTTGATGATGCGCCCGCCCCGGCGGTCACCGCTCTTGGCGGCATCCCGCCAGTAGGCACACGCGTGCCGGGTCATCGCGAAGGTGCCCTTGAGGTGCACGGCGATGACTGCGTCAAAATCATCCTCGGTCATGGAGAACAGCATCCGATCGCGCAGGATCCCTGCGTTGTTCACCACCACGTCCAGCCGGCCGAACTCCGCGGCCGCCCGCGCGACCAGCTTCTGCGTCGCCTCCCAGTCGGTGACGGACGAATGGTCGGGAACCGCACGGCCGCCCGCGGCCGTGATCTCGGCCGCCACCGCCTCGGCGGGAGTCTCCCCGGTGTTCTCTCCGTGCAGCCCGGCGCCGGGATCGTTGACTACCACCGCCGCCCCGTGCGCGGCCAGGGCCAGGCAATGCGCACGGCCGAGTCCCCGGCCGCCACCCGTCACTATCGCGGCCTTGCCGTCCAGCAGCCCCATCACGACTCCGTCTCCGCCCTGGCGCACGGCGCCAGATGCTCGGCTGGCGCACGGCGCCAGATGCCTCAGCCGGCCCGCAGGACCAGCCCTTGCGCGTTGAAGAAAAATCCGCCTGGGGTGAGCAAGGCCACCCGCGCACCGGGCACCTGGCGATGGCCCGCCTGCCCGCGCAGCTGGGTGACGGCCTCGCGCAGGTGCCCCGCGCCCTGCGAGCCGCCCTCGGACAGGCTGCCGCCGTGGGTGTTCACCGGCACCCGGCCGTTGATCATGATCCGGCTCGCGACGGTGTCCCAGTTGTCGGCCAGGAACTTCCCGGCCTCCCCCGGGCCGCAGAACCCGTAGCTCTCGAAGCAGCGGAGCGCAACGATGCTGAAACCGTCGTAAGGAAAGAACAGGTCGATGTCATCGAGCCAAAGATCGCTCTTGGCCCGCAGGTCGCGGGCGGCCAGCGGCTGCCCGGTGGCCTCCAGCGAGGCCGCCAGGTGCTCCTCCGGCGGCGCGGTCATGCCCATCGAGGCCGCGTGGACGAGCACCGGGAGGGCAGGCATGTCGCGGGCCCGCTCGGCGGTGGTCACGATGAACGCGTCCGCGCCGTCCACCGGCACATCCATGTCATACAGGCACAGCGGCTCACGGATCATACGGCCGCCCAGGTACCCGGCCATGGTCAGCGGCTCGCGCATGACCGCATTGGGGTTGGCTGCCGCGTTGCTCCGGTCGTTGATCGCGATACGGCCGAGATCCTCCCGGGTCGCCCCAGACTCGGCCAGATAGCGGCCCGCCCAGGCGGCGTACCCCGCAGACCCGTGCAAACTCCATGGCTCAGCGTCGCTGTGCCCTTCGCCGCTGGCCGCCCGGCCGTCGGGTAGCCCGAGCGTGGCGCGCTGCCGGAACGGGTCCGCGGCCGCGCTGCGCGAGAAGCCGCCGACCCGGTAGACGGAGTGGTACACGAGCGCGACCTCGCAGGCGCCAGTCCATACCGCGTTGATCGCGGCGATCAGGTGGTTCATGATCGGCGGCGTGGCGCGCGCCCACCAGGTGACCGCGGGCAGCCCGAGCGCGGACACCACGGTGGCCGGGTCGAGGCCGCCGGTGAGCAGCCCCCCGCCGACCACGCCGTCGATGTCGGCGGCGGTCAGGCCAGCGTCGCGGATCGCCGCGACCGCCGCCTCCAGCAGCAGGGCCAGCTCCGTGCTGGCGCCCCGGTCCCGCGCATAGGGGGAAAGCCCGACGCCGGCGATCGCCACCTGATCCTTGGCCGGATTGCGCCGCGTCATCGCAGTCCTCCGGCGGGCCGGAACGCGGGCCAGGGCGCCCCGTCCCGGCCGATCCAGGTGAGCTCCACCGGCAGCCCGATACGCAGCTGGTCCCGCGGGCAGTCCACCACCGTGGCCGCCACGCGCAGCCCCGGCTGCTCGGCCAGCTCGATCGCGGCGAGCGGGAAGCCACCCGGGTAGTCCACCCCCGCCGCGGGCGGCCCCTGGTGCAGGAACGTGAGGAGGTGTACCGTGCCGCGGCCGCCGACCGGCTCGGGAATGACGTCAGGCGACCAGCAGGACGGGCAGATCGGCCGCAGCGGAGTGGACCAGGCGCCGCACGCCCGGCAGTGGTTCACGAGCAGCTCGCGCCGCAGCAGACCCGCGTAGTACCGCTTGTTGAGATGGTCCAGCCGGACAGCCGGGAAGCGCCGCAGCACCGCCTCGTCGCCCAGCCCGGTCATCCGTCGCCCCTCCGCGTCCCAGCGCTTAGCTCCAGCTTAGACGTCTCCGGCTACACAGCTAAATCATCTTAACAAGTTAGTTATATCATCCGGTTCCGGGTTAGACTGCTGGAAGCCGCACGGCGTGGTGAGGAGTTGCCGGATGCCCGACGACAGGTTCTTCGAGCCAGAGATAGAAACGATGCCGCGATCTTCCCTCGTAGCCCTGCAGGAGGAGCGGGTCCTCGAACTCGTGCCCTACGTGTACGAGCGCTCTCCGCTGGTCCGCAAGATATGGGAAGAAGCGCGGGTCAAGCCGGGCGACATCAACTCCCTGGCCGATTTCACTGAGCGCGTTCCTTTCATTACCAAGGATGACATACGCCGATTCCGTGACCAGGCGGGTGACCCCTTCGGCGGCCTGCTCTGCACCGATTACCGCGACGCGGCGACGGTTTTCTCCACCTCCGGGACAACCGGGGACGCCACCCTGTATGCGCACACCTGGGACCAATGGCACCCGTTCTGGGCGGCCACGGCCCGGGACCTGTGGGAGATCGGCGTGCGTCCCGGAGACTACGTGCTGGGCAGCGGCTTCAAGATGCGCGGGCCGCTGTACCACGCGGACCAGATGTGCGGCGCGATCCCGCTCATGGTAAGCACGGGCATCGGCGGCTGGGCCACCGCACTGGACGCTATCCGCCGCTACCGGCCGGTGTGCGCCACCCTGACCGGGCTGGCCATGGCGGAGCTGGACCATCTGAGCCGCAGCAACGACATGACCGACATCTTCTCCTCATTCAAGGGAGCCACCTTCGCCGGCGAGCCACTCGGCGCGCGGGCCCGTGAGCAGCTGAGGAGCTGGGGCGTGCAGGTCTACCTGTGGACGTCCACCGGGGACGTCACCGCGGCCTTCGAGTGCGGCCAGCACGACGGCTGCCACGCCTGGGAGGACAGTGTTCTGCTGGAGGCAGTCGACCCGTCCGGCAGTGCGCCGATGGCTGACGGGGAGCTCGGCGAGCTGGTCGCCACCTCACTGGACAACCCCGTCACCCCGATGGTCCGCTTCCGGTCCGACGACATCATCCGGATGACCAGGGAGCCCTGCGGCTGCGGCCGGACGCACGCACGCTTCTGGCCGGTCGGCCGGAAGGGCGACGAGACGATCGTGGCCGGCCATTCCTTCGTCCCAATGGACATCTGGCGCGCGCTCGAGCAGGTGCCGGAAACGGCCACGGCCCTGTTCCAGCTGGTCCGGCCGGGCCGGGAGATCGACGAGCTGAAGGTCCGCGTGGGCTACGACCCCGACCTGACCAGGTCCATCCCAGATGTGCGGGACCGCGTGTCCGAGGTGATCACGGCGGCGGTCGGAGTTCCCCCGATGCTCGACCTCCTGCCCGAGTCGGATCTGCTGGCCCGCGGCCGCGGCGGCAAGCTGCCCAGGGTGGTGAAATCATGACCAGCGCGTCGGGCACCGCAGCCGCCACGGCGGTTCCCCCGGCGAGACTGTGGGGCATCGGCCGCTACGACCTCGGCGACTCACCGGTCTACTTCGAGATCAGCTGGGACGACTGGCGGCGCGACACCGCATGGGCGCGGGACATGCTGGCCAGTCACGGGGTCAGCCGGGGCAGCGGCCTGGTCATCGTGGGCGGCATGCCGGAGTCCCCGTGGTTTGACCCGTTCGAGACGGCGGCTCGCGAGCTCGGTGTGCCGTACTCGATCGGCGACGTCTACCCGTTCGAAGCCTTCCGTACCAGCTTGTACGCACGACGGCTGCCCATCACCATGATCTTCGGGATCGACCGGACAGTGGCCGAGGCCCTCGGCAGTGAGCTCGCCGGTATCGTGGTGCGGATCCCGGTCGTCGGGGCCCGGCCGGACGCTGCCGCCTTGCTGGCCGACGCGGGCGCCCAGCCGTTCATGGTCACCCGGGTCGGGCCGGCCATCGCCGTCGAGTGCCCGCACCGGACCGGGGCTCATCTCAACGGCGCCGAGTGGACACTGGCCGCCCGCGACGGCGAGCTGCTGATCAGCACCTCGGGGTCCCGCGCGCACCAGGTGAGCGACGCCCCGGTCGGCCTGCGCGGCGTCCTCACCAGCGGCCCGTGCGCATGCGGGCGCACCGGCCAGCGCGTCACCATTATGGCGTGACGCGGGCGTGGCACCGGTACCAGCCAGAACCAGGGAGCGTGAGTGCATATGGCCCCTCGCCGGATCACTATCGGGGACATCATCGGCGAGCACAGCCGCAGCTACCCCGGCCAGCTCGCCCTGGCCGATGGCGACTATCACCTGACCTGGCCGGAACTGGACGAGCGGGTCAACCGGCTGGCCAACGCCCTGCGCACGTCGGGAGTGGGCGGGGGGGACCGGATCCTCTGGCTCGGCCAGAACTCCTTCCGCGTGTACGAACTGCTCGGCGCGGCAGCCAGGATCGGGGCCATGGTGTGCCCGGGCTACTGGCGCTGGGCGCCGCCCGAGATGGCGTTCGCGATCCAGGATTTCCGGCCCAAGGTGGTGATCTGGCAGGAGGAGGAGATCGGCAGCACCGTCCGCGCCGCGCGGGCAGCAAGTCCGGCGGCCGAGTCCGCTCTGTGGCTGCGCCACGACACCGGCGCCCAGCACGGATACGAGGCCTTCCTGGCCGCCGGCGACCCCGCCGACCCCGGCCTGGACATCGACCCGGACTCGGCGCTGCTGGTCATCTACACCGCGGCGATCACCGGCCAGCAGTGCGGCTCCATGCTCTCGCATACCAACCTGATCAGCCAGGGCATGTCCGTCGCCTGGATGGGGGACATCGATGACCAGACGGTGTTCCTGAACTCCGGGCCCATGTTCCACATCGGCAACTTCCAGTTCTTCGGCATCCCGGTGCTGGTCCAGGGCGGCACCAACGTGGTCGCCCGCCGCGTTGTCGCCGCCGAACTGCTGGACATCCTGGCCGCCGAGCGGTGCACCCGCGCCTACCTGATGCCCTCGACCATCACCCAGATGGTCGGGCTGATGACCGAACGCGGCCTGGAACTGCCACACCTTAAGGCCACCATCGCCCCCCAGCTGTGGCAGGGCCTGGTGGCTGCGGATGACAGCCGGCACGGCCGGGCGGGTGGCGGCCGGGGGTACGGCTACGGGCAGACCGAGGTCTCCGGTTTCTGCGTGTTCGGCGCGTACGGCGGGATGGGCTTCGGCAACGCCGGCCGCCCCGGGCCGGTCACCGCCGTGCGAATCCTCGACGCACACGGCGATGAGTGCCCCGAGGGCGAGGCCGGCGAGATCTGCGTCCGGGGCGACCTGGTGCACCTGGGGTACTGGAACCGCCCGGAGATCAACGAGCACCGGTTCCGGGGTGGCTGGTGGCACACCACCGACCTGGGACGCCGGGAATCCGACGGCACCCTCACCTTCCTCGGCACGATGACCCGGATGATCAAGTCAGGGGCGGAGAACATCTTCCCGGCCGAGGTGGAGAACTGCCTGGAAGCCCATCCTGCGGTGCGAGAAGCCGCGGTGATCGGCGTGCCGAGCGAGCGCTTCGGTCAGGACGTCAAGGCGGTCGTCGTACTGAACGGGACGGCTACCGGCGGCGAGCTCATCGAGCATTGCCGGCGCCACATCGCCTCGTACAAGAAGCCCAGGACGGTGGAGTTCCTCGACGCACTGCCGCGCACCGGAGGGTTCGCAAAGGACTACGCCGCCCTGGATGAGAAGTTCGGCGGCGGCGGGTACCCCGGCGGCGGTCGGCCGGTCGGCGGGCAGTGAAGATCGCGGGCCAGACCGTGGTGGTGACGCGCGCCGCAAGCGGGATCGGGCGGGCGCTCGCCGAGCGGTTCGCGGCCGAAGGCGCCCGCGGCGTGGTCGTCACGGACATCAACGCCGATGCAGCGGATGCGCTAACTGGGCAGGCCGGCCGTGCGGGCCAGGATCGCGGCGAGCTGCCGGGCCTCCTCCAGCGTCAGCCCGATCAGCCGGTACCGGTCGCCGGTGTGCAGCGCGATCTCGACCGTCGCAGTCCAGGCCGGCTCACCGGGATCGTCCGGAATGTGCTGGGCCCGCTGCACGTCGACCCATTCCGGCGCGCCGGGCCCGCCCGTCATGGAGACCGTCACCGAGGACGTCTCGCTCGCGTGGTAAAAATCAGCCCCGCCCATTGCCGCCGCGTGTTCCCTGACGCACCAGGGCGGGCACTGGCTGGTCACCGTCATTGATCGCATCGTTGCTCCTCAGAAGCCGAGGCCGCGGCCGACGATCTCCTTCATGATCTCGGTCGTCCCGCCGTACAGACGCTGCACCCGGGCGTCGCGCCACAGCCGGGCGATCTCGTACTCGTTGATGTAGCCGTATCCACCATGCAGCTGAAGGCAGCGGTCCACGATCTCCCACTGCAGCTCGGTGGCCCACCATTTGGCCCCCGCCGCCTCTTCCGCGGTCAGCTCGCCGTCGAGCGCGGCCTGCACGCACCGGTCGAGGTAGGCGTGCGCCACGTCCAGCCTGGTCTTCATCTCGGCCAGTGCGAAGCGGTTGACCTGGAAGCCCCCGATCGGCCGGCCGAACGCGTGCCGGTCCCGGGCATAGTCGCTGGTCACCGCGAACGCCCGGTCCGCATGGGCCAGCGCGTACACGGCGATGCCGAGCCGTTCCTGGGGCAGGTTGCGCATCAGGTAGTAAAAGCCCCGGCCTTCCTCGCCGAGCAGGTTCGCGGCCGGCACCCGGACGTCACGGAAGAACAGTTCCGCGGTGTCCTGGGCCCGGTTGCCGATCTTGTCCAGCTTGCGCCCGCGCTCGAACCCCTCGAATCCGTCCTCCACGACCAGCAGGCTCATGCCCCGGTGTCCCGCCCCGGGATCGGTTCGCGCCACCACGATGACCAGGTCGGCGAGGATGCCGTTGCTGATAAAGGTCTTCGTCCCGTTGAGCACATAATGATCGCCATCGCGCCGGGCGGTGGCCTTGACCTGCTTCAGGTCAGACCCTGCACCGGGCTCGGACATGGCGAGAGCGACGAGCTTCTCGCCCGCCACGAAGCCGGGCAGCCAGCGGCGCCGCTGCTCCTCGGTAGCCAGGTCGATGAGATACGGCGCGACCACGTCGTTGTGCAGCGCGAGCGCGATGCCCTGGGTCCCGCTGGCGGCGATCTCCTCCGCGATGACGACGCTGTACCGGAAGTCTTTGATCCCCAGGCCGCCGTACTCCTCGGGTACCTGCCAGCCGAGCAGCCCGGTTTCCCCGGCCTTGCGCCAGGCGTCGCGGCTGACCACCCCCGCGTCCAGCCATTCGGCGGTGTGCGGGACGCACTCCTTCTCCAGGAAGGCCCGCGCCATCTGGCGGAATTCCTCGTGCTCCTCTGTGAAGATCGTCCGGCGCACGCGTTCCTCCCTAGATGCCTTCTGAAAGCTAATTAGGTTTGATAATATAACTATATTACCCTTGTGCACCAGCCCCAGAGGACGCACCCGCCAGGAAGCAGTGGAACCGGGACCTGGCTTCGGGGGTGGCCGCCCTTAGCGCGCGGCCGACGATGGCCGGCCTCAGGCCGTCAGGCCGTAACGGTCCAGCCGGTAGCAGGAGATCGCGTTGCCGCGCAGCAGCCGCCAGGTTTCCTGGTCCGACAGGCCGGCCTTCGACGCGATCAGGGCCGCGGTGTCCTTCGAGTGCGGGAACGTCGAGTCGCCGTGCGGGTAGTCGGTCTCGAACATGATCTGGTCCATCCCGATCCGGTCCCGCAGGGCCAGGCCGACCTGGTCGTCGAACACGCAGCCGAAGACCCGGCCCGGGACGTACGTGCTGGGCGGGTTGGGCACCTTGTCCTGCGTCTTGGCGTAGCCGCGGGCGTGGTCCCAGGCCTCGTCGAGCCGCTCGAGCAGGAACGGCATCCAGCCCACCTGTCCCTCGGACAGGGCGATGCGCAGCGAGCCGAACCGGGCCAGCACGCCGCTGGTGAGCCAGTCGACCAGCGCGTGTGAGGCGCCCTCGAAGGTGAGCGCGATAATGACCAGCGGCGGCGCGTCGTCGCTGGTCTTGCTGAACGTGGACGACGAGCCGATGTGCATGTTGACGACCGTGTCGGTGTCCTCGCACGCCGCCCACAGCGGATCCCATGCGTCGCTGTGCACGCTGGGCAACCCGAGCGCCGCAGGGTTCTCGGAGAACGCGATAGCATGCGAGCCCTTGGCCGCACAGCGCCGGACCTCCTGCGCCGCGAGTTCCGGATCCCACATGGGGATGAGGGTGAGCGGGATCAGCCGGCCACGCGCCTCATCGGTGCACCACTCACCGATCATCCAGTCGTTGTACGCGCGGACGCAGGCCAGCGCCAGGTCACGGTCCCCGCGCTCCAGGAACGTCTGCCCGCAGAACCGCGGGAACGTGGGGAAACACAACGACGCCTCGGTGTGGTTGCGGTCCATGTCGGCGAGCCGGGCGGTCCGGTCGTAGCAGCCCGGCAGGATGTCGTCGAACACCACGGCCCGGTTGTGGGCCTGATCCCGGGGAAAGCTGACCGCGGCGAACCCGCCGGTGACCGGGAAGAGCAGGCCCGCGTAGGACCAGCAATCGGCCCAGTACCCGTCGGGGTCCTCGCGGAAGGCCATGTGCCGCGGCTCGAAGCGCAGCCGGCCCTTGACCCGGACTAGCCGCGGCCCGGGCTCGCGGAAGGCGGCCGGGAGGTAGTCCTGCCAGACATGGGCGGGCTCGATGACGTGGTCGTCGACGCTGATGATCCGTGGGATGTCCATGGGTGCTTCCTCTCAGTGCCTGAAGAGGTCAGCGGGCCGGGCCGGCGGAGGTCCCGCCGTCGCGGATGAGCCGGCCCGCGCGAGACCCACCGCCCCTGTTGCCGTCGCTTACCAGTTCGCCGTTGACCCAGACCTGGTGCAGGCCATGACTGCGGGCGATGAGCCGGTCGGCCCCCGCGGGCAGGTCGTAGACCCGTTCCATCCGCTCCACCCCGACCGCAGCCGGATCGAAGGCCACCAGGTCAGCGAAGTATCCGGGGGCGACGCGGCCCCGGCCGGGGATGCCGAAGACGGCCGCCGGGTGGCCGGTGATCCGCCAGATGGCTTTCTCCAGGGACAGCGTGCCGGTGTCGCGTACCCAGTGCTCCAGCAGGTAGGTGGAGAAGACCGCGTCGCAGAGCTGGCTGGCGTGCGCGCCCGCGTCGGACAGGCCGAGCAGCGTGCGGTCATCCTGGAGCAGCCGGGCCAGGGACACGGCGTCGTCATTGGCCACCACGACCCGGAAGCGGGTGGCCAGGTCGTCGTCCAGCGCGACGTCGCACAGCAGGTCGAGCGGGTCGATACCGCGCTCCGTCGCGGCCCCGGCGAGGGACGGCCCGTCGGCCAGCTCCGGATGGGCCCTGGTCTCCTGCACGAAGATCTTGTCCCAGCCGTAGTGCCACTGCCGGGCCACGTCGGCCCGGGCCCGGTCCCGCCACGCGGAATCGCGGTAGAACCGGGCACGCTCCGCGGCCGGCACCGACAGCACCTCGGCGAACGCGTCGGCGCGGGCGAAGGGGGCGGGCTCGGCCAGCGTGACCTGGAACACGATGGGCCTGCAGGCGACCTGCGGCCAGACCTCGCCACCGCGGTCGGAGGCCTTGTCCAGCAGGCGGAAGGCGCCCGGGGAAGCGTTCAGCGCCGTCCAGGTGACCGGCCGGCCCGTCTTGACCGACAGCTCGGCGAGCTCGGGCGGCCCGAAGTCGGGGCCGTGCGTGATAGCGATCGTGCCGCGGCCGCGCTCGGCCAGGGGCTCGGCGAGCTGCATGAGCTCGGCGACGGTGGCCAGCCGGCTGGGCACCGGCTTGCCCCACGCCCCGGCGTGCGCGGGCTGGCGGGAAGACGCGAACCCGACCGCGCCCGCGTCCATGGCCTCCCCGACCAGCCGCCGCATCACCTCGATCTCCGCGGGCGTGGCGTCCCGTTCGACCGCTTCGGCGCCTAGCACGTACAGCCGCAGCGGGGTGTGACCCAGCATCACGGCCACGTTCAGCTTCGGCCCGGTCCGCTCGACCGCGTCGAGGTACTCGGGGAACGTCTCGAACGTCCACGGGATGCCGGCGAACAGCGCCTCCACCGACATGCCCTCGACGTTTTCCAGGGTTCGCGCGATGATCTCGCGGCCGGCCGGGCGGGTCGGCGCGATCCCGAACCCGCAGTTGCCCATCACCACCGTGGTGACGCCATGCCACGATGACGGGGTGAGGTCGGGGTCCCACAGCACCTGCGCGTCGTAGTGCGTGTGGCAGTCGATGAACCCAGGCGCCAGCGCCAGCCCGTCGAGGTTGACGACGTCCCCGGTCCGGGGCGCGGCACCGGCCTCGGTCACGGCCGTGATCTGATCGCCCTCCACGATCACGTCAGCGAGCCGGGATGGTGCACCGGTCCCGTCCACCAGCAGCCCGCCGCGCAGCACCGTCATTGTGCACCTCCAGGGCGCGTCCCATGATCATCTCAATCACGATTCAGCTAAATTATATGCTTTAGTTAGCTGAATTGCCAGTGATGTGGGCGGCTGGCACACCGCTTGGCCTTGGGCGCATTCGGCGGGCGGCGGGCTCAGATCCCCAGCCGGTCGAGCAGCCGTTCGTGATAGACCGCCGGGCCGCCGAACATCAGCTCGGCGGACTTGGCCCGGCGGAAATACAGGTGCGCCGGGTGCTCCCAGGTGAACCCGGTCCCCCCGTGGACCTGGATGTTCTCGGTCGCGGCGAAGAGGTAGCCCTGCGAGCAGCAGATGTGGGCCGCCGCGGCCGCCGCGGGGAAGTCCGCTGCGCCTTCGTCCGCGAGCCGGCCCGCCTCGCGGGCGGCCGCCTCAGCCAGCTCGACCCGGACCAGCATGTCCGCGCACTTGTGCTTGACCGCCTGGAAGGAGCCGATGGGCCGGCCGAACTGGTAGCGGGTCCGGGCGTATGCGGCGCTCATCTCCAGGCACCTGCGGGCCCCACCCGCCTGCTCAGCGGCGAGCGCGGCACAGGCCAGGTCGAGCACCCGGCTCATCAGCCGGCCGCCCTGCCCTTCGGCGCCGACCAGAGCCGCAGGCACCTGTTCCAGGGTCAGCACGGCCATGGCCCGGGTGGGATCGAGCGTGGTCATCGGCTCGGCCCGCAGCCCCGGCGCGCCCCGGTCCACGGCAAACAGGGCGGGTCCGGCGGTGCTGCGCGCCACGACCAGCACGAGATCAGCGATCGCCCCGTCGATGACGAAGTTCTTCTTCCCGGTGAGCACCCATCCCCCGCCCCCGGTCACGTGGTGGGCCCGGGTAGTGACCATGGCCGGGTCCCACGACGCGTTGCCTTCGGCCGCGGCGAGGGTGGCGATGGTCTGCCCGGCCGCGATCCCCGGCAGGTACCGCGCGCAGGCCGCCTCGTCACCCGAGGCGAGCAGCGACTGGGCTGCCAGCACCACGGTGGCGAAGAACGGCGAGCACAGCAGCGCGGCCCCCATCTCTTCGAGCACCACCCCCAGCTCAGTGAGCCCGAATCCGTCGCCGCCGTACTCGTCGGGGATGGCCAGCCCCGGCAGCCGGAGCTGCCGGGCCATCTGCTCCCACACCGCGGGATCGTGGTGCCGTTCGGTCTCCATGGCGGCGCGGACCGCGCTCTGGGGGGACTTGGCCGCGAGGAAATCGCGGACGGCCTCGCGCAGCTCGTCCAGGTCCTCCTTGGTGTCGGTCATGCCCGGCCTCCGGGGGATGGCGAGCGGGGCAGGTCGCGGAACGGTGACCGGGTATCTATCCCCGGCTCCTTCGGCAGCCCGAGCACCCGCTCAGCGAGGATGTTCTTCATGATCTCCTCGGTGCCGCCGAGGATCCGCAGCGCCGGCGTGGCCAGCAACAGCTCAGCCCAGGCGTAGGTGCCCCACTCCCCCGTGTCCGCGATGATCCTCGGTCCGAGCAGATGGGACACGAAATGCGCGGCCCGGGTCAGGTTCTGCGCGTACATGAGCTTGGCCACCGACATCTCCGGCCCGGGGGCGACGCCGGCCTGCATCCGCCGGGCGGCCCGCGCGTTGAGGCAGCCGGTGGCCATGACGTCGGCCAGCAGCCCGCTCAGGTCACGGCGCAGCGCGCGGTCATCCCAGGTCCAGGTGGCCCGCATGAGAGCGCTGAGCCGCTCCGGCGACAGAACTCCCGCGGCCGGGCCGCTGCCCTCACCGCCGACCGTGGCCCGCTCGTTCATCAGCGTGGTGAGAGCGACCCGCCACCCGTCGCCGACCTCACCGAGCCGGTGGTCGTCAGGCACCCGGACGCCGGTCAGGAATACCTCATTGAAGTCCGCGCCGCCGGTCATCTGGCGCAGCGGCCGCACCTCCACCCCGGGTGCGCCCATGTCCACCAGGAACGCGGTGATGCCCTGATGCTTCGGCGCGTCCGGATCGGTCCGGCACAGCGCCATGCCAATCTGGCTGTGCTGGGCCACCGAGGTCCAGACCTTCTGGCCATCCAGGACCCAGCCCCCGTCGCCAGGCACGGCGCGGGTCTGCAGGCTGGCCAGGTCCGAGCCGGCCGCTGGCTCGCTGAACAGCTGGCACGCGATCACGTCGCCCCGGTACATGGCGGGCAGGTAGCGGTCTTTGCTGGCCGGCTGCCCGTGCGCCAGGATGGTCGGCCCGATCATGCCGAGCCCGATGACGCTCAGCGTGCCGGTGTCCGGGACCTCATACTCCGACTCGATCGCGTCATAGAGCAGCTCATGCAGGGGAGTCAGCCCGCGGCCGCCGTATTCGGGGGGCCCGGAGATCCAGCCGAAGCCGTTCTCGTACCGGATCCGCTGCCAGCCGCGCGCCGCATCCAGCTTCCGTTCTTCCGCCTCGGGCGGGTCCGCGCTGAAATAGGCCACCCGGTCGTCCCCCTCACCCCAGCGGAACTGGCCCGGCTCCGCAGCCCGGGGGGCGTGCGCGTCGAGGAAGTCCCGCACCGCGCGGGTGAAGTCCTGCATGTCGTCGGGCATCGGATCGGCTCCCGCCTGGTCAGGTGGACAGGATGGTCACCGCGGCCACACCCGGCGCGCCGTACAGGTGCGCGTAACCGACCGCGGGCGCGCCGGGCACCTGCCGGGTCCCGGCCGTACCGCGCAGCTGGAGCACCAGCTCGTGGATCTGGCGCAGCCCCGAGGCACCGATCGGCTCGCCGTTGCCAATCAGCCCGCCGTCGGTGTTAACCGGCAGCCGTCCGCCGATCCCGGTGTCCCCGTCGGCGATGATCCGCTCCTGCTCACCGTCCTTGCACAGCCCATTCTCGGCCATGTGGATGATCTCTGAGCCGGCGTCGGTGTCCTGCAGCTGGGCCACGGCCACGTCCTGGGGCCCGATCCCGGCGATCTCGTACGCCTCCCGGGAGGCGTCCACCGTGGGGCTGGGCGCGTGCTCGGCCACCGGCAGCGAGGGGCTCTGCAGCTCGAACGCACCGAGCCGGCGGCTGCGCAAGGCGCAGGCGCGCACCCGGATGGGCCGCGAGGTGTAGTGGTGGGCCTGGTCGGCGCGGCACAGGACGACGGCCGCGGCCCCTTCGTCGGGGCCGCAGTACATGAACTGGGTGAGCGGGTAGTTCAGCACCGGCGAGCCGAGGATCTCCGGCACCGACAGCGGGGTACGCCGTCACGCCTTCTCGTTGCCTGCGGCGTTGCTGAAGTTCTTCGCCGCGACCCGGGCCAGCGTCTCGGTGCTGATGCCGTGGTCGTGCATGTATCTGTTGATCTTCATGCCGAAGAAGTGCGTGGTCAGGAACAGGCCGGTCTGCCCGTACCAGTCCGGCAGGCCGGCTACCGACGGATCGGCCGCGAACGCCCCCCTGGGGTGCTTGTCCATCCCGATCGCGACGGTCAGGTCGTGCTCGCCGGTCTCGATGGCCCGGGCGGCCATGGCGATCGCGGTGCCGGCCGTCGCGCAGCCGTTGAACACCCCGCGCAGCGGCACGCCGGTCAGCCCGAGCCGGCCCACGATCGCATCCGGGTTGTACACCTCCAGGCTGCCCACGTATCCGGCCTGCACCTTCGGCCAGCCGATCCCGGCGTCGGCCAGCGCGTCGCGGACCGCCTCGGCCGCCATGTCCATGGCCGGCTTGCCGGGGAACCGGCCGAAGGGATGCAGGCCGACGCCGGCGATGACCGCTTCCATTTACGCCTCCTTCGCTGGGCCGCCAGGAGTATCTGCCGGGCTCTCGTGGCCGGCCGGGGCGAACGCGAACGTCATGACTTCGGTCCCGTCAGCACCGGCGGTGTAGGGCACGATGGCCAGCCGCATCGGCTGGCCGATGGCCAGCCGGGCCGGATCCGGCTCGGTCAGCCTCGCCTCCACCACGACCTCACCGGCCAGTTCCACGTAGCCCACGGCGTACGGCCGGAACGATCCCGCGGTGTCGCCACCGTCGTAGGGCGGGCTCGGCGGGCGGAAGTTCTGCGTGGTGAACGTCCACAG
>DASQRM010000026.1:0-2649 GCA_035642895.1 Streptosporangiaceae bacterium | reverse complement strand
GCCCGCTGGCTGATGTCCGGGTCGTCCGCTTCGCCTGCGCGGGGGTTCGCCCGGCTGGCCGCCTTGTTCTCGTTGCGCACCATCAGCGGCAAGCTCATCATCGGGCTGGCCCTGCTGTTCGGCGTGGCTAGCATCGCGATCAGCGTGGTCACCGATCACTCGCTTAACCAGTCACTGATGGCCTCGCTGAACCAGCAGCTGCAGACCGCGACCGACACCTGGTACAGCTGCGTCCAGCACAGCACCGACGACCCTGATCGCGACACCCCCCGCCATGCGCCGGGCGGCTACGGGCTGTGCAGCAACGCCGGGCAGGCGCCCGGCACCTTCGAGCTCCTGCTGGACGGAAAATCCGTCGGCTACAAGAACACGGTGAAACAGCCGTGCCTGCTGTCCGTCCCGGACCAGGCCGTGCTCGTAGCCCTGCCGTCCGGCCACGGCCAGCCCTCGACCGGTGAGGCCGGTCCGGGCCCGCCCGGCCCGCCGCAGGCCAGAACGTACATCCGGACGCTCAGCTCCCTCGGCGGGGAGTTCCTGCTGACCAAGGTGACCGGCCCGGAGGCCGGCACGACGCTGGTCACCGGGCTCTCCCTGGCTCCGGTCCAGGGCACGCTGGCGAACGTCGAGAACACCCAGCACGTGGTGTACGCGGCCGTCCTGGTGCTGGCCCTGGCCCTGGGGACCGCGATGGTGCAGCTGTCGCTCCGGCCGCTGCGCCGGGTCGCGGCCACCGCGACCAAGGTGACCGAGCTGCCGCTCGATTCGGGTGAGGTCACGCTGCCGGCCGGCGTCCCCGACAGCGACCCGCGCACCGAGGTAGGCCGGGTCGGAGCCGCCTTCAACCGGATGCTGTTCCACGTCGAGCGGGCCCTAGGGCGGCGCGCGGCCAGCGAGGCCCGGCTGCGCAGGTTCGCCGCCGACGCCTCGCACGAGCTGCGGACTCCGCTGTCCGCTATCCGCGGCTACGCCGAGCTGGCGCTGCGACATCCGGGACCGGTGCCCGGGGACGTGACCCACGCGCTGCGCCGGGTCGAGTCCGAGTCGGCCCGGATGAGCGTCCTGGTGGACGACCTGCTGCTGCTGGCCAGGCTCGACGCAGGACGGCCGCTGGAACGCGAGCCGGTGGACCTGTCCCGGCTGGCCATCGAGACGACCAGCGACGCGCGGGTGGCCCGCGGCGACCACCGCTGGCGGCTGGAGCTGCCGGATGAGCCGGTGCTGGTGGAGGGCGACGAGCACCGTCTGCACCAGGTGCTCGCCAACCTGCTGAGCAACGCGGGCAAGCACACCCCGCCGGGCTCGACGGTCAGCGTCGCGCTCACCGTGGGTGACGCGACCGCGAGCCCGGAGGTGCCCGCGGGCACCGCGGTGGTGCAGCGCGGCGTCGCTCCGCCGGGCCCGCAGGTGGAGCTGAGCATCACCGACGACGGTCCCGGCATCTCGGCCGACCTGCTGCCCGAACTGTTCGAGCGGTTCACCCGCGGCGAGGCCGGGCGTGCCCGGGATGCCAGCGCGGCCGGCAAGAGCACCGGCCTCGGCCTGGCCATCGTCGACGCGGTCGTGGCCGCTCACGGCGGCGCCATCGTGGTGACCAGCCATCCGGGCATGACCAGGTTCGCCATCATGCTCCCGCTGCTGCGCGAGCCTGCCGGGCAGCCGCAGGCCTCCCCGGTCTGACCCGTCCTGGAACCGCTGTGCGGGCGGATGCGTCCAACGGGTACGTACCGGGATAAGGGGAGCCATGAAACCGCTACGCGTACCTGCCTGCCTGCTCGGCGGGCTCCTGCTGACCGGGCTGGCGGCCGGGTGTGCCTCGGCCGCGGCCCAGCCGCCGGCCTCGGGTCACCTCACGGGGAGGCTGGTCATGGAGGGCGGTCCGATGGGTCCGGACGGCAAGCAGCCGGGTGAGCGAGCCATGTCCGGCACGGTGACCGTCACCTCGGCGGGCCACCACCCGGTCACGGTCACGGTCGGGTCCTCGGGAACGTTCTCGGTGCCGCTGTCGCCAGGCCGGTACCAGGTCTCCGGCCGGTCGCCCGACGTCATGGAGATCGACGGCGGGCGCAGCCGGGAGCTGCCGTGCTCTCAGCCGACGTCCGCCATGGTCACCGCCGGGCAGACCGCTACCATCACGCTGACCTGCGTCGTTCCGTGACCTCAGGCCGGTTACACGAGCACCTGGGCACCCTCCGCGTGCAGCACGGTGCCGGTCACGAAGTTGTCAGCGATCAGGAAGGCGACCGCGTTCGCGATGTCCTCGGGGCGGCCGAGGCGGCGCGCGGGCAGGCGGGAGGCCAGATCGGCCATCCGGGCGTTCTTGACATCAGGCGTGGCCAGCTGGTCCCACACGGGGGTGTCCACCCATCCGGGGGAAACAGCATTGACGCGGATCGGCGCCAGCTCGAGCGCCAGGGCCAGGACCATGGACTCGAGCGCGCCGTTGACGGTGGCAGCCAGCGCGCCCCCGGGCGCGGGCCGGGAGGCGGCGACGCCCGAGGTGAAGGTGATGCTGCCGGCCTTCGTGATCCGCGACGCGGCCTGCTGGGCGGCGAACAGCGGGCCGAGGATCTTGGACCGGACCGCTCGCAGGATGCTGTCCTCGGACAGGCTGACCGCCGGACCGTAGGGCAGGTCCGCGGCGGTGACGAC
>DASQRM010000025.1:0-32590 GCA_035642895.1 Streptosporangiaceae bacterium | reverse complement strand
CCAGCAGGTGCTGAATAAAGTGCTCACACCGAAGGTGCCGGCCGGCAGCCCGGTCCAGGCCTACTTCGTAGAGCTGCAGCTAAAGCAGAACGGCACGCTCCTCGACCGCAACGTCTACTGGCTGTCCACCCAGCCCGACGCGGTTAACTGGAACAAGACGCTGGGCCAGCCGCAAGGCGTGATCTCTACCTATGCGAACCTGACGTCGCTGCAGATGCTGCCGCAGGCGTCCGTCACCGACACCGCCACCACGGTCAGCCAGCCCGGGCCGGACGGCGCGGACCGCGCCACCACCGTCACAATCACCAGCACCTCCGCGTCAGCCGCCGCCTTCCTGCTCCGGGCCGACGTGCGGCGGGGCACGGCCAGCGGCCAGGAATTGCCCGGCGACAACGAACTGCAGTCCTCAGTCTGGCAAGGCAACGACATCACGCTGTTCCCGGGCGAGTCGCAGAAGCTGACCGTCACCTGGAATTCGGCTGACCTCCAGGGGGCCACGCCAGTGGTCAGCGTGTCTGGATGGAACGTTCCCAAGGTCGACATCCCCGCGCCATGAAGTAGCGCACGGATCGGAACGGGAGATAGTTATGAGTCTTCGCCATCGCATAAGCCTTGGCTTGATCCTGGCCGCGGGCCTGGCCTGGTCGGCAGCAGGAAGCGCTACCGACGCGACGGCAGCCTCCTACACGCCGGTGCCGGCGCATGTGTACGCGCCCTACTACGAGACGTACCTGGCCCCCAACACGCCCAGCATCGCCACGACCGCCCAGCAATCCGGCGCCAAATACTTCACGCTGGCGTTCCTCCAGTCCGCCGGCAAGAACTCATGCTCCCTGGACTGGAACGGCAACTCGGCCCAGCCGCTGTCGTACTACGCATCAGACATCGCGGCACTGCGCGCGGCCGGCGGCGACGTGATCCCGTCCTTCGGCGGATACAGCGCCGACCAGGGCGGCACCGAGATCGCCGACTCGTGCACGAATGTCAGCCAGATCGCCGCCGACTATGAGTCAGTGATCACCACGCTCGGCGTGACGCGGCTGGACATGGATGTCGAAGCCAAGTCGCTGAACAACACCGCCGGTATCGACCGGCGGAACAAGGCGATTGCCATGACCGAAGCGTGGGCGGCCAGCCAGGGCATCCCGCTGCAGATCCAGTACACGATTCCGGTGGAACAGTACGGCCTGGACCCCAACGGCGAGGCCGTGCTGCAGAACGCGGTCAGCAACGGCGCCACGGTGACCTCGGTCGACATCATGGTGTTCGACTATTACATCGCGGGCGAGGGAACAGTGAATATGGGCCAGGCCGCCATTAACGCGGCCACGAACACCCACGCCCAGCTGGCCGCCATCTACCCGAAGTTGACCGCAGCGCAGGTCTGGACCATGGAAGCCATGACCATGCTGCCCGGGATCGACGACTACCCGAAGAAAACCGAGGTCACCTACCTGGCCGACGCGCAGACGATGCTCAATTTCGCACAGGCGAACGGCATGAACCTCCTGTCGATCTGGGCGATCCAGCGCGACAACGGCGGCTGCCCCGGCACCCGGGACAGCAATACCTGCTCGGGCATCACCCAGAACACCTGGGACTTCAGCCACCTGCTCGAACAATTCACCAGCTGACGGGGGATAGCGAACGGGCGTGCCCCGCCTTATCCGAGTTGGCCGGCGGGGGGTGCCAGGAAGCTGGACTGCTGCCGCCCCCAGCCTCCGGCACGCTCACCTGGACCAGCCCCGGAAACCGCACCCACGCCACCACCCCGCCCAGGGCAGCGGATGACCAGTGCTGCGAATGACCGGCGGCCAGGCTGATCCCGGGCGGGGCTCATCCTCAGAGGCGGCCGCTGGCCTTGAGGTCGAGGTAGGCGTCGGCTAGCGCGGACGGCAGCCGGTCCGGCGGGGCGTCGACCACGCTGACGCCCTGCCGCCGCAGCAGGGCTGAGATCCGCCGCCGCTGGGCCAGCGCGCTTTCCGCCGCGGCCGCGTCGTAGAGGCTGGCCGCGTCGCCCCGGGCGGCTGCCATTTCCGCGACCCGCGGATCAGCCACCGCCGCGATCATGACCATGTCCCGGGACACGAGCGGGCCCAGCCGCGGTAGCAGGCCTTCCTCGATCACCGCCGGGTTGAGCTCGGTGAGCAGCACCACCAGGCAGCGGTGCCGGGCCACGGTGAGCACCGCGCTGACCATGGCTGCGAGGTCGGTCTCGGTCAGCTCGGCCTCCAGCGGCGCCATAGCCGTGGTGAACGAGGCCAGCACGGATGAGCGGGGGGCGCCCAGCACGCGGGCCCGCACCCGGCGGTCGAACGCGATCAGGTCCACCCGGTCCCCGGCCCGGGCCGCGAGCGCGGTCAGCAGCAGCGTCGCATCCATCGACGCATCCAGCCGCGGGATGCCGCCGACCCGCCCGGCCGAGGTCCGCCCGGTATCCAGGACAACCAGGATCCGCCGGTCGCGTTCCGGCCGCCAGGTCCGGACCATCACGTCACCCCGGCGGGCCGCCGCCCGCCAGTCGATGGACCGAACGTCGTCGCCGATGACGTACTCGCGCAGGGAATCGAACTCAGTGCCCGGCCCGCGCAGCAGCGAGCGGTGCTGGCCGTCGAGCTGGCGCAGCTGAGAGAGTTTCTCGCCCAGGTGCCTGCGGCTGCCGAACGGCGGCAGCACCCGCACGCTCCAGGCCACGTCGTGGCGGCCCTGCCGGGCGGCCAGGCCCAGCGGCCCGAACGAGCGGACGATAACGGTGGGGGATACCTTGTCGCCACGCCGGTCCGGGGTGAGCGTGCTGGCCGCCGTGGCCTGGCCGCCCGCCGGGGCCATCAGCGCCCCCTGGCCCGGCTCCGCGTGCGCGCTCGGCGGCCAGGCGGCGCGCAGCTGGGCCCGCAGCGGGCGGCGGCCCGGGTTGCGCACGGTCACCGCGACCGAGGCGGCCTCGCCCAGCAGTACCCGCGTGTCGCCGGACCGGGTGACACCCAGCCGCCGGACGCTGGCCGCCAGCACCAGGTCGGCGATGATCGCGGCGAGCAGCACCGCGTTGACAGCCACCAGGGCGGGCCAGGTCCGGAAGGCCAGCACGGCTAGGGCACCGAGCAGCGCCACCGCAGCCACCCGGCCGGTCAGAGCCATCAGGGAACCACCGCGGTACGGAGATTTCGGGGGAGCACGGTATGCGGATTGCGGGCGAGAAGGATCACCGCGGTACGGGGATTCCTCCAGGAAGAGTTCACCGTGGGACCGGGACGGAGGCGAGGACCGCCTCCAGCACCCCGTCCGCCGAGGCGCCCTCGATCTCCGCTTCGGGCCGGAGCTGGATCCGGTGCCGCAAAGTCGGCCGGGCCAGCGCCTTCACGTCGTCCGGCGTGACATAGTCGCGGCCCGCGAGCCAGGCCCAGGCCCGGCTGGTGGCCTGCAGCGCGGTGGCCCCGCGCGGGGACACGCCGAGGCGCAGCGACGGCGACTGCCGGGTGGCCCGGCACAGGTCCACGATGTAGCCGGCCACCTCCGGGGCCACCCGGACCTCGCGGACCGCGGCCGCCGCCGCGGCGAGCTCGGCCGGGCCGGCGACGGGCCTGATCCCGGTCGCCGCCAGGTTGCCCGGGTCGAAACCGGCCGCGTGCCGGGCCAGGATGCCGATTTCGTCGTCCCGGCCGGGCAGGTCGACCGTCAGCTTGACCATGAAGCGGTCGAGCTGCGCCTCGGGCAGGGGGTAGGTCCCCTCGTACTCCACCGGGTTCTGGGTCGCGGCCACCAGGAACGGCTCGGGTAGCGGCCGGGGCTGGCCTTCCACCGACACCTGCCGCTCCTCCATGGCTTCGAGCAGCGCGGCCTGGGTCTTCGGGGGCGTCCGGTTGATCTCATCGGCGAGCAGCAGGTTGGTGAACACCGGGCCCTCGCGGAACTGGAAGAGGGCCGTCTTCGCGTCGTAGACCAGGGAGCCGGTCACGTCGCCCGGCATCAAATCCGGGGTGAACTGGACCCGGGTGCTGCGCAGCGACAGCGCGGCGGCCAGCGAGCGCACCAGCAGGGTCTTGGCTACTCCGGGCACGCCTTCGAGGAGCACGTGACCCCGGCACAGCAGGCAGATCACCAAGCCGGTCAGCACCGGGTCCTGGCCGATGATGGCCTTGCCAACCTCGGTGCGGACCGCCTCGAGCGCGCCCCGTACATCGGTGCCCAGAGCCTGGAATTCGGCGGTCACTGCGTGCCTACCCCTGTCACTGCGTGCGTACCTCTCCTTCGAGAGCGTCAATATCCTGCCCCAGCGTGACGAGCGCCGCGTCGTCGCGGGGGGCCGGCCCATACAGGATGGCCCGGACGGCACCGGGCTCGCGCCCGGTGTGCGCGGCCACCGCCGCACACACCGCGTCGGCGTCGGTGTCGCCAGGCAGCGCCAGCCGGGCCGTGATCCGAAGCCGCGCAGCGTCGCGCAGCACCGCGGCCGCCCGGTCACGGGAGCGCCGGGACTGGTAGAGGCGGCCGTGTCCCTCCACCGTCTCCGACGCGCGGACCACCACCGGAAGTGGCTCGGCGACCAGCGGGCCGAGCCGCCGGGTCCGCCACAGCGCGGCCAGCCCGGCCGCGATGAATACCTGCAGCGCCACCAGGTAGGCCGGACCGGGGATCACCTGGAACAGTGATTTCTGCCCCGCCGCGGTGACGGCCGGCGGGTTGGGCACCAGCCACACGATCCGCGGGCTGCCGCGCAGCAGATTCAGCGCCAGCGCGGCGTTGCCGCGGTGGGCCAGATCCGCGTTGGTCAGCGGCACACCGCTGCCCAGCAGGGTGACGGCGCGTCCCCCAGCCAGGTAGCGGACCAGGGTGGGATGGCCGTCCACCCGGTAGCACAGCGCGCCCGCGGTGCCGTTCACCCGCATCAGCACCCCGCCCATGCCGGCGTCCCCGGCGACGGCCGCCGCGGCCAGCGTGCAGCCCGGGCGGACCGGGCGGACCGCGTCGGCGCCCGCCACGGTAACCCGCGGCGCGGCGGTCCCGGCCGCCTCCCGGTTGAGTGCGCTCAGGGTGGCGCTGTCCGGCTCCACCACGATGACGTTCCCCGGCAGCCGGGTCAGTTCGCCTAGCAGCCGCGGGCCGAGCAGGTAGGGGCTGGTGATGACGAGCGTAGGGACGCGGCCTGGCCCGCCCCGGCGCCCCGAATCCTGGATCGCGTCCTGGGCGGCCGCCACGCTGCCCGCCCGGGTCACCGGCTGCCCGCGCTGGGCCAGGATGGCGGCCAGAGCCCGGGTGCCCTGCGGTCCGGGGTTGCCTGGATCGAGGTAGCCGGTGGTGGGCCGGGACGGTGTCAGCAGGGCGATCACGATCCCGCCCAGCAGGACCAGCGTCAGCACGGCGAGCGGTGCCCGCCAGCGGCGCAGTGCGCGCGGCGGCCGGAGGCCAGGCCCGCCCGGCCCGGGCCGGGCCGGGCCCCCGAGGCCTGGGGTCGCCTGGCGCGCGACCCCAGGCGTGGCCGGGCCCGGACCCGGCTCAGCCAGGAGGGGCGCCGGTCCGGTCATCTCGCTCCGCCCGCTCCGGCGTCACCGGGACCCGGCCCGGAGCCCGCCCCGGTGCCGACCCCGGCCAGGGCGGCGCCGGGCTTGGGGACGGATGCGCTGATCCGCGTGTCCAGCTCCTGGATCAGCGCGTATCCCGCCTGGGTGCCGGGGCGGTCGCCGTAGCAGATGTCGTCGAACAGGAGGGCCGCGCTGCGCAGGGCGCCCGCCTCCGCGGGCAGCGCCGCGGCGGCCTCCTTGGCCATCTCGTTCGCGGTACGCCCGGCCCGCGGGGTCAGGACCGCCCGGTCGTCGAGTTCACGGGCAATCGCCCGGACTCGTTCCACAGTGGCCGCGGCGTAGTCGCCCGCGTCGGCCAGGCGCCCGGCGCGCAGCCGGTGGTCGGCCGCGCTGAGCGGGCCGGAGCCGGTCATCAGCTGGCCCTCGGCCCGGCGGGACCGGGCGAGCGGGCCGGTCCGGCTCAGCACCACGGCGATGGTCGTGGCCAGCGCGGCGGCCAGCGCGACCGCCGCCCACCAGCCGCCCGGAAATGCCTGGCCCGCCTGAGACAAGTCGCTCAGCAGGTCGCCGATCGCGTTCAGGATCCGCTGGATCAGTGGCTCATGCGGGTGGTAGATGGCCTTGGACAGCTCGGCGCGGGCCAGCCGCTGCCCGGCCTCGCGGCCGGTCAAGGGGCCGGCCGCAGTCACCACGGCGGCGGGGCCCCCGCGGCCGTGGGAGGTGCGCCCGGGGTGGGCACCGGGCCGGCCGACGGTGGCCGCCACACGGTGGCAAAGTCGTCAACGAGCGGGCCATCGGCGCCCGGCAGGCCGGACCCCGGCAGGCCAGATCCGGGTCGGCCAGACCCCCGCCCGCCAGAGCCAGACGCGGTCCGCAACGCCAGGTCCAAGCCCTCTTTACGCATCCGCATGTCCACGTAGAGCAGGACCGTCACCCCGGCGGTGATCGGCCGGGTCACGGTGCCGGCCGCGATGGCACCGATCACGAGGATCACGGTCCCGCCGGTGCCGCTGCCCAGCACCGCGCCGAAGAACGTGAACGGGAGCTGCAGGATTCCGCCTGCGATGGCCACGATGATCCCGGCCAGCAGCGTGATGCCGAACACCCGCCAGAAACTCCGGCGCACCAGCTGCCAGGACCGGGCCAGCGCATGGGCGGGGCGCTCGTTCTCCAGCACGACGACGGGGGTGACCAGGCTGAGCATGGTCGAGAGCCAGATGGTCAGCACCAGGGCCGCCAGCCCCAGCAGGATGATCCCTCCGTACACCGCGGCGGGCGCGCCGGCCAGCAGGGCGATCCCCACGATCACCCCGATGATCAGCACCGGCCCGAGCCCGGCCAGCAGGACCAGCAGGGTGGCCAGCAGCAGGCTGGGCAGCCGCGGGCGGGTGATCCGCCAGGCGTCCGCGGCGCTGATCTGCTGGCCGGCCACTCCCCGGGCGATGATCGGGGCGAGCAGCCCGGCCAGGACGGCCTGCACGATGATGGTCAGCAGGATGGACAGCCCGAACGCAGGGAGGGCCACCGCAACGATGCGGCCCACCAGGTGGGTGGCCTGGGTGGGCGTCAGTTGCTGGCCCGGGGTGGGCAGGTTGAGGCGGCCCAGGTTGAGCAGCGTGCGGGTGATCACAGCGGAAATGACCGCCGAGATCGTCATGACCACGGCGGCCAGGCCCAGGATGGCCTTGGGATTGCGGCGGATGGAGGCGAAGGCGCCGTCGAGGATCTCGCCGACGCCCAGTGGCCGGAGCGGGATCACGCCGGGCTTGGGCGCTGCCTCGCCATAGCGCGCCCACTGGCCGGGTGGCGGCTGCCCGTATCCCGGCTGGCCGGAGCCCGGCTGGCCATATTCCGACTGGCCGGAGCCTGATTGCCCGTGGCCCGGGTGGCCGGATCCTGGCTGCCCGTAACCCGGTTGGCCAGGCCCAGGCTGCCCGTACCCGGGCTGGCCCCATCCGGGCCAGCCCGGCGTGCCCGGCTGGCCGGCTGCGGGCTGGCCGGTCCCGGGCTGGCCGGCCCCCGGGTGGTCCTCGCCGGGCGGAGCCTGCGGCGGGCTGCCCGGGCCGTATCCGCCGCCGGGCGGGAACCAGGGCTGGGGCCGCTGGGCCTGCCCGTTCCCCGGCGCGTCCGACGACGGACTGTCTGTCATGGTTCTCCTTCGCGGCACACGGCCGCAAAACTGCTCGCCGATAGCAGGGCTGGCCCCCTCGTCCCGCTGGCGCCCATACTCGCACGAAGCAGCGGCGTCATGAAGTCCAGCCGGCGGAACAGCGCGGGGCGGCCCGCTGGGCGGCCCGGACCTGACGGCCGCCCGGTCGACCCGCCCCAGGCCAGAGGGCAGACTCAGATCATGAGCGTGCCCACCCTGCAGTGGCTTGACCCACCCCGCGGGCCGGCCGTCGCCCTGCTCGACCAGACCCGGCTGCCCACCGAAGAGAAGGTCGTCACCTGCGAAAACGTCCCTGAACTGGTCGACGCGATCCGCCGTCTGGTCATCCGCGGTGCACCGGCCCTCGGCGTGGCCGGCGCGTTCGGCGTAGCTCTGGCCGCCTGCCGCGGCGACGACGTGGTGGCCGCGGCCCGGCTGCTCGGCGAGGCCCGGCCGACCGCGGTGAATCTGGCCTGGGGCACCGGCCGCGCACTGGCCGCATATCAGGCCGCGCTCGGCCGTGCGGCGGACCCGGAACACCAAGACCAGGATCCGCAACGACTGGCGGCTGGTGCCGCCCTCGACGAGGCGAGGGCGATCGCGGCTGATGACGCCGTCGCCAGCGCTGCGATGGCCCGGCACGGCCTCGGCCTGATACCGGAGGGCGCCCGGGTCCTCACGCACTGCAACACCGGCTCGCTGGTCTCCGCGGGCGCAGGGACGGCGTTCGCGGTAATCATGGCCGCACACCAGGCCGGCCGGCTAACCCGGCTGTATGTGGACGAGACCCGCCCCCTGTTGCAGGGAGCCAGGCTCACCGCCTACGAGGCGCGGCGGGCGGGCATCGACTACGCGGTGCTGCCCGACTCCGCGGCGGCGGGACTGCTCGCCAGCGGCGCGGTGGATGTGGTGCTCACCGGGGCTGACCGGATCGCTGCGGACGGCAGCGTGGCCAACAAGGTGGGCACGTACAGCCTGGCGGTCCTCGCGCAGTACCACGGTGTCCCGTTCGTGGTGGTGGCGCCGGTATCCACGATCGACTTCGGCACGGCCACTGGCGCACAGATCGTCGTGGAGCACCGCGCCGCCGAGGAGGTGACCACACTGGGCGGCCAGGTCCTCGCGCCCGCCGGTAGCGCCGCGTATAACCCGGCGTTCGACGTCACCCCGGCGTCCCTGGTCAGCGCCCTCGTGACAGAGCGTGGTATAACCCAACCCGTTACTACAGGTAATCTTCGTCTGCTGAACACTCGTCCGCCTCAGCGGAAGAGTGCCCCCGTCGATGTTTCCGTGGAACTATGAGGCTCATGAAAGGTCGTGTCCTCGTCGTCGATGACGACGCTGCCCTGTCCGAGATGCTCGGCATCATGCTCCGTGGCGAGGGATTCGAGCCAACTTTCGTCTCGGACGGGGACAAGGCGATGGAGGTGTTCCGGGACACTCATCCCGATCTTGTGCTGCTCGACCTGATGCTGCCAGGTATCGATGGGATCGACGTCTGCCGGCAGATCCGCACCGAATCGGGTGTGCCTATCGTCATGCTCACGGCCAAGAGCGACACTGTCGACGTGGTCCTGGGACTCGAGTCCGGCGCGGATGACTACATCGTCAAGCCCTTCAAGTCGAAGGAGCTGATCGCGAGGGTCCGGGCCCGGCTGCGCCGGACGGACGACCCGGCGCCCGAGATGCTGCAGATTGTCGACGTTGAGATCGACGTGGCGGGGCATTCGGTCAAGCGCGATGGGCGCCCGGTCAGCCTGACCCCGCTGGAGTTCGATCTCCTGGTGGCGCTGGCCCGCAAGCCGCGTCAGGTGTTCACCCGCGAGGTGCTGCTGGAGCAGGTCTGGGGGTACCGTCACGCGGCGGACACCCGCCTGGTCAACGTGCATGTGCAGCGCCTCCGGGCCAAGATCGAGAAGGACCCGGAGCATCCGGAGATCGTGGTGACGGTGCGCGGCGTGGGTTACAAGGCGGGACCGGCCTGATCATGGAGCCGGCCGGGGCGGGTCAGCAGGGCCGGGCAATTTCCCGATCAGCGTGAAGAAGGGCGATGGAGGGGGCAGCGAGCAGCAGCGAGGCGGGGCGCGGGCCTCGCGGTAGCGGACTGCCCAGTGCTGGTAAATCCAGTGGGATACCGGTGGGCGGGCTCTCCGCGGGGAGTATCAGCCTGCCCGCGACCGTGACTGGGGACGCCAGGCCCGTGCTTCCCGGGCCTGCTCTTCCGGGCCCTGCTCTGTCAGGTCCTGGTCTTCCGGGCCTAGGCCTCGGCCAGTCGGCTGGCCGTTCTCGGCTGGCCCTGCTGGTCCGGCGGGCTGGCCGCCGCCTGCCGCCCGGGATACGCCGCGCCCTGCGGGTCCTGGACCGGCGCGCCCGCGTGCTGGCCGGTCAGCTGCGCCGTCGCTGGCACCGCTCACTTCAGCTGCGGGTGGTCGCCACCACGCTGGTGATCTGCGTGGTGGTCGTTACGGTTCTCGGCTTCTTCCTGGTTCAGCAGATCGAGAGCGGGCTGCTCAACAGCGCGCGGACCTCGGCCGCCCACCAGCTCGGTGAGGGGCTGACCGTGGCCAAGGACGAGGGCGGGCTGGAAGGCTCAGCCGGGGACCGGGTCAAGTCGCTGCTCTCGCTGACCGCGACGCTGCAGAGTCTGAGCGGGCCGGGTGACAACTTCGACGTGGTGATCCTGGCCCAGCCGTCCGCCGGCGATTCCGCCTTCGGGGGCACATTCGGCAACCAGAACCTCAGCTGGCACAGTGTTCCGCGTGGGCTGATCCAGAAGGTAACGGGCGAGCAGGAGCAGGGGCGGGCGGACGAGCTCTGGTCCACCCCGACCCTGATGCGGTACCTGCACGGCCGGGACTCGGGCCCCGGGCTGGCGATCGGCGGCGTGATCAACACGCACGACCAGCTCTACTATCTCTTCCCGCTGGATCAGCAGCAGGCCACGCTGGGCCTGGTCCAGCACGCCATGCTGTTCGGCGGCCTGATCCTGGTCCTGCTGCTGGTCGGCATCGTTTCCCTGGTCACCCGCTGGGTGGTGGTCCCCATCCGGGACGCCGCCGCGGCGGCCCGGCGGCTGTCCGACGGCCAGCTGGACGAGAGGATGCCGGTCCGTGGCACCGATGACCTGGCCGCCCTGGCCCGGTCGTTCAACGACATGGGGGCCAGCCTCCAGGAGAAGCTGCGCGAGCTGGAGGAACTGTCCAAGGTGCAGCGGCAGTTCGTCTCCGACGTCTCGCACGAGCTGCGCACGCCGCTGACCACGATCAGGATCGCAGCCGACGTGCTGTTCGCGGCCCGGGAGCAGCTCATGCCGGCCGCGTCCCGCTCGGCGGAACTACTGGAAGGCCAGCTGGAACGGTTCGAGTCGCTGCTCGCCGACCTGCTCGAGATCAGCCGCTACGACGCGAACGCGGCCACGCTGGACGCGGAGTCCGCCGACGTGTGCGATCTGGTCCGGCGCGCCGCGGCGGACGCCGAGCAGCTCGCGGCCCGGCGGGGGACCCGGATCGACTTCCGGCTGCCCCCCGACCCGTGCGTGGCGGAGGTGGACCGCCGCCGGGTCGAGCGCATCCTCCGCAACCTGCTGGACAACGCGGTCGAGCATGGCGAGGGCCGGGATGTGGTCGTCACCGTGGCGGGGGACCGGGACGCGGTGGCGGTAGCCGTCCGCGACCATGGGGTGGGCTTCGGGCCCGCTGAAGCCCAGATGGTGTTCGACCGGTTCTGGCGAGCGGATCCCGCGCGGGCCCGGACGACCGGCGGCACGGGACTTGGCCTGGCCATCTCGCTCGAGGACGCCCGGCTGCATAACGGCTGGCTGCAGGCCTGGGGGGAATGCGGGAAAGGTTCGGTCTTCCGGCTGACCGTGCCCCGGATGGCCGGGCAGGAGCTCGTCGGCTCACCGCTGCCGCTCGGGCCAGACGAGGCCGAGCCGGGCCCGGAACTTATCCTCGCGCCGCTGCCGCTCCGGGTGAGTCAGGTCCCACCGGGCCCCGGGCTGGCCGGCGCTGGGCTCAATGGTGCGGGTTTCGCGGGCTCCGGGATCGCCGGAACCCGGCACACCGTCATCGAGAACACGGGCATCCAGGCCACCGGCATCCAGGACACCGGGGCCGAGCCGGACGACGCAGGCGGGGCGGGCGCGACCAGTGGCAGCTAAGCGGCCCATGCTGCGCTGGTTCCTTACCGCGCTGGCCGCCATGACCCTGGTGGCCGGCTGTGCCGATGTGCCGACCAGCGGACTGCTCCAGCACACCGCGCGGCCCGCGGGCGCAGGCGGCGAGCAGCAGGGCAGCGACTGCTGCGGGTACATCATGACCGGGCCGGGCCCCGGCTCCAGTCCCTCGAACATCGTCGAGGGCTTCCTGCTGGCCAGCGCGGATTTCGGCAACCATCACGAGATCGCCCGGCAGTACCTCACCAAGGCGGCGAGCCGGTCCTGGCAGCCGGGGCCGGGTCCCGCGGTCACCGTCATCGCGGGGCCGCCCACCGTCACGCCCGCCCCCCCGCCGTTTGGCTCGCGGAACACGGCTGTGGTCGATATCAGCGCGCAGCGGCTGGGCAACGTCAGCCCCAGCGGCCAGTACATTCCCGCGGAAACCGGCCAGCATCCGCTGAGCCAGGAGTTCACCCTGCAGCGCGTGCACAATCAGTGGCGCATCGCCAGGCTGCCGACTTCTGCTACCACGAAGCTGCCCGCTACCAGCGTGGATGAGCTGTCCCACGAACTGCTGCTCACCAAGGACCTCTTTCAGCTGGCCTTCCAGCCACGCAACCTCTACTACCTGGACCCTGGGGGCAAGGGCCTTGTGCCCAACCCGGTCTTCGTGCCGGTCGACTCGGGGGATCCGGCCGTCGACCTGGTCCGGGCTCTGCTGATCCCCCCACAGGGATGGCTGGCGGGGGCGGTGCTGTCCGCGTTCCCGCCCGCGGCCACGCAGCGCCGCCCCGTCGAGATCCTGCCCGGGAGCAAGACCGCGGTGGTCGACCTGAGCCTGCCCAAGTCCGCGACCAGCGAGACGTCGCTGGCCCAGATGGCGTCCCAGCTCGTCTGGACGCTGACCAGTTCGTCCTATGGGTCCGCGTCCGTCCAGGCCGTGAAGCTGGAGGTCAACGGCAAGATGTGGACCCCGCCGGGCGCCACCAGCGCGGTGCTGAGCCCCCGCACCTTCCCGCAGCCCGCGCTCGTGCCGCCGGGGCCTGAGGAGCTGTATTTCCTCGGCAGCAACGGCGCGGCGCGCGTGCTCGGCGCCCAGGGCGGAAGCAGCAGCGCGGTGCCGGGCCAGGCGGGAACGGGCCAGGTCGCGCTGACCAGCATCGCCGTCTCGCGGGATCGGCGCTACCTGGCGGGCGTCGGGGGAAATGCTGCGGCGTCGACGCTGTACACGAACTTCCTGTCCGCCGCGGCGAAGCCGCACGCCAGTTCAGCCGCGCGGGCGTTGCAGATCCGGATGAGCGGGATGTCGATCGCGTCGGTGAGCTGGGACCGCAATGACGATCTGTGGGTGGCGGGCGTGTCCGGCGGCAAGCCCAGGGTGTGGATGCTGGGCGCAGCCAAGGGCACGCCGGTCAGGGTGCGCCTGCCGCCGCACATCCGGTCCGTCACCGCGCTGCGGGTCGCCCCGGACGGCGTGCGGGTAGCGATGATCGCCAGCGTCAGCACCGTCAACGGCCCGCAGAAGGAAGTGCTGCTCGCCGCCATCGTGAAAACCAACGACCAGGTGATGCTGTCCAGCGCCGTGCAGCTCGGCGCCGACCTGACCCAGCCCAGCGCGCTGACCTGGTACGACGCGGATCATCTGCTGGTCGTGAACCAGGCGTCCTACGGACCTCAGCTACAGGAGGTGCCGGCCGACGGCGACCGGTCCTCCTACCAGGGCATCGAGCCGGACATGACGTCGATCGCCGCGGCTGGCCCGCACAACGGCCTGATCGTCGGCCTGCAGACCGGGCACCTGGCCAGGTCCGTCGGCCTCGATGAGCTGTGGAGCCAGTTCGCGCCGGGCCGCGCCGCGACCTACCCGGGCTGACGATGCGCCCGGATCACGTCCGGTCGCAATATCTCCCCATGGTGGCGCCTTGGTCCCGGTGCGGCATCCACCCAGGTGCCGGGCGTGTGGAAGAAGACACTCTGGGCTCCTGACATCTGGGCCCGGGCAAGCTAGCGTCGGTCTATGGCACCCGCCCGGGTCCGTGGTTGCGCTGTGCAGGGTTTCCCGCCCGTTGCGGGGAGCCCGGCTAGGCAAGCCGATGCCAGCCGCAGGCGAAACGGCCCACGTAAGGCGACTTGTCGTCGACCGATCACGGTGCGGCTTAGAGGTAAGTCCTGCCCCCCCGGAAGATCAGATGTCTTCCGGACCGGGAGAAGGGCGGTAGTGGCACAGGCCGCGAATCCCTCAGCAGGCGGATGTGGGGACGAAGACCAGGTCGGCCGGGCGGGTGTCATTCCACACGAGACGGTCGAAGGGGGTTTCCCACGTGGACATCATCTTCCATGGTCGGCGTACCAGCATTCAGGAGCGCTTCCGTGAGTACGCCACGGCTAAGCTAAGCAAGGTCGTGAAGCTCGACCAGAAGACCATCAGTATCGATGTGGAAGTAACCCTGGAACGTAATCCGCGTCAGTCCGCCCAGCGGGAACGCGTCGAGCTGACGCTCTACTCGCGGGGCCCGGTGATGCGGGCGGAAGCCGCCGCTGACGATCGCTTCATGGCCCTGGATCGCGCGCTGGCCAAGCTGGAGACGCACATGCGCCGGGCCTGTGACCGGCGCAAGGCACGGAACACCGGCCACTCCCTGACGGTGGAGATGGGTACCGTGCCCGATCTGCCGGTGGCGGCCCGGCCGGCCGGGGCCACGTCGGTCACCTCAGCTGACGGCCGGGACATGGCGGCGGATGGTGACGGGTCTGCGCAGGCCGGTGAGTCCGACTGGCCCGAAGCCGACCTTCAGCTCGACGGGATCGTGCCGATCCCGATGGAGGGAAACGGCCCGCTCGTGGTGCGGGAGAAATTTCACTCCGCGACGCCGATGACCATCGACCGCGCCTTGCACGAGATGGAACTCGTGGGACACGACTTCTTCCTGTTCCGGGACGAGACATGCCACCTGCCCAGCGTGGTCTACCGCCGGCAGGGCTACAACTACGGGGTGATCCGGCTAGTCGAAGGGGCGGCCACCGAACTGGTCGGCACGCCCGCGCGGCGGGTGCCGGTGGATTGAACCAGAGGCGGCAGACAATCGACTTATCAGCTGAGGCGGCCCGGCCCCGGGCCAGTGCACCGAAATGCCGGGTTGGCCAGCCCCGGTTTGCGCGCGTGGCCTCCGCTGCGCCAGAGTTTGACCACTGGTCGCAGTGGGGGCACCACGCACGGCCAGTGCAGCAGTACCGTAAGCCCCGCAATGCCCGCAGTATCAGCAAGACCCCCGCATCAGGCCACGTAGGCCAGCAGGACCAGCGCACCAGTACCGGGCACGGCGAGAGCACCACGCCGTGACACAGGGTCAGAGAGGAGGCGCCATGGGCGGAGATCCCGCGGTAACCACGGTTTCCGGGGCAGGCACCGATCTCCAGGCCAGCGCCAGTTCAGTGGATTCCGCAACGTCCGATCCGATCCGTGCACTCATCGTCGATGACCATGCGCTGTTCCGGCGGGGACTGGAAATGGTCCTCGCCGCCGAGGACGACATTGAACTGGTCGGTGAGGCCAGCGACGGGACCGAGGCGGTGGCGAAGGCCGGCGAGGCCTTGCCCGACGTGGTCCTGATGGACATCCGCATGCCCAAGAGCAGCGGCATCCAGGCCTGCCGGGCGATGAAGGAAGTAGCCCCCAGCTCGAAGATCGTCATGCTGACGATCAGCGACGAGGAAGAGGACCTGTTCGAGGCCATCCGCGCCGGGGCCAGTGGTTATCTGCTCAAGGACATCCCGCTGGACGAGGTCGCGGATGTGGTCCGGGCCGTGCACGGCGGCCAGTCGCTGATCAACCCCTCCATGGCGGCCAAGCTGCTCACCGAGTTCGCGGCGCTGGCCAGGCGCGATGGGGAGGAGCGGGCTGAGCAGCAGGTCCCGGCGCCCAAGCTCACCGACCGGGAGATGCAGGTTCTCAAGCTGGTGGCCAAGGGGATGAACAACCGGGACATCGCCAAGGAACTGTTCATCTCGGAGAACACGGTCAAGAACCACGTGCGGAACATCCTGGAGAAGCTCCAGATCCACTCGCGGATGGAAGCCGTGATGATCGCCGTCCGGGAGAAGCTGATCGAGTTCAGCTGACCGGCCGGCCGGTCCGGGTCCGCCGTCCCTGGTTAGCTGACCGGCCGGTCAGCGCCCGCCGTCCCGGATTCGGCAGGCCGCCGTGATGCCGGCCTCGCTGAGCCGTCCGTTCGCAACGGTGGGGTAAAGCCTTCAAGTCGTAGTGCCGAATCACTTGGCGGCATCTTATATACCCAGTATTATCCTCAGCATGATACCGAATGGCGCGACACCGTGAGTGTCCGGCACGCGCTGCTGGCGCTGCTCAGCGAGGGGCCCAAGTACGGCCTGCAGCTGCGGGAGGAGTTCGAGGCCCGCACCGGTGAGGTGTGGCCGCTCAACGTCGGCCAGGTCTACACCACGCTGCAGCGGCTGGAACGTGATGGGCTGGTCGAGTCGGACGATGACGGGGACGACGGCCCGCAGAAGGGCTTCCGGATCACCTCCGGCGGGGCCACGGAACTGGCCGGATGGCTGCGCACCCCGCCCGACCTGGCCTCACCGCCACGCGACGAGCTGGTGATGAAGGTGCTGGTGGCCCTCCGGGTCCCGGGCACCGACGTGCACGAGGTGATCCAGGTCCACCGGCGCTACCTGGTGGAGCTGATGCAGCAGTGGACCCGCATCAAGGAGGCCGAGGCCGAGGCCGATCTGGGCCTGGCCCTGGTGGTCGACGCCGAGCTCTTCCGGCTCGATGCCGTGATCCGCTGGCTGGATGCAGCCGACGGGCGGCTCAAGCGGGCCGCCGCCGACCCGCCCCAGCCCGCGCCCACGCCCTTGCCCCGGCTACGGCGCCGGGTGGGGACGCGGCCATGAACAGCTCAACACTCGAACACAAACGGGAGACGGGGCGATGACCGTACTAGAACTGCGGGACGTGTCCAAGGCGTACGGGCAGGGGGCCGGCCGGGTGGAGGCCCTCCGCCAGGTGGACCTGACCGTTGGGTCGGGCGGGATGGTGGCCGTGATGGGCCCGAGCGGATCGGGCAAGTCAACACTGCTCACGATCGCGGGCAGCCTGGAGGCGCCCAGCAGCGGAGAAGTACTGATCGACGGGGCACCACTGTCCAGGATGTCCCGCAACGACAAGGCGCGCCTGCGGCGGCGCACGGTCGGGTACGTCTTCCAGGACTTCAACCTGCTGCCTGGGCTGACTGTGGCCGAGAACGTGGCCCTGCCGCTGGAGCTCGACGGCATGGGGTCCAGAGCGGCCCGCGTGGCGGCCCGGGCCGCTCTGGACGGGCTCGGCCTGGCCGACCGGGGAAACCGGTACCCCACTGAGCTGTCGGGTGGTGAGCGGCAGCGGGTCGCGATCGCCCGCGCGGTGGTGGGGGACCGCCGCCTGCTGCTGGCCGACGAGCCGTCCGGTGCGCTGGACTCAGTGAACGCGGAAGCGGTCATGCGCCTGATCCACGAGGCGTGCAAGCGTGGGGTGGCCGCCGTGGTGGTGACCCACGACGCCCAGCTGGCGTCCTGGGCCGACCGGGTTGTGTTCCTGCGTGACGGGCGCGTCGTGGACCAGACCGCGCCGCTGCCCGGCCCCGAGTCCCTGCTCACGCCGGGGCAGACTCCGTGAGCACGGGACTGCTGGAACGCCCCGCGCCGGCGGGAGCGTCAGGCAACGGGGGCGTTCCCGCCCGGCGCGCGGTGATCCGCTGGGCCTGGCGGCTGCTGCGCCGCGAGTGGCGCCAGCAGCTGCTGGTCCTGGGGCTCGTCACGGTGGCCGTGGCCGCCACCATCGTGGGAGCGGCGGTGGCCACCGACACGCCGCCGTCGGCTAACGCCGGTTTCGGTACGGCCCAGGACCTGGCCACGTTCCAGGCCCCCGACCCCCACCTGGCCAGCCAGATCGCTGCCCTGCAGCATCGCTTCGGCCGGGTCGACGTCATCGAGAACCAGACCGTCGCCATCCCGGGTTCGATCGATACCTTCGACCTGCGCGCGCAAAACCCGCACGGGGCGTACGGGCAGCCGATGCTCTCCCTGGTGAGCGGGCACTACCCGGCCGCCCCGGGCCAGGTGGCGGTGACCAGCGGGGTGGCGACCGCTTTCCGTCTCAGGGTCGGTGACCTCTGGCACAACGGCGGTACGACGCGGCGGGTCACCGGCATCGTGCAGAACCCGCAGAGTCTGCTGGACGAGTTCGCCCTCGTCGTCCCGGGCCAGGTCACCGCGCCGAGTCAGGTCACTGTCCTGTTCGACGCGCACGGCGTGCCACTGCACGGCATGGGGCCATTGCTGCGCGACATCGGGCGGAATGTGTCCACGCCGCACCCGGCGTCGTCGGGCAACGTGCTGAACCCGGAGACGATCGTGCTGGCCCTGGCCACCATCGGCATGCTGCTCATCGCCCTGGTGGGGATCGGCGGCTTCACGGTGGTCGCGCAGCGCCGCCTGCGCTCCCTGGGGCTGCTGGCCGCCCAGGGGGCCACCGACCGGAACATCCGTCTCGTCGTCCTGGCCAACGGGGTGCTGGTGGGCATCGTCGGCGCGGTGGCCGGGTTCGTGCTCGGCATGGCCGCCTGGCTGGCCTACCGGCCGAGCGTCGAGACAGATGCCCATCACCTGATCGGTCCCCTTCAGGTGCCGTGGACGGTGATCGGCGTGGCTCTGGCCCTCGCCGTCATCGCCACCACTTTCGCCGCCTCCCGGCCGGCCCGGTCGATCACCAGGATCCCGATCGTGACCGCCCTGTCCGGCCGGCCTGCGCCGCCCAGGCAGATCCACCGCTCGGCGCTGCCCGGCCTGATCCTGCTCGGCGGGGCTGCAGTCCTGTTCGCCTTCTCCGGCACGAGCAACGGCAACGGCAGCGGGGCACTCGAACTCGTCGGTGGCTTCGTCGCCCTGATCGCGGCGGTGATCCTGCTGGCCCCGGCGTGCCTCACGCTGCTGGCCAGGCTGGGCCGGCGGGCCCCGATCGCGGCCCGGCTGGCCCTGCGCGACCTAGACCGTTACCGGGCCCGCTCGGGCTCGGCCCTGGCCGCCATCACGCTCGGTGTGCTGATCGCCATGCTGGTCAGCGTGCTGTCCGCCGAGCGCTTCGGCAACGTCCTCGACTACGCCGGGCCTAATCTGGCGTCGGATCAGCTCATCGTCTACACGCCCAGCGGGCAGGGCGGCGGCGGGCCGGGCGGCGGGCCGCCCAGCGGTCCGGTGACCGGGAGCAGGCTGGCGTCGATGGCGAAGACCGCGCACGGCATCGCGGCCGCGCTCGGCTCGCACGACGTCGTCGAGCTCGAGTCGGCCAATGCCACGCTGGAGCATGTCGGGTCCGGGCGAAGCTGGAGCGGGATGGTCTACGTCGCCACTCCGCAGCTGCTGCGGGCGTTCGGCATCAGTGCGTCACAGGTCAGCCCCGGGGCCGACATTCTCAGCATGCGGCCCGGGCTGTCTGGCCTCAGCAAGATGCGGCTGCTCTTCGCCCGCAAAGGCTCGCCAGGCGCCGGTACGGGCCCAGGCGGCGGCCAGGGTTCATTCAGCTGCCCGCCCCAGTGCCTGGCCCACCCGGTGATCCAGGAGGTCAGCGCGCTCCCCTCCGGTACGTCGGCGCCAAACACCGTGATCACCGAGCACGCCATCAGCACGCTCGGCCTGCGTGCCGGGATCTTGGTGGACGGCTGGCTGATCCAGACGCCGAACCCGCCCACCGCCGCGCAGATCACCAACGCCCGGCACACCGCGGCCGCGGCCGGCCTGAGCATCGAAACCAAGAACAGTATCCCGTCGGTGGCGGTGATCATCGACTGGGCCACCGTGTTCGGCATCGTGCTCGCGCTGGGCATCCTGGCCATGACGCTCGGCCTCATCCGCAGCGAGACCGCGGGCGACCTGCGCACCCTGGCCGCCACCGGAGCGAGCAGCTGGACCCGCCGTACCCTGACCGGGGTCACGGCGGGTGCCCTCGGCCTGGCCGGCGCGGTGCTCGGTACGGTGGCGGCCTACGCCGCTGCGATCGGCTACTCCTGGGATAACAAGCTCGACGGCCTCTCGGAGCTGACCAGTGTGCCCACCACCAGCCTGCTGTTCATCCTGGTGGGCATGCCTCTCGCCGCCGCCGTGGCCGGCTGGCTGCTCGCGGGCCGGGAACCGGACGCCATCGCGCACCAGCCGCTGGAATGAGGTGGGCTAAGCCGGCGCGCGTCACGACAGTGCGGAGCGCAGGCGGGACTCGAGGTCCGGGCGGTTGACCCGCCCGACCTCGACCGCCGAGCACCCGACCCACTCCGCGGCCTCGCGCAGCGCCCGCGCCATAGGGGTGACGGCGGCGGCGGAGTCGAGCGACAGCTGCCGGGCGACCAGGGTCTGACCCTGGCGGACCGGATCGACCCGGCCGAGCAGCCGGCCCCCGGCCAGCAACGGCATCGTGTAGTACCCGTGCACCCGCTTGGCCCTGGGCACGTAGGCCTCCAGGGTGTGCTCGAAGCCGAACATCCGCCGGGTCCGCTTGCGGTCCCACAGGAGGGAGTCGAACGGCGAGAGCAGGGTGACCCGGTGCCGGCCACGCGGCGCCTCGGCCAGCGCCGCCGGGTCGGCCCAGCCCGGCACTACGGTGCTGGCCGCCTTCCGGCCCGCCGCCGCCGCAGGGACCTCGATCTCGACCGGGGTCAGGCCGGCGGCTACCGCCGACTCCCCGGCGAGCTCCGCGTGCCGGGCCTGGCCGTCGGTCATCTCACGCAGCCGCTGGTAGTCGATCAGGTCCGGGCGGGTGACCACGCCGAGCGCCCGGGCCGCCACCCCGGCCAGGTGGGCCAGGCATTCGGCGTCGGCTGGATCGCGGTCCAGCAGCTCGCTGGGCAGCACGCGCTCGGGCAGGTCATAGACGCGGCGCCACCCGTCCCGGCGGACGCAGATCACCTCGCCCACATCCAGCAGCCACTCCACGGCGATCTTCGTTTCCGACCAGTCCCACCAGGGACCGCCCGCCTTGGCCCCGCCGAGCTGGGTGGCGTTCAGCGGCCCCTCGGCGTGCAGCCGGGCCAGCACCTCGGCGCAGGTACGTTCGTGGCTCTGATGCCAGCGCTTGCCCCGGGCGCGCAGCGCGCGGCGGCGGAACGCGTACCAGGGCCACTCCTCCACGGGCAGGATGCAGGCCGCGTGCGACCAGTACTCGAAGGCGTCCGGCTGGCCCGGGTGCCAGTAGGCGCGCTCGACCCGCTCCCGTGGCACCGGGCCGAGCCGGGCGTACGCGACGAGTTCGTGGGAGCGGGCCAGCACGCTGATGGTGTCCAGCTGGACCGCGCCCAGCCTCCGCAGCATCGCCGGCACCCCGCCGCGGCGGCCGTCGGCTCCGAGCAACCCCTGCGCGCGCAGGGTGAGCAGCCGGGCCTCGCCGGCAGACACGGACAGCTGGGGGGCTGGCAGGACAACGCTCGTCACAAGACGTGCAGCCTAACCGCGGGCACCGACATTCCGGGGGTACCGGCTCTCCGGGCCCGGCCGGTCTACGCCCCGGGTTAGTACCAGTCTTCGAAAATGTCGGTGGAGAGGGCGAGCAGGCCGCCGACCACGACCAAGCCCAGCCCGGTCCAGAACAGCCACCAGATCGTGCCGAAGACGAGGGCCAGGCCGCCGACCAGGAAGCCCAGCATGATGATGCTGACGGCCACCCAGGACACCGCACGCCCGTGGAACGGCTCATAGTGGCCAGGGGAGGCGGGCGCGATGCCGCTGTGGGCGCCCTCTTCCACCCCAGCGCCGGACCTGAGGTCCATCCCCGCCTGGTCCGTCATTGGCGCCGCTCCTCTCCTCGTCCACCGGTTCCTCGCCGCCGGGGCGGGCAGCCGCTGCCTCGCCGGGCAGGGCTGCCACCGCTGGTACATATTGTGGCGGGAAACCCCGCCCCGTCTGCATCCGGCCCCCCGGAATGCGTACCGGGGGTGGGCACGTTCTATAACGCAGGTGAGACACGCCACGGACCAGGCCGGGCGCGCTTGCACGCGACAGCGTAGCGGGATGGCGCCCGGGCCGGGTATGCAGGCGGCGGTAACCCAGCCCGGGCGACCCAGAGGCCGCCCTGCGCTGCGGGCAACTTTCCCGGATTGTGAGCGTTCCTGCCCGGGATCGGGAACCCTGGCGCAGCTGCGACGTTCTCAGATCAGCAACGTTCCGGCCAGGGTCCTCGCGTGCGGCTCGGTTTCGTTGCGTGTCTCGCCTACCATGACATGTGACGGGTGGCACCGGTGCGCCACTGACTGTCGTCCGCCCGGCGGGCCGCGTGACCGGCCGCCACCCGGCAGGTCGGCAGCCGTCCGCCCGGCAGCCACACGGCAGGCCAGTCCGCTGGCCGGCCGCCACGGGCGGCGATGTTCCCGGCCACTGTGCTAGCCGGCACAGTGGCTAGCCGACCACGAGGTTCCGGATAGCCGGCCACGATCCGCGAGGAGCGCGACAAGAAGTGCCAGCCATCATCGACAGTGTCCTGCGTGCAGGTGAGGGCAAGACCCTGCGCAGGCTCAAGCGGATCGCGGACCAGGTCAACTCGATCGAAGAGGACTTCGCCGCGCTGAGTGACGCTGAACTGCGCGCCATGACCGACGAGTTCCGGCAGCGGCTGGCCGACGGGGAGACTCTCGACGACCTGCTGCCCGAGGCGTTCGCCACGGTCCGCGAGGCGGCCACCCGCACCCTGGGCCAGCGGCACTTCGATGTGCAGCTGATGGGCGGGGCCGCGCTGCACATGGGCAACATTGCCGAGATGCGGACCGGCGAGGGCAAGACCCTGACCTCGGTGCTGCCTGCCTACCTCAACGCGCTGGGCGGCGAGGGCGTGCACGTCGTCACGGTCAACGACTACCTGGCCAAGCGTGACTCTGAGTGGATGGGCCGGGTGCACCGCTTCCTGGGGCTCGAGGTGGGCGTGATCCTGGCCCAGCAGCCGCCGGAGGACCGTCGCAAGCAGTACGAGGCCGACATCACCTACGGCACCAACAACGAATTCGGCTTCGACTACCTGCGCGACAACATGGCCTGGGGCCTGGAGGAGTGCGTCCAGCGCGGGCACCACTTCGCGATCGTGGACGAGGTTGACTCGATCCTGGTTGACGAGGCGCGGACTCCGCTGATCATCAGCGGCCCGGCCGAGCAGAGCGCCCGCTGGTACACGGAGTTCGCCAAGATCGTCCCCCGGCTGCGCCGGGGTGAGGACGGCGAGGGGGACTACGAGGTCGACGAGAAGAAGAAGACCATCGGCATCCTGGAGTCCGGGGTGGAGAAGGTCGAGGACTATCTCGGCATCGAAAATCTTTACGATCCGGTCAACACGCCGCTGGTCAGCTTCCTGAACAACGCGATCAAGGCGAAGGAGCTGTACAAGAAGGACAAGGACTACGTCGTGGTCAACGGCGAGGTCCTGATCGTGGACGAGTTCACCGGCCGGATGCTGCACGGCCGCCGCTATAACGAGGGCATGCACCAGGCCATCGAGGCCAAGGAAGGCGTGCAGATCCAGAACGAGAACCAGACCCTCGCCACGATCACGCTGCAGAACTACTTCCGGCTCTACGACAAGCTGGCCGGGATGACCGGCACGGCCATGACCGAGGCGAACGAGTTCGCCCAGATCTACAAGCTCGGCGTGGTGCCGATCCCGACCAACATGCCGATGATCCGGCTCGACGTGGCCGATGTGGTCTACCAGACGGTGCAGGCTAAGTTCGAGGCGGTCGTCGAAGACATCGCCGAGCGCCATGCCAACGGCCAGCCGGTGCTGGTCGGCACCACCAGCGTGGAGAAGTCCGAGGTCCTGTCTCGGATGCTCAAGCAGCACGGTGTGCCGCACGATGTGCTGAACGCCAAGTACCACGAGCGTGAGGCGGCGATCGTGGCCCAGGCCGGCCGGAAGGGCGCGGTCACCGTGGCCACCAACATGGCCGGCCGCGGCACCGACATCATGCTGGGCGGCAACCCCGACTTCATCGCGGACATCGAGCTACATCAGCGCGGCCTGTCCCCGGTGGACACACCCGAGGACTATGAGGCGGCGTGGGCTGAGGCGGTCGACAAGGCCAAGGCTGCGGTGGCCGAGGAGCACCGGGAGGTCGTCGAGGCCGGCGGCCTGTACGTGCTGGGCACCGAGCGGCACGAGTCGCGCCGCATCGACAACCAGCTGCGCGGCCGGTCCGGGCGCCAGGGCGACCCGGGCGAGTCCCGGTTCTACCTGTCCCTCGAAGACGACCTGATGCGGATGTTCAACGCGGACAAGGTCGCGCACTTCATGGAGTGGCTGAAGACGCCGCCGGATGTGCCGATCGAGTCCAAGGCCGTGACCCGGTCCATCCGCTCCGCGCAGACCCAGGTTGAGCAGCAGAACTTCGAGATCCGCAAGGACGTGCTCAAGTACGACGACGTGATGAACCGGCAGCGCAAGGTGATCTACTCCGAGCGCCGCCGGGTCCTCGAAGGGGCGGACCTGCACGAGCAGATCCGGGAGATGATCGACGAGGTCATCGAGAGCTACGTCGCCGGGGCGACCAGCGAGGGCTTCGCCGAGGAGTGGGACCTCGACAAGCTGTGGGCCGCGCTCCAGACGCTCTACCACCCGAAGCTCACCATGGCGGAAGCGGTGGACGAGGCCGGCGGCGAGCAGGGCATGTCCGCCGAGTCCCTGGCCGAGGTCATCCGGGAGAACGCCCAGCAGAGCTACGACCAGCGCGAAGAGGAGCTGACCCCGGAGCACATGCGGGAGGTGGAGCGCCAGGTCGTGCTCGGGGTGCTGGACCGAAAGTGGCGCGAGCACCTCTACGAGATGGACTACCTGCGTGAGGGCATCGGGCTGCGCGCCTGGGCGCAGCGTGACCCGCTGGTGGAATACCAGCGCGAGGGCTTCGACATGTTCAACGCGATGATGGAGGGCATCAAGGAGGAGTCGGTCGGCTACCTGTTCAACCTCCAGGTCGAGATGCAGGAGAACCCGATCGTCGAGGAGGCGGCCGGCCCCGCGGGCGTGGCCGCCTCGGGCCGGCCCGCGGTAGGCGGTGCCCCGGCGGCGCCGCCCGCGAACGGCACCGGGACCCAGAAGAACCAGCCGCAGCGCAACCGCGCTGGCGGCCAGTCCCGGACCCAGTCGCGCGGCCGGGCGGGGAGCGGCCAGCCAGGCGGGGCTCACGCCGCACCTTCTGGCGCGCACGCCGCGCCGGCCCCGGGCGAGGCCCCGGCGGTGGTGGCGCCCGGGCTGCAACGGCCGAAGCGTCCGTCCCGGCTGCAGTACACGGCACCGTCTGCCGACGAGCCGGGTCATGTGGAGCAGCACGCCGCCGCCTCCTCCGCGGGTGATCAGTTCAGCCGGGTCGGCCGCAACGACCTGTGCCCCTGCGGGTCAGGCCGCAAGTACAAGCGCTGTCACGGCGACCCCCGCAACCGCGCCGAGGGCTGAGTGGCTGGCCCGCGGCCGTGTGCGGGCCACCCACCGCACCGCCTGTTCCCATGCCTTCCTAGGCGGCTTCCACGTCGGTGCACAGCCAGCGGGGTCTGCGGGGCTGGTGACCGGGCAGGGCACGGGGCGGCGGGGTGTGTTCGAGCCGCACGGCCAGGGCCCGGACCCGGGACCCGAAGCTGACCACCACGGTCATCTCGATCACCCCGGACGCGGGCCGGAATGCCACCACCCGGCGTAGCTGGGGTCGCTGGCCGGCCGCGAGCATCGGACCCAGCCGCTGAATCCGGGCCCGGGTCCGCTCGGTGGTCCAGGTCGTCATCTGCCGGGGTGGCCGGGATCCGGCCAGCGTCTCGACGAGCACTTGCGCGAACTGGCCTGGCCAGCTGCCGTCCCCCGGCGGAAGCCGGTCGGGGGATGGCAGCGGGGCCGGCTCATCGGTGGGCTGGTCCCGGTGGCCGGCCGGGAGCCGTTCGCCGGGCTGGTCCCGCCCTCCAGCCTGGGCTGCGACGGGCCCGGCCAGGGCGGCCTGGCTGGCCGGGGCGGTTCGCCCGGCGGCGGGCGGTAACAGTTCGTCGTCGTAGGGCGGGGCAGAGTCGGGGATGGGGCACAGGCGGACCGCGTCCGGATCGGGCAGCGGCGGTCCGGGTATGCGCCGGCAGGGGCGCCGACCGTCGCCCGGCCCGGAACCTGGCCTGCCCCTGGGCGGCTGCGAGGGCGTAGTAAGCATGGGACCTCCCGGAGATCGGCGACGAACGAGGGTCTGCTGACGGTGGCGGCGGTAGGAGCCATCGGTGGGCTCCGCGCCGCACTCTTGAGTTGTACCGGCCGCCAGTGACATTTCCGGTGCCGTTCTTCCGCCTGCGCGGATCGCGCGTAATCATGGGAGACTGTGCCCCGCTGCCGGGCGGGAATGTGCCTGCCCGGGACTCGGTTGCAGGGAAAAGCCGGGTATTGGACCGAGCCCGGACCTGCCGTCTCAGGAGAGTTGCCTTGTCGCTTCCACCGCTGGTCGAACCGGCTGCTGAGCTGACCGTGGACGAAGTCCGCCGCTACTCGCGCCACCTGATCATCCCGGATGTCGGGATGACCGGGCAAAAGCGGCTCAAGAACGCCAAAGTGCTCTGTGTGGGCGCCGGCGGCCTTGGTTCCCCTGCCCTGCTGTACCTGGCCGCGGCGGGCGTAGGCACGCTGGGCATCGTGGACTTCGACGTGGTCGACGAGTCCAATCTGCAGCGCCAGGTGATTCACGGTCAGTCCGACATAGGCCGGCCCAAGGCTGAGTCCGCGCGGGACAGCATCCGTGAGATCAACCCGTACGTAAACGTGATCGTGCACAAGGAGCGCCTCGACTCCGACAACGCGATGCAGATCTTCGCCGACTATGACCTGATCGTGGACGGCACGGACAACTTCGCGACCCGGTACCTGGTCAACGACGCCTGCGTCTTGCTCGGCAAGCCGTACGTGTGGGGTTCCATTTACCGCTTCGACGGCCAGGCCAGCGTGTTCTGGGCGGAGTACGGTCCCTGCTACCGCTGCCTGTACCCGGAGCCGCCCCCGCCGGGCATGGTTCCGTCCTGCGCCGAGGGTGGCGTGCTGGGCGTGCTATGCGCCTCCATTGGCTCCATCCAGGTCAACGAGGCCATCAAGCTCATCACCGGGATCGGCGAGCCGCTGGCCGGCCGGCTGATGATCTACGACGCCCTGGAGATGACCTACCGCTCGGTCAAGGTCCGGAAGGACCCTGAGTGCCCGGTCTGCGGCAAGAACCCGACGGTCACCGAGCTGATCGACTACGAGGAGTTCTGCGGCGCAGTGTCTGAGGAGGCCCAGGAGGCCGCGGCCGGATCCACCATCACGGCCCGCCAGCTCAAGGACATGCAGGACGCGGACGAGAACATCTTCCTGGTCGACGTGCGCGAGCCCAACGAGTACGAGATCGTCTCGATCCCGGGCTCGGTGCTCATCCCCAAAGGCGAGTTCCTGTCCGGGGCCGCGCTTGAGCGCCTCCCGCAGGACAAGCGGGTGGTCCTGCACTGCAAGTCCGGGGCCCGGTCGGCGGAATGCCTGGCCATCGTGAAGAACGCCGGGTTCTCCGATGCGGTGCACGTCGGCGGCGGCGTGCTGTCCTGGGTCGCCACGATCGACCCATCGCTGCCCTCGTACTGATCCCGCACTCAGGCTGATCTGGGGCCGGCCCCGCGCGAGCGGGCCCGGCCCCGTGGCCTCTTCAGGTGCATAACCTGCCCCTATCCTGGAAACCTCAGCGTGCGCCCGGTGCCAGGGGACGGCCAGGCCGTACGATTCCCGTGTGGCTATGCATCCGGCGACTCCGGGTGGCGGCGGCGACCCGGCGCCGGAGGGAACCAGCGCGGCGGAGCAGCAACTGCATGCCTCACCGTCTGTGGCGGGTCCCGCGCGCAGCGCTCACGCCGCCCCGCCCAGCCAGGAACGGCGGCGTTACCGGCTCGTCCTGGTGGGCCTCGTGCTCGCGCTGATCGGCCTGAGTGCGTCCATCGGCTCGGTCGTGCTGCACGTGCTGCCCCGCACCTTCAGCCGGGGACAGCAGCAGCAGCTCGCCGCCTGGGAGATCGGCAAGCGCTGGCGGACCTGGCCCGCGGGCCGGATCTTCCCCGCGGTTATCCCGTACCAGGTGCCCGCCACGGCGCTGGACAGCGGCAGCCCGGCGCAGCTGTCCGCCACTCGCATCGGGATCGCCCCGGCGGCCTCCTGCCCGTCCGCGACCGGCCCGAAGGCCCGGCCGGTCCTGGCCCGGCAGCACTGCACCACCGTGCTGCGCGCCACGTACCGTGACTCGACCGGAGCCTTCGCGGTCACCGTCGGGATCGCGATACTGCCCAGCCCGGGCCAGGCCAGCCACGCTCTTCGCGCGCTGCCCGCCCGGGCAGCGTCGGCCGGGGTGCACACCGTCCCGTTCGGTCGCACGCCGGCGGCCTCATTCAGCAACGCGGCGCGCCAGCTGTCCGATATCTCCGCGGTAGGCCCCTACCTGATCATGTCCACTGTCGGCTACGCGGACGGCAGGCACCGGGTCCGCGAGTCAGCCGATCCTTACGACAAGGACGAAATGCTGAGCGTCGCGGACGGGATATCGGACTGGATTGGCGCGCGGATCGGCGCGTCACCGCCTCCCGCGACCTGCCCGGGCGGACCGGCATGCTGAACACCGCCCGGTGGCCGCGGCGGGCTGCGGTCAGCCTGCTCACGCTGGCCTTGCTGGGAGCAGCGGCGGCCGTGGCCGCCGCTCCCGCCGGAGCAGACACGGTGCGCGACGCCCAGATGTGGGTCCTCGACGCGGTCAGCGCGCCGTCCGCCTGGTCGACGACCAGGGGACAGGGCACGACCGTCGCCGTGATCGACAGCGGGGTGAACCCGGACGTGTCGGACCTGGCCGGCTCGGTCATCACCGGGCCCGACCTGACCGGCGTGCACACTCCGCGCGGCAACCCGAACTGGGGCGTGCACGGCACCTGGATGGCCTCGCTGATCGCCGGGCACGGGCACGACGGCGGCGGTAGCGGGATCGTGGGCGTGGCCCCGGCGGCCAAAGTGCTCTCGATCCGGGTCGTGACCGACCGGCACGACCCGGGCTACTCCGCCTATGAGCACGAGTCCGACAGCCGGGTGCAGACCGCACTGGCCCAGGCCATCACCTACGCGATCAAGCACCATGCCCGGGTAATCAGCATGTCGCTGGGGTACGGCGAGCCCAGCACGGTGGTCCGGATGGCCCTGCAGACCGCTCTCGATCACGGCATTGTCGTGGTCGCATCGTCCGGCAACTCAGGCAACTCGGCCCCGGTCAGGACGACCGGCCAGGCCCCCTACTCGTTTCCCGCTGACTACCCTGGCGTACTAGGCGTGGCCGCGGTAAGCCGCAGTGGCTCGGCGGCCGGCTTCTCCAGCGACAACCTGTCCGTTCAGGTCGCCGCGCCCGGGGTCAACGTACCCGCCCAGGGCCGGGACGGGCAGTACTGGCTGGTCAGTGGCACCAGCCCGGCCTGTGCGCTGACGGCGGGGGTCGCCGCCCTGATCAAGGCCAGGTACCCCGGCCTGGCCCCGGCCCTGGTCGTGCAGGCCATTACCTCAAGCACCCAGAACCATCCGTCCGGCGGCTACGACAACAAGATCGGATTCGGCACGGTGGACGCGGCTGTCGCACTGACCGTGGCCGGAAAGCTCGCTGTCCGGTCGCGCAGCCAGGTGGGCGCGGCCACCACGCTGCACTTCGGCGGCGGCGCCGCGGCCGTGCCATCCGACCCGGTCCAGCGGCGCGGCCCGGCAGGCCTCGTCCTGGCCAGCCTGTTCACGGCGGCGTTCCTGGCCGCGACAGGCCTGGCCGGGATGCGGTTGGTGAGGATGAGGCGGTCCCTGTCCCGAGGGCATCACGCGGCGGACCGCGCGCCCCCGCCGGTCTGGCCCGGTCCGCGGGTTCACGCCACGTGGCCGGACCGGCCGGATACCGGCCTGAGCGCGGAGCAGGCCGTGGGGTCTGCGGACCAGGGAGCCAGTTGGCCGTCCTGGCCCGACCCCAGCTCGTGACCGGGAAGACCAGCCTGGAAGAACCGGGTCAGCTGCCCGACTTTGCCAGCCGGGTGCTCGACGTCGTGGACTCCATCCCGCCCGGCCGGGTCATGTCCTACGGCGATGTGGCCGAGTACCTGGGACAGGGCGGCCCCCGCCAGGTCGGCCGGGTCATGGCCTTGTGGGGCGGCAGCGCAGCGTGGTGGCGGGTGGTGCACGCCGACGGGTCCCTGGTGTCCGGGCACGAGCGGGCCGCGCTTGAGCACTACCGCGCCGAGGGGACCCCGCTGCGCCCCTCAGCTGGCGGGCCGCCGTCCCGGGTGAACATGCGTCTGGCGCGCTGGGCTGGCGAGGGAACGTAGCCAGCCCCGGGGGGACGGGACTGGCGAGGGAACGTAGCTGGCCCGGGTCAAAGAGCGGCCGGGCACCTAGCGGACGGGTCTTCAGCCGCTCCTTCCGCCCACTGCCGGACAAATCGCCCCGACACCCGGTGAACCTGACTGCAGATGTCGGTGCCCTCTGCTGGAATGCTGGTCGATGGACCATCATCCGGATGCCTACCGGCTACTCCGCCGGCCCACGCCGTCGGCAGATCCGCCGCGCCTCGACGCCGCCCAGCAGGCCGTGGTGGCGCACACCGGCGGCCCGCTGCTCGTCCTGGCCGGCCCGGGCACCGGCAAGACCACCGCGATCGTCGAGGCGGTGACGGAGCGGATCACGCAGCGGCGGATAGACCCGGAACGGGTGCTGGTCCTGACCTTCAGCCGCAAGGCCGCGCAGGAGCTGCGGGAGCGCATTACCACCCGGCTGCGCCGGACTACCCGCCAGCCGCTGGCCCTGACCTTCCACAGCTACGCCTACGCCCTGGTCCGGCGGGAGTTCGTGCTGGCCGGGGACGTCCCGCCGACCCTGCTGTCGGGTCCCGAGCAGCTGCTGGAGGTCCGGCGGATGCTCCGCGGGGAGGCGGCCACTGGTGAGCCGGCGGCCGCTGAGCCCTGGCCAGAGCGGCTCCGCGCCGCCTTGGGCACCCGGGGCTTCGCCACCGAGCTGCGTGATTTCCTGCTCCGTGCGGCCGAGCGGGGGCTGGACGGGCGGGGCCTGGCCCGGTTGGGCCGCGCACACGGCCGGGACGACTGGGTGGCGGCGGGCGGCTTCCTGGACCGCTACATCGCGCGCTTCGACCTGGCCCCGGTCCCGGCCTACGACTATGCGGAGATCGTCCGGATTGCCGCCGCGCTGCTGAGCCGCGCGGCGACCCGGGATCGTGAGCGCAAAGCCTACGACGTAGTGCTGGTGGACGAGTACCAGGACACCGACCCGGCCCAGGAGGCGCTGCTGCACGCCTTGGCCGGGAACGGCCGCGAGCTCATCGCGGTCGGTGACCCGGACCAGTCCATCTATGCGTTCCGCGGCGCCGACGTGCACGCGATGGGACGCTTTCCGGACCGGTTCCGGACCCCCGACGATCGCCCGGCCAGCGTCATCGCGCTGCGGACCTGCCGCCGCAGCGGCCCGGTGCTGCTCGCCGCCTCGCGCCGGGTGGCGGCCCGGCTGCCCGCCGCGGCTGGCCTGTCGCTGCTGGAGGGGCCAGGGCGGCCGGGCCCGGCGCCACCGGCATCAGGTCTGGCCGGCCGCGGCCACCGGGATCTGCTCCCGCTGGCCGGCGCGGTCCCCGGGTCGGTCCGGATCCTGGTCGCCTCCAGTGCCAGCCAGGAAGCCGCCGTGATCGCTGATAGCCTGCGCCGGGCTCATCTGATCGACGGCGTCCCCTGGTCCTCCATGGCGGTACTGGTGCGCTCGGCCACCCGCCAGGTTCCCTTGTTGCGCCGTGCTCTGGCCACGGGAGGCGTCCCCGCGGTCGTGGCGGGCGATGAGCTGCCGCTGGCCGCGGAGCCGGGTGCGCGGCCGCTGCTCGCGCTGCTGCGCTGCGCGCTGCAGCCGGGCGCGCTCGACGAGGACGCCGCGGCCGAGCTGCTGACCGGGCCGCTGGGCGGGACGGACGCCGTGGGCCTGCGTCGGCTGCGCCGCTCGCTGCACGCCGCCGACGTTGCCGCCGGGCTGCCTCCGGGTAATCAGCCGCTGGCCAGCGCGCTGCGTGATCCTCGCCAGCTGAACCTGCTCGGCGGGCCCCCCGCCGCGGCGGCGCGGCGGGTGGCCACGCTGCTCGAGGTGGCCCGGCGCACGGCCACGGGTGCGACCACCCCGGACAGGGTTCCCGCCCCCGCCTACGACGTGCTCTGGGCGATCTGGGACGCGTCCGGGCTCGCCCCGGCGTGGCAGGCAGCGAGCGCCGCCGGGGGAGCCCGGGGCGCCGCGGCCGACCGGGATCTGGACGCCGTGGTGGCCCTGTTCGACGCGGCATCGCGGTTCGCGGCCCGGCTGCCGCCCGGCTCGCCCTCGCTGTTCCTGGACAGCATGGGCGGCCAGGAGATCCCCGGCGACACGCTGGCCGACCGTGCGCCCGAGGGCGAAGCAGTGCGCATCCTCACCGCGCACCGCTCCAAGGGCCTGGAATGGGATCTGGTCGTGGTGGCCGGAGTGCAGGAGGGCACCTGGCCCGATCTGCGGATGCGGTCCTCGCTGCTGGGCATGGACGAACTGGTCGACGCGGTGGACGCCCAGGCTGGGAGCGGCCCGCCGGGGGCCAATGACGCCGCGGCCGCGGCGCTGGTGTCCAAGCTCCTCGACGAGGAACGCCGCTTGTTCTACGTGGCGGCGACCCGGGCCAGGCACGCCCTCGTGGTCACCGCGGC
>DASQRM010000024.1:0-27908 GCA_035642895.1 Streptosporangiaceae bacterium | reverse complement strand
CAAGGCCGAACTGGTGGAACGCGGCCCGGTCCGGGGCACGATGGTGATCCGCCCCTACGGATTCCGGATGTGGGAGCTGCTGCAGGCCGACATCGACCGGCGGATCAAGGAAACCGGTCACGTCAACGCCTACTTCCCGCTGCTGATCCCGGAGAGCTACCTGCAGCGCGAGGCCGAGCACGTCGAGGGTTTCGCGCCGGAGCTGGCGGTCGTCACCCACGCCGGCGGCAAGGAGCTTGAGGAGCCGCTGATCGTCCGGCCGACCTCGGAGACGATCATCGGCGAGATGATGGCCAAGTGGATCAGCTCGTACCGGGATCTGCCGTTGCTGCTCAACCAGTGGGCGAACGTGGTCCGCTGGGAGCTTCGGCCGCGGATGTTCCTGCGCACCACCGAGTTCCTGTGGCAGGAGGGGCACACCGCGCACGTCGATGAGGCGGACGCCATGCGGGAGACCCTGCTCGCGCTCGACCTCTACGAGCAGGTATCCAGGGACGTGGCCGCCATCCCGGTGATCGCGGGCGAGAAGACGGCAGGCGAGCGGTTCCCCGGGGCCAGGCGGACTTACACGATCGAGGCGATGATGCGCGACGGGCGGGCGCTGCAGTCCGGCACGTCGCACTACATGGGCACGAACTTCGCCAAGGCCTTCAACATCCAGTACGCCGCGGAGAGCGGCGAGCTGGAGCTGTGCCACACCACCTCGTGGGGCATGGCCACCCGCATGATCGGCGGGGTGATCATGACGCACGGGGACGACAAGGGCCTCGTCCTGCCGCCGCTGCTCGCCCCCTATCAGGTGGTGATCGTCCCGATCGGCCGCGGCGAGCAGGCCGGCCAGGTGCTGGTGGCCGCCCGGGAGCTGGCGGCCCGGCTCGATGGCGCCGGCATCCGCGCGCACGTGGATGACCGGTCGCACCTGTCCCCAGGGTTCAAGTTCAACGACTGGGAGATGCGCGGCGTCCCGATCCGGCTGGAGCTCGGGCCGCGGGACCTGGCGGCGGGCGCCGCGCTGATGGCCACCCGGCTCGGCAAAGAGAAGACGCCGGTCTCGCTGGACTCCGCCCCGGCCCGGCTCAGCTCCGAGCTGACTGCCTACCAGGACCTGCTGCTGCGGCGGGCGACCGAGTTCCGCGATCAGCGGACCGTCACGGTGGACACCTGGGAGGAGTTCGTGGCGGCGGTCGCGACCGGCTGGGCCCGGGCATTGCACTGCGGCCAGCCCGAGTGCGAGGACGACATCAAGGCCGCCACGTCCGCCACGCCGCGCGTCATCCCGGCAGACGGCGAGCCGGAGCAGGGGACCTGCGTCCGGTGCGGCCGGCCGTCCGCCTACGGCAAGCGCCTCATCTTCGGCCGCGCCTACTAGCCATCCGGATCTGGCTGCGCGACCCTGTCGCATGGTCCGCGGGATAGGAGCCGGGCTGGCTGCTTCGGCACGGCCTCGCGCGGGTCATCCGGGGACGCGTGCCCAGGCCCTTTTGAGGGCAAGGATCTCGGCGGTACTGTTCTCCCGGGCGATATACGGAATTTCCAGTGCGTAGCGCATCCGCTCGCGCGGAATCCGGCGGTGTACCGCGGCGACGTCTTCGAGAATCGCGTTGTACAGGTCCGTCCCGGCCATGCAGAAGACGTCGAGCAGCACGGGCCGGCCGGCGGCCCTGAAGATGTGCGCGTCGTCCAGGTCGCACCGACCCCACCAGGGCGTCGAATTCCGGTACTCAGCATCGATCCGCTGCGCTGCCCGGCGTACCTCCTGGAACTCCGCATCGCCGTCCCGGGCCCGCCACTGCTCGGCGAACTGCTTGACGACCGGATGGCCCACGGGAGCGACGAACTCCAGGAAGACCACCGAACCGCCGCCTTCGAGGCCGGCGGCCAGCTCGATCCTCGGCAGCCATCGATTGCCGGCACACTCGCCGCACAGGTCCACGAAGGCCCAATAGGCCGGGTCAAACGGACATACCCGCGCGACAAGGCTGCTCTCCGGGGACCGCAGCGCCACCGCCCAGTCGCCCACCCCGCATGGCACCCAGCCTGCTGCGGCCAGCTCGGCCAGGACCTGGCGATGAGACAGCGACCCCCAGGGCAGGTCGGGAATGCGCGGAAGGCCTGCACTCAGTTCAGGCACCGCGGCATGGTAGCGGCACGCCACTGGGCGACGCACCGGATTTATTCGGCGCCCCGGCTGCGGAATAGTGTCGTAGGGCAGGCATAACGTGGTCGGGACCGCGTATCCGCACGTGACGGGAGGCATCATGACCACGCTCGTGAACCGGCCTAACACCGCTCTGCTTGTCATCGACGTGCAGAACGGCGTCGTGGGGGAGGCGCACGACCGGGACAACGTCGTCGCGAACATCGCCACCCTGATCGACAAGGCGCGCGCCGCCGGCGTCGATGTCGTCTGGATCCAGCACAACAGCGACGAGCTGCCCACCGGCAGCGAACGCTGGCAGTACGTGCCCGAGCTGGTGCGGCGCGAATCCGAGCCGCTGGTGCAGAAGGCGTACGGCGACTCCTTCGAGGAGACCGACCTGGAAGCGGTGCTGGCCGAGCGGGGCATCGGCGCGCTGCTCATCTCGGGTGCGCAGACCGACGAGTGCATCCGCTCGACCCTGCACGGCGCGATCGCCCGCGGCTACGACGCCACGCTGGTCGGCGACGCGCACACGACGGAGGACCTGACGCCGTTCGGCGCTCCGCCGCCCGACAAGGTCATCGCCCACACCAACCTGTACTGGCAGAACCACCAGGCTCCTGGCCGGACCGCGGGCACGGTCAGCACGGCCGACGTCGACTTCGCGGTGAAATCCCGCGCCTGAGGCGAGGCCGGTCCTGAGCGGCGCGGAAGCGCGCCAGGCATCCGGATTCGCCGCGATAATGGGCGGGTGGAAAGCTCGCGGCCGGCGCTAGCGCAGTACTTCGATGACTGGTACGCCGGGATGCCGGAGTCGCCGGTCAAGGATGAGATCCAGCAGCGGCATCTGGGCTTGCCCGCGTATCTGCTGTCCACCAGCCTGCTGACCTGGGCGGGAATCGCCGAGGTCACTGACGCTCTGCGGTTGTCTCCCGGCGGCACCTTGCTGGACCTGGCGTGCGGCCGCGGTGGCTACGGCCTGGAGATCGCCGCCCGCACCGGGGCCCGGCTGGTGGGAGCGGATTTCTCCGCCGAGGCCGTGCGCCAGGCCCGCCAGCAGGCCCGGCGGCAGGACCGGACGGCCGGCTTCGCCGTCGCTGACCTGGCCGCGCCGGGGCTGGGCCCGGGCGCGGCCGACGCGGTGCTGTGCGTGGATGCCATCCAGTTCGCCCCGGAGCCCGATGCCGCCTACCGCGAACTGCGCCGCGTCCTGGCCCCCGGCGGGCGCGTGGTCCTGACCTGCTGGGAACCGCTGGATCCCGGTGACGATCGGATTCCTGCCCGGCTGCGGCGGGTCAGCCTGGGCAGCGGCCTGGCCGCGGCCGGCTTCAGCGGCGTCGAGGTCACCGAGCGCCCCGGGTGGCGCGCCGCCGAGCGGGCGATGTGGGAGGAAGCCGCCGCCCTGGACCCCGGTGAAGACCCCGCAGTGCAGTCCTTTCACGCCGAGGGCATCCGTTCTCTGGAGACTTTCACCCGGCTCCGCCGGGTTATGGCCACCGCCGCGGCCTGACCCGTCCCGGGCCGGCCGCGCCGATCACCGGGCTGTTCTGTCGTGCCTAGGCTGTAGCGTGCGGGTGGCACGAGCTGGGGAGGGATCCTTGATGGCGGACGCTGAGGATGTGCGGCGCCTGGCGCTGGCCCTGCCGCACGTGGAGGAGATCGACAGCGACGGCTTCGACTTCCGGGTGGCCGGCAAGGGCTTCGTCTGGTCGTATCCCGAGCGCCGGCCCGGCAAGCCGCGGGCGATCCGGACCGACATCGCGGTGCTGTTCGTCGGCGACGAGGCCGAGAAGCAGGCGCTCCTGCTCGGTGAGCCTGAGGTCTTCTTCACCACGTCCTCCTACGATGGCTGGCCGCTGGTGATGCTGCGGCTCACCGAGGTGGATGCGGGGCGCCTGGCCGAGCTCGTGACCGATGCGTGGCGCATGCGGGCCCCGGACGCGCTGGCCAGTGACCTCGACGAGGCCGGTGACCGGCGAGCCCTGGACATGTGACCTGGGCTGCTTACGGCCGGGCCGACCCGTTCGTCCTTCTCCTCCGCCTCCGCCGCTCCAGGCGGCCGAACGGGTCGACGCGGGTCCAGCGGCGGAACGGGATGACGTAAAACAACGCGATGGCCAGGTACCCGGCCACGGCGATGATCGGGACGAACAGCCCGAGCACCTGAGCAGGACATAGCCGCCCAGGCCCGGGGTGAGGCGCTGGGTCAGCAGCTCGACCTCCTCGTCCGCCATGTCCGGCCGGACCAGGTGGGCGTGCACTGCATAGCGCCAGAGCACCCACAGCAGCGTCGAGGCCACCAGGAGAGTGATGCCGTAGATCGTGGCCGCGACACGTTCAGGCTGCTCGTCGCCGAGGTAGTCCGCGAACAGCCGGGTGGGGAACGGCAGCAGCGCCACCAGGAACAGCAGCAGGAGGTTCAGCCGGACGAATGCGGAGTCAGCACGATCGAGGTACTCGGTGATCACGTTGTGACCGAGCCACAAGGCCCCGATGGTCGAGAAGCTGACCGCGTAGGCCAGATACGCCGACCACTGCTGGGTCACCGCGCCCAGCAGATCTTTGCTGGCGTGGGCGGGGACCGCGATGTCGAGGACCAGCAGTGTGATGGCGATCGCGAACACTCCGTCGCTGAGCGCCTCCAGGCGTCCGGTCTGGAGCCCGCGCTGTGGCGGCTGCGCCGGCGGTTCCCCGGTGGTCATTCGCCTGACTGTAGCGTCAGGCCCAGCGGGAAATCACCAGGGCACACACCGTCCACCGGGGGACAGTGAGGCCGTGAACTCTTACGCTTAACCCGTGCTAGGTCTCCCGGATGGTATCCGCGGCTGTCTCTTCGACCTCGACGGTGTGCTCACCCAGACCGCGAAGGTTCACGACGCCGCGTGGAAGCAGATGTTCGACCAGTTCCTGCGCGAGCGGGCTGACCAGGCCGGCCAGCCGTTCAGGCCCTTCGACCCGGTCAAGGACTACGAGGAGTACGTGGACGGGAAGCCGCGGGCCGACGGCACCCGGTCGTTCCTGGCCTCCCGCGGCATCACGCTGCCCGAGGGCGACCCCGATGATCCCCCGGACGCCCCGACCGTCAACGGCCTGGGCAACCGCAAGAACGTGCTGCTGCTGGAGATGATCCGCACCCAGGGGGTGGAGCCCTACGAGGGCTCGGTCCGCTACGTCCGGGCCGTCCGGGATGCCGGGCTGCGCCGCGCCGTCGTCTCATCCAGCGCCAACGCCCACGACGTCCTGGTCGCGGCGGGCATCGACGACCTGTTCGAGGCCCTGATCGACGGCATCGTGGCCCGGCGCGAGCAGCTGCGCGGAAAGCCCGCCCCGGACACCTTCCTGGCCGGGGCCAAGGCGCTGGGCCTGAGCGCCGCGGAGGCGGTGGTGTTCGAAGATGCCCTGGCGGGCGTGGAGGCCGGCCGGGCGGGCCACTTCGGCTACGTCGTGGGGGTGGACCGCGTGGGGCAGGCGGAGGCGCTGAAGGCCCACGGCGCGGACATCGTCGTCGAGGATCTCGCTGAGCTCCTGGACCGTTCATGATCCGCCAGTCGACCTTCGCGGTCGAGCCATGGTCCCTGCGGGAGACCACGCTGGACCCGGATCTGCTGGCCCAGACGGAGTCGGTGTTCGCGCTGTCGAACGGGCACCTGGGCTGGCGCGGCAACCTGGACGAGGGGGAGCCGCATGGCCTGCCGGGGACCTACCTCAACGGGGTCTTCGCGCTGCGCCCGCTGCCTTATGCCGAGGCGGGCTACGGGTTCCCGGAGTCCGGGCAGACCGTCATCAACGTGACGAACGGCAAGCTCATCCGGCTGTACGTCGACGACGAGCCCTTCGACATCCGCTACGGGCAACTGCGCTCGCACGAACGCGTGCTCGACTTCCGCGCGGGCGTGCTGACCCGCACCGCCGAATGGGTGTCGCCGGCCGGGCAATCGGTCCGGATCACCTCGACCCGGCTGGTGTCGCTCACCCAGCGGGCGATCGGGGCGATCAGCTACATGGTGGAGCCGCTCGACGGCCCGGCGCGGATCTCAGTCCAGTCCGAACTTCTCGCTAACGAGCAGTTGCCCGAGTCTGGTGGTGATCCCCGGGTGTCCGCGGCGCTGGACAACCCCTTGCATTGCGAATTTCACGCCGACCGCGGCACTGGTGTCGTGCTGGTGCACACCACCGGCGAGAGCGGGCTGCGGGTCGGCGCGGCGATGGATCATGAGGTGGACGGCTCGGCCGACGTCAAGGTGCAGGTGGACTCCCAGGCCTACAACGATGGGGGAGTGGTCACCGCCACGGCGCTGCTCAAACCGGGCCAGCAGCTGCACATGGTCAAGTACGTGGCCTACGGCTGGTCGGGCTCGCGGACGCTGCCTGCCGTCCGCGACCAGGTGTGGGCGGCGCTGAGCGCGGCCAAGCAGAGCGGCTGGGATGGCCTGCTCGCCGAGCAGCGCGAGTACCTGGACGATTTCTGGGACCGCGCCGACGTGGAGGTGGACGGGGACACCGAGGTCCAGCAGGCGGTGCGCTTCGCGCTGTTCCACGTGCTGCAGGCGGGCGCCCGGGCGGAGAACCGGGCGATCCCGGCGAAGGGCCTGACCGGGCCCGGGTACGACGGGCATGCCTTCTGGGACACGGAGACGTTCGTGCTGCCGGTGCTGAGCCTGACCAGCCCGGCCGCGGCGGCCAACGCCCTGCGGTGGCGGCACAGCACCCTCCCGCTGGCTATCGAGCGGGCGTCCCAGCTCGGGCTGCAGGGCGCGGCCTTCCCCTGGCGGACCATCGCTGGCGAGGAGTGCTCGGCCTACTGGCCCGCCGGAATGGCCGCCTTCCACGTCAACGCGGACATCGCCGATGCGGTGGTCCGCTACGTCGACCTGACCGGCGACGAGGAGTTCGCCCGGGGACCAGGGATGGACCTGCTGACCCACACCGCACGGCTGTGGCGTTCCCTCGGCCACCACGACGACCACGGGCGCTTCCACATTGACGGGGTCACCGGCCCGGACGAGTACAGCGCGCTGGCCGACAACAACATCTACACCAACCTGATGGCCAAGGAGAACCTGGTGGCAGCCGCGGACGCGGCGAAGCGCTTTCCCGCCCGGGCCCGCGAGCTGGGGGTCGACCCGGAGGAATCCGCCGGCTGGCGGGACGCGGCCCAGGCGATGTTCATCCCCTACGACGAGGCACGCGGGGTACACCCCCAGGCCGAGGGGTTCACCCGCCACCAGCTCTGGGACTTCGCCCACACCTCCCCGGAGCAGTACCCGCTGCTGCTGCACTTCACCTACTTCGATCTGTACCGCAAGCAGGTCGTCAAGCAGGCCGACCTGGTGCTGGCCATGCACCTGTGCGGGGACGCCTTCACCGCCGAGCAGAAGGCCCGCAACTTCGACTACTACGAGCCGCTCACGGTGCGGGACTCCTCACTGTCCGCGTGCACGCAGGCGGTGATGGCCGCCGAGGTGGGGCACCTGGACCTGGCCTTCGACTACCTCGGCGAGGCCGCCCTGATGGACCTGCGGGACCTGGAGAACAACACCCGTGACGGGGTGCACATCGCGTCACTGGCGGGCGCCTGGGTGGCCCTGGTCTCCGGCTTCGGCGGCCTGCGTCATAAAGACACCCGGGTCAGCTTCACGCCCCGGCTCCCCGAGGGCATCGCCAGGCTGAAGTTCAACGTCCTCATCCGGGGCCAGCGGCTGCACGTCGAGGTGACTCACGCCCAGGCCCGGTATGAGCTGGATGACGGCGAGCCGCTCACGATCATCCACTACGGCCAGGAACTGAATCTTCTGCCGGACAAGACGCAGACCCACTCCATCCCGCCGCTGCCGGCCCGGCCGCGGCCCAGCCAGCCGCCGGGCCGCGAACCGGCGCACCGGCTGGGCGGTGAGCAGCCAAAGTAGGCCGCGTCGCCGGGCCTAGCGGTGCGGCGCGGCGTAGATCCTGACCCAGTCGACGTACATGATCACCCGCCGGGGAGTGTGCCGGTTGACCGTGCAGCCGTCGTCGCATCCCTGGTCGTTCTGCAGGGCGATGTGGAACGGCGTGTTGGGGATGTAGTTGCTGCTGCCATGACCCCGGTGCACCGTCCACCGCGGCTGGCCGTCGAGGCTGAAGGTGATGTGGCCGGGCAGCCAGTTCACCGCCAGGATGTGCCACCTGGTGAAGTCCGTGGACCGGGGGAAGGGGTGGCCGATGAACCGGTTCTCGGCGCCGAGGTGGAGGAACTCGTTACCGCCCCGGCGCTGCGCGTTCGTGATCTCGGCCATGTCGATCTCGCCGTCATTCGGCCAGCGGCCCTTGGGCCAGAGCAGGACCACGGGCTCGTACCCGGCGCCGGCGTCGGCCCGGAACCGGACGACCCACCGGCCGTACGTCTGATTGCCGTTGTACGAGATGCCGCCGGACACGTACCCGTACGGCTTCTGGTAATGACCGATGAGTTCGAGGCGGCCGTTCCGGACCCTGACCGAGGCCGTGGTCCGGCGGGGATGGCTCCCGGTTGCGGTCGGGTCGTCATAGATGCTCCACTTCTTGTGATTGAGCGTGGTCCCGTTAAAGTCATAGGTGAATACGGGCTTGCCCCAGTTAATGGAAGCAGCTGACCGGGCGGACAGGGTGATCTGATGACCCGGGACGGCGCCGGCGCGGTGGCCTGTGGCCAGTCCATACGTGGTGGTCCCAGCGATCGCAAGTAGCGTGGTGAGGTAATACAGTTTCCGGCGGAGCATCATCATGGGCACCTCCTGGGCGGCAGGGAAGTAGTCATTTATCGGTCACGGCCAGCTGATTGGAGATGACCGATCCGGTGCGGACCCGTCGTGAGGCGTCGTACGCGACGCCTTTATCGCAGTTACCCGTGTGGTTCTCGTTGTAATTGCGCCACAGCGCCCGGTTCTGCTGCGGATCAGCGCTGACGACCATGAGCACATGAACCGAACCTGATGGCGCGCTGGAACACCACCTTGTGTAACGCACCGAGTACTGACCGCGCTGGGGGTTGCTGAGCGCGGCGATGGCGAAGAAGAGCTTGTAGGGCTGCTCCGGCGGGACGGGTGTCGGCTCGATGCGCGAGACCAGCCACAACGTCCGGCCGGGGGCCGGCTCCCCGGCGATAGTGACGCAGTCCAGTTCCTGGCGGGTGACGTGGGCCGTGCCGTCAGGAGCGATGACGCTGTCGATGTGGGCGGTCCCGTAGGAAGCGGGCAGGCCAGTGCGGACTGGCTCCGCGTGAGCGGGGGCGTAGCCGGCCATCGGGTTCCTGCTGGCCGGGCACGGTGCCCATTTCTGGGTGAGAACCTCTCCTGGGTGCCTGGGCGGGGCTTTCTGGATGACCGCCAGCGCCATGCTCAAGACCACAATCCCGGCGAAAGCCGAGACCACCTGAGCATTTCCCTCGGCGGTTTTGTACAGGCTGTACACGCTCAGTGAGACCAGGATGATGATGATAAGCACGCCGACGCCGATAGCCGCGTGATGACGATAAGTTGCCCACCAGGTGAGGGTGGAGGCAACGACGAAACAAACGGCCCACGGCAGCCGGGTCCAGCGGAAGGACCGGCGTGGGCCGTCGGCAAATTCCGGTCGAGCTTGGGTGGGAGCCCTCATCCCCGCCTCCATTGCGCGCATTCCCCGTCCCGGGGCTAGCCATCCCCCCCTCGAACGGATGGCTAGCCCCCACGGAGACCCTGGTACGGCGCCGCGACGGCGATGTCCTGGCTCTCCGCCTCCACAGCGTGGTCAGCTAAGAAGATCATTTACAGTGTGTTAGCCCGTGATTTCCCTGCGTCGTCACCCACAACCTATGGCGTGATCGCCCGCTAACCCCGCGTGCACAATCCCGGCTAGCCTTGGAGGAAGCAACGCATGACGGGCGGCCGGGCCGCCCGGGCCGGAGGGCGCCTGATGGCAGCAGGGCAGGCGGTGGTCCAACGCGTGGCCTGCCTGTCCCGCAACGGCTGGCTGCTGGCGGCCGCGGTGGTCCCGGTCGTGACGGCGCTGGAGGCGTACGCGCTGCGCCCGGTGTGGCGGGCCAATACCGTCCTGGCGTTTACCTACGTGGCCACGGCCGCGGCGTTCGTGCTCACCGGGCTGCTGCTGAAGGATGAGCCGGGGCAGCGCGGCACCGGCTGGGCCCTGATCCTGGCCGGTGTCCTGGAACCGCTCGGGTTGCTCAACCGATGGAACTTCGGGCCGATGCCCCTGTACGCGTGGGTGTTCGGGTATCTCGACGAGGTTTTCGGCGCCTGGGCGTTACTGCGTTATCCCAATCCTCGCCTGCGTCGTCACCAGCGGGTCTTCCTCGTCGTGCTGGCGGCCTGGGTGACGGGCGGCCCGGCCTTCCTGGCGGCGGTTTCCAGGCCTGGCTGGCAGGGCGTCAGCGCCTCGGCCTGGTGGCTCGCGTGGTTTCCGGACCGGCCCGGGTGGGATGCGGCCACGAAGGTCTTCAACGCCGGGGCGCTGATCTTGTGCCTGGTGTTCATCGCGCTGCTGATGGCCAGGTTCTTCCGGGCCCGGGGCATGGACCGGCTGGTGATCACGCCCGTCGTCGTGGCCGCGGTGGCCAGTGCCTTCGCGGCGGCGACCGTCGTGACCGGGTTCTTACTCTCGATCGGGGGAGATGGCCTGCTCACCGTCGAAAGCGCCGTCCAGCTTGTCGTGCCGCTGGCCTTCCTGATCTCCGTCATCCAGCGGCCCTTGGCCCGCGCCCGCCTGGCCGAAATGACCGTGGAGCTGGCTGGCCAGGACTCGGCCCGGCGAGTCCAGGAGATGCTCCGCCGGGTTCTGCACGATCCGCACCTGGACATCGGCTACTGGGACCCGGCCACCCGCAGGTACGTGGACAGCATCGGACAGCCCGCTGATCCCGCGCACCCCGGCCCAGGCCGGCTGGCTCTGCACATCACCGGCAGCGATGGCACCACGCCCCTGGCGGTCATCCTGGCCGACAGCTCCACGGTGCGGGATGGCCCGCTGCTCCAGGGCGCCCTCGGCGCCAGCCGGATGGCGCTGGAGAACGCCCGCCTGCAGGGGGATCTCCAGGAACAGCTCAAGGAAACGCGAGCGTCCCGGGCCCGCATTGTCGAGGCCGGGCTGGCCGAGCGCAAGCAGCTGGAGAGGAACCTGCACGACGGGGCGCAGCAGCGGCTGCTGGGGCTGGCCGCACAGATCAGCGCGGCCCGGGTCAGCACCACCGACCCGGAGGCCGCGACCTCGATGGAGCGTTTCAGCGCCGAACTGCTGGAGGCCCTGAGTGAGCTCCGGGCGCTGGCCCGGGGAATTCTTCCTCCGGTGCTGGAGCAGTCCGGCATCGCGGCCGCCGCCGAGGGAGTCATCGAACACGTTCCCATCCCGGTCCTCCTGGAGGCTGAGGTCGGCCGCTTCCCGGCCGCCATCGAGGCCACCGCCTACTTCGTGATCAGCGAAGCCCTCACGAACACCGTCAAGCACGCCCAGGCCGGCCGCGTGGAGGTCATCATGAGCCAGGAACATCAGGTGCTGCTTATCCAGGTCAAGGACGACGGCCGGGGCGGCGCTGACCCCCGGGGGGCCGGCCTGGCCGCCCTGGCCGACCGGGTTGCGACCCTGGGTGGGACCCTGGTTGTCGCCAGCCCGCCAGGCGAGGGAACCCACCTGAGGGCGAGCCTTCCGTGCGCGTAGCCATCGCCGACGACTCGGCCCTCTTCCGCAGCGGACTCGCCGCCCTCCTGCACGCCTCCGGGATCGAGGTCGTCATCGAGGCGGCCGACGGCCCGGGGCTTCTGGAGCAGGTCACCCGGGACCTTCCCGATGTCGTCATCCTGGACATCCGGATGCCGCCGACGAACACCAACGAAGGACTCACCACCGCCGAGCAACTCAAGGAAAGTCATCCCGGAGTGGGCGTGCTCCTGCTGTCCGCCTATACCGAAACCTCACAGGCCGCACGCCTCGTCGAGATCGACTCCGGCGGAATCGGCTACCTGCTGAAAGACCGGGTCACCGATGTGGGCAGCCTCATCGACGCCCTCCAGCGCCTGGCGGCCGGCGAGACAGTGATCGACTCAGGCATCGTCCGGCGCCTGGTCAGCCGCCACGGGCGCCGGGAAGACCCGCTGAAGTCCCTGACCCGGCGCGAACAGGACATTCTCGCCCTCATGGCCGAAGGGCGATCCAATGCTGCGATCGCCCGTGATCAGGGCATCGCGCCCCGGAGCGTCGAGGCACCCATTGCCGAGATCTTCCGCAAACTGAACATCCAGCCGGGCCCGGACGACAACCGCCGGGTCAAGGCCGTTCTGGCCTGGCTTCGCGCCCATCAGGACAGCGGCGGATAAGATCCACGGCGGACGCCAGGCGGCTGGTCTCATCGGCGGTCAGGGCCGGGTCGGAGCGGCGCATCGCCATGGCGCGGTCCAGCATCCGCAGCGGACTCCCGCCGGCGAACCGCAGGAAGGCCATCAGCACGACACCCGCGAGCGCGGCCATCTCGTGCGCTTCGTCGGCCGCGACCTGGGCCAGGATCAGGGCCGAGACGGCAAGGTCCAGGTCCGGCGGGCCTTCCGCGCTGTTGCGCCAATCGATGACCACGGGGCCGCCGGGACTGAGGATGACGTTGCCCGGGTGAAGGTCTAAGTGCAGAACCCGGGCGTCTGGATCGCTGCTCAGCCGCGGTGGCAGCCCGTGCAGCTGGCGATGCAGGCTGAGCAGCAGCGCGGCGCCGATTTCGGGACGGATCCGGCGGGACAGCAGCGCCTGCAGCATCGTGGGGGCGGCAACGCGTTCCATCACCAGATCGGTGCCCTTGGCCTCGTAGATCCTGGGCACCGGGAAGCCGAGCGCCGCCACATAGGTCATGACGGGAACCTCGGCGGACACCTCGTTACCGTCGCGGTACCGGCGGAGGACTCGCTGCTCGTCAAGGGCGAACACGTCCGCGCTGCGTCCTGAGCTGATGAGGACCGGAGGTGGCACGCTCCGACGTTAGCGGACCGCGTCAAGTTCCGCGAGATCGTGCCGTGCCCCTCTTGGTCCTTGGGGTAGGGGTGCACTGACGAGGAGGGACTCATGAAATCCAAGATTGTCGAGGACGCGGACGTTACTACCTACGTGGTGGTGTGCGACCCGGGCGATGAGGCGATGGCCTCGCTGAAGCAGTTCGCGCGCTCCGAGCGCCTGGAAGCGTCGCAGATCACTGGCGTCGGGGGTTTCGAGCGAGCCACCGTCGGCTGGTTCGACCGTGCGGCCAGGCAGTTCCGGCACATCCCGGTGGACGAGCCCACCGAGGTGCTCTCGCTGATCGGTGACGTGGCTGAGGACCAGGACGGCCCGGGCCTGAACATCCACGTGGTCCTCGGCCTGTCGGATGGGACGACCCGCGGCGGCCACCTCATCGAGGGCCGGGTGTTCCCGACGCTGGAGCTCGTCGTGACCGAGAACCCGGCGGAGCTGCGCAAGGTAATGCACCCCGAGCTGGGGGTCGCGCTCATCGATCTCGACCGGTCGCAGGCGTGACCTGGCGGCTCCGCCCCCCCGTCCACCGGGCGGCGGGGATACTGAGCTTATGGTTGACGACAACGCACGGGACCGGGCCATTTATCACGCGCTGAAGGCCGCCGACGAAGTCGCTGCGGCCCTGCAGACTCATCTCATCGAGGAGCATGGGGCCGATCCCGACCGGGCGGCCGCGCAGAACTCGTTCACCAACTCCTTCAAGCTGCTGCGGCAGGCCCGCGAACGGCTGGGTGAGGGACTGCGGGCCGTCGGGGCCGACAACATCGCCGGATCGGACGGGATTTCGCTGCGCAATTCCTGATACCACTGGCTGATGACGCACGAGCAGGATGACGAGCAGGCTCCCGGTCCCGCCCGGGCCGAGGGGACGGCCAGCGGACATCACGACTTGCTCAGCTCAGTCCCAGTGCCGAAGGACACCGGCGGGTCGGAGAGCCTGATCACGGTCCTGGTCGCGCTCGCGGTCAACGTGCTCATCGCCGTGGCGAAGTCGGCCGCCGCGGCGCTCACCGGGTCGGCGTCGCTGCTGGCTGAGGCCGCGCATTCCTGGGCCGATACGGGCAACGAGATCTTCCTGCTGATTGCCGACCGGCGGTCCCGCCGCCCGCCGGACGTCGCCCACCCGTTCGGTCACGGCCGGGAGGCCTACGTCTGGTCACTGTTCGCTGCGATCGGGCTGTTCGTGGCGGGCGCCGCGGTCTCCGTCACCCGCGGCATCCAGGAACTCATCAGGCCGGAGGCCGCCGGGTACTTCCTGGTCGGGTACGTGGTCCTGGCCCTTTCGTTCATCCTCGAGGCCATCTCGTTCCTGCGGTCGGCCCGGCAGGCCCGGGGCGAGGCCGAGTCGCTGCACCGGGACCTCCTCGAGCACGTCCTGGCCACCTCCGATCCCACCCTGCGGGCGGTGTTCGCGGAAGACGCCGCCGCGCTGGTGGGCCTGGTGATCGCGGGGGCCGGCCTGGGCGCCCACCAGCTGACCGGTTCGCCGGTGCCGGACGCCGCCGGATCGATCCTGGTCGGCGTGCTGCTCGGGGTCGTCGCGATCGTCCTGATCAACCGCAACCTGCGCTTCCTGGTCGGGCAGGAAGTCGACCCCCGGGTGCGGGCCGCCACCCTCCAGGCCCTCATGGCCGCGCCGGAGGTCGCCCGGGTGACCTATCTGCGGCTGGAGATCGTCGGGCCGCGGATGGTCTCGGTGATCGGCGACGTCGATCTCACCGGCGATGACACCGAGTCACACGTGGCCGTCCGGCTTCGAGCCTTGGAGGCGCAGGTCAGCGCCTCGCCCGCCGTGGCCGGCGCTGTGCTGAGCCTGTCTGCACCTGACGAGCCGTCGCTGGTGGTCTAAGGGATGGGCCCCATCTTTCCTGAAGATTTTATTGCCATGTCTTGGGTGTTACGGGAGTATCTGCTGTTAGTACTCCTACAGCGGCCGGTTATGTCTGTCAGTGTTTGTCCAGGTTGTCAGACACGCCGACGGGGTCAGCTTGTCGTGGCGCACGCTCTGTGACGAGTAGCCATGGGAAGGGGTTCGGAGGGGGCGTCGCCCGGCCGAGGGCTGAGACCATGCGGAGACAGGCTCCGGAACGACTGGCCGCGCTGCGGGTAATACCGCGCTCCAGGTCCCGCCTATGGACGAAAGGACAGACGGTGAAGCGATACGTCATGACTGCGATCAGTCTGCTGAGTTTAATCGTCCTCGCAGCCGCCTCGCTTCCAGCGAGTGCCGCGAGCCACGCTGACCCACAGGCCCAGGTCATGAAGGCCACCGCCGAGACCTATCTCGAACATCCCCTGTGCCAGAGCTACAAGTCAACCTGCGTCGATGCCTACAACACAGTCCCGGGCGGATACGTCGGACACGACGAGCCGTCGGTTCTGTTCAAGTCCGGCCGGCCCGGATCGGGCAACGACATGACCTACACGGTCACCCTGCCCAGGGATCCGAAGAAGCAGCCCAACGCGAGCGGCAAGGGCGGCTCCACGTGGAATTTCCAGCTGCGGCCTACGTTCTGGTTCGGCCTCACGCTGTGCGACACCCAGTCCGCGCCCGAGTTCACGCACAAGTGCAAGCCCGACTCTGACGCCAACAACCTGGTCGGTACCAATCCCAAGGCGCGGAACTACATCGGGAAGCACCCCGGTAACGCGTTCATGGAACTGCAGTTCTACGGCCCGGGATATGTCCCGCAGTTCGAGGGTTTCGGCTGCGCGAAGACGCAGTACTGCGCCGCGATGACCATCGACAGCTTCAACCTGAACCAGAACACCGGCGTCGGGAACACCACCGCCTGCAACAACTTCGTCCTCGGCGGCCCCGAGCCGATCAACTGGGCCTACATCACCAAGAGCGGCAAGTCCCAGGCGCCGGCGAACCCGTTGTTCACCGGGACCTTCACCAACCCGAACTTCGCCGCGGTCAACCCCGACCTCCGCAAGGACCTGCTCATGAGCCCGGGCGATGTCGTCCGGTTCCATATCCATGACACCTCGGCCGGACTGCGCATCGACATGGCCGACCTGACCACCGGCCAGCGCGGCTCGATGACCGCGTCGAAGGCCAACGGGTTCGGCCACATCCTGTACACGCCGAAGTCCCAGACCTGCCAGGAGAAGCCGTACGCGTTCCACCCCGAGTACTCGACCGCCAACCCGCGGGGCAACACGTGGTCGGCACACACGTACAACGTGGCCATGTCCGATGAGATCGGGCACTTCGAGAACTGCCTGGCCATCGACGAGGACGGCAACTGCACCCAGGCTGGCGGCCAGGACCCGGTGCTCGACGGGGACGACGCCGGCTGTGTGCCGGCGGCTGACTCGCTCCTGGTGAAGATCAATGGGTGCTTCGCCTCTGACGGGGATTTCGACGGGCAGTCCTACCGGACGGACTGGCCGGGCACCGACCCGAACGTGGCCCGGGACCGGGCTCTGCACCCGTCACCGGTGCTGTTCACCAGCCCGACCACGCACGGGAGGAACTTCTCGACGGTCGCGTTCGAGACCGACCTGCCGCGCATCGAGGCGTCCGACTCGCAGTTCAACCCGCCGTTCTGTGACCGGACGACCGGCGCGAACTGCGTGAACCCGCCGCACGGGGCGCAGTTCTACCCGTTCTACTCGACCACGGTCAGGCACGGGTCGTGCACCTGGCAGGAGGGCGGCAACTTCATCCCGCACACCACTAACAACTTCGGCGGCAGTTCCAAGACTGAGTACGGTTCGCTGCTGAAGACCGTCTACCCCGAGGCCGGATTCACCACGGCGACCCGCATCAACAACTTCAACAGCGGGAACATGCGCAACCCGTGCCGGGCCCGATAGGAGGCAGCCTGGTCATCCATCAGTAAGCGGCCCGGACCGCGGCGGGGGAGGCATACACCGTCGCGGTCCGGGCCTTCTTGAGGGCTGCCGGCCAGCGATCGGATCACTGGGTGGGCACGCTGCTCGGATGGGTCCCGGGTACCAGCCGGCCGTACCCGCCGACCGCCTCGCTCAGCAGCCGTCCGGGCCGCGATGACCAGGCCCACTGCCGGACCGGGCCCACCCCGGTGACGCTGGCACAGCCCGAGTCCCGGATGAGAACCGGCCGGTAGCTGCGGCCCCCGGCGGTGAACTCCAGCCGGAGCGCCCCGCCCAGGGCGGCCGGGCAGCGCAACCCGCCCGGCATCCGGGGGAGCGCGCACAGCGCGGCGGCCAGGGCCGCAGCCCGTGGCGCGGTGATCGTCTTCACCCGCGGGAGGATCTCTTCAGGCTGGGCGGCGGTGAGCCGCATCACGACCTGATCCACGTGTGCAGTACCGGCGCAGAGCGGCGCACGTGCCGGCGTGGCCGCGGCCGGCGGCCCGGTGCCGGCGCTGGTCGCGCTGCCGCAGGCGGCCAGCCCCAGCACGGCGATGGACCCGCCCAGCACGGCCAGCCGCCGCGTCGTGATCTGCCCGTACATTCCGCCGTCGCCGTGCACATCGGTTGGACGGGCGGCAGTCAGTCACGGTTCCATTTCTGTTCGCCGCCCGTGGCCTCCGGCTTCGACGTGGGTTTCAGTCCGGACTCGGGTAGCTCCAGGGAGCGGCTCGGGCGGAAGGGCAGGCATGACGGATACTGGTGCTGCTGGGGACGGCGGGTGCGCCCCTCCCCGTCGCTGGACGCCGCGGGATCCGACAGCATCCTCGCGGGCTACGTCTACCACCTGAACGTCATGCCGCTGGACGCCCGCATGCTGGACCCTGGAGCACTGGTCCGGGGCTTCACCGGGACCACCACGGCGGGCCGGGATGGGCTGCGCAGAACCATCCAACGCATTACCCCGCCAGCACCTTAATTCTGCCGTTGTTAGCCTGATTTGCGTAGATGCGTGCCTCCCGGCCAGCGTGATCAACCGGTTATTGGCTATCGCGCTGGTGTCAGATCATGCCGGAGGCGGGAGAGGAGCAGGCCGTGGCTTCCAGCGTGGCTGACGCGATGGTGGCGTTGTTGAAAAGCTCGGGGGTGCGCCGGGTGTACGGGGTTCCCGGTGACTCCCTGAATGGGTTCACCGATGCGATGCGGCGCGATGGCGGCATCACCTGGGAGCACGTGCGCCACGAGGAGGCCGCCGCGTTCGCGGCCGGCGCGGAGGCCGCGCTGACCGGCGAGCTGGCGGTGTGCGCAGGCAGCTGCGGGCCGGGCAACCTGCACCTGATCAACGGCCTGTATGACGCCAACCGGAGCCGGGTCCCGGTGCTGGCGGTCGCGGCGCACATCCCGGAGGTCGAGATCGGCCTGCAGTACTTCCAGGAGACGCATCCGCAGGAGCTGTTCCGCGAGTGCAGCGTGTACTGCGAGCTGGTCAGCATCCCCGAGCAGATCCCGCACGTCATGGAGAGCGCGATGCGCGCGGCACTGGAGCGCGGCGGGGTCTCCGTGGTCGTCATCCCGGGCGGAGTGTTCTTCGCCGATGTCCCGTCCGGCGCCATGACGACCCCGGTGCGCAAGGCGGCCTCGGTCATCCGGCCGGCCGAGGCTCCGCTCGCGGCCGCGGCCGAGGTGCTGAACGGCGCGAGCCGGGTGACCATCCTGGCCGGGGCCGGATGCGCGGGCGCGCACGACCAGCTCATGGAGTTCGCGGGCGCCCTGCAGGCCCCGATCGTGCACGCGTTCCGCGGCAAGGAGTTCGTGGAGTACGACAACCGCTTTGACGTGGGGATGACCGGGCTGATCGGGTTCGGCTCGGGTTACCGGGCCATGGAGCACTGCGATGCGCTGGTCATGCTCGGCACCGACTTCCCGTACCGGCAGTTCCTTCCCCAGGGTGTCCCCGTCATCCAGGTCGACGTGCGGGGGGAGAATATCGGCCGCCGGGTGCCGGTCGCTTTCCCGCTCGTGGGCACGGTCAAGGACACCATCGAGGCGCTGCTGCCGCTGCTGGAGGCCAAATCCGATGCCAGGCACTTGGACCGGATGACCGCCCACTACCGGCGCGCCCGGTCCCGGCTGGACAAGCTCGCCCACAGCCGGCCGGGCGAATCCCCGCTGCATCCGCAGTTCGTGGCGGCCACGGTCGACCGGCTCGCGGCGGCCGACGCGGTCTTCACCGCGGACGTGGGGACGCCGTGCATCTGGACGGCCCGGTACGTGCGGATGAACGGCGCGCGCCGGCTGATCGGCTCCTTCAATCACGGGTCGATGGCCAACGCGCTCCCGCACGCCATCGGGGCCCAGGCCGCCCAGCCGGGCCGCCAGGTGATCTCGCTGTCCGGCGACGGCGGGCTGGCCATGCTGCTCGGCGAGCTCATCACGCTGCGCCAGCAGCACCTTCCGGTGAAGGTCGTGGTGTTCAACAACGGCGCGCTGTCCTTCGTGGAGCTGGAGATGAAGGCGGCCGGGATCGTGACCTACGGCACCGACCTGGACAACCCGGACTTCGCCGGGATCGCCCAGGCCGCCGGGCTGTTCGGCGCGCGGGTGGAGAAGGCCGGCGACCTGGAGGACGCGCTGCGCGCGGCGTTCAGTCATGACGGCGCGGCCCTGGTCGACGTCCGCACCGACCGCTACGAACTGTCGCTGCCGCCCAAGCTGAGCTACGGCGAGGTCAAGGGCTTCACGCTGTACGCGACCAAGACCGTCCTGTCCGGCGAGGGCAAGGAACTGGTCGAGCTGGCCCAGACCAACCTGCGGGAACTGGACATCGAGTAAGGCGGGGGCGGCGGTAATGGGCAGTCTCGAGGAGATCCTGGCCGGCTACGACGGGCGCTGGGGTACACCGACGAGAAGACCTACCGCGCCGCGGAGAAGGCCGGGCGCCTGCAGGATCTGATCTCCAACCACTCACCGAAATTCCTGCCGCCCTTGCAGCCCTGCCTGCGGACCGGCACCGAGGCCCTGACCACAGCTGCGCTAGCCTGGCTGGCGCGCAAATAAAGCTCCGAGACGGCGATTGGACCCGGGATGGGCACTGGAAAGCACGGCATTACCCCGCTCGCCGCCGTCGTGGGCGGCCTCCTGGCCGGGACCGTGGGGACGGTCTGCCTGGACGCGGTGAATTACCTGAAGTACCGGCGCACGGGCGGCAAGGACAGCCCGCTCGCGTGGGAATTCCCGAAAGTCGAGCGCTGGGACCAGGCGCCTGCCCCAGGGCAGGTCGGCAAGCGCCTGATCGAGGGTTTCACGCAGCGCGAACTCCCGGATCGGTGGGCCGGGCCGGTCAGCACCGTCATGCACTGGTCCTACGGGTCGGGATGGGGCGCGGTCTATGGGGTCCTGGCCGGGTCCATGCGCAGCCCGAAGCCCGTCTATGGCCTGGCGCTGGGCCCGGTGGTCTGGATTTCGGGGTACGTGCTGCTGCCGGAGGGCGGGCTCTACAAGCCGATCTGGGAGTACGACGCCAAGACGCTGGCCGGTGACCTGAGTGCCCACCTCGGGTACGGCGCGGGCACGGGAGTGACCTTCTGGCTGTTCGCGAAGCTCGGACGCTGAGGATGCCCTGCAAGACGCGCTGTTGCGGGCGTGGCGGGGACTCGCGGGCTTCGAGGGCCGCAGTTCGCTGAGGTCCTGCTCGAGTCGGTCTGGGTGGAGCCGTACCCGGACCAGGCGTTCGGTGTCACCAGCGGGTTCGCCTCGCCAGAGGCGCGGTACGAACGGCGGGAGAGCCTCGAGCTGGCCGGGCGCTATTGCGACGCGGTCGAGCGCGCCGATGTCGGTGCGCTGGCCGGCATGCTGACCGAGGACGCCATTTGGGCGATGCCGCCGATTCTGACCTGGTACCGGGGCCGCCCGGCGATCGCCGTGTTCTTGCGCGACTACGCCTACAACGAGTCCTGGCGGCAGGTCGCCACCCGGGCTAACGGGCAGCTGGCCGTGGGCCGCTACACGTTTGACGCCCGCCAGCGGCGCTGGGTGGCGTCGGTGTTCGACGTGCTCACCCTGGATGGCGACCATATCGCTCAGGTCACCGGGTTCGTGACGGCCGAACTGCTGTCCCGTTGGGCACGGAGGACGACCGCTTCGTCGGTGCGACAGCCTTTCCCCGCTTCGGCCTTCCCGCCGTGCTCCCGGACTGACCGGATTCAGCGATCCCCGATTGGTTCGCGGGTTCCCGGCGGTCAGTAGGTGCATCGCGGACGCGGAGATAGCCCCTGTACTCTCACCTTCCTGGAGGACAGCATGAACACGCCCGACACCCAGCCCGTGGCCGAGCCGCTGACCAACGACGGCCGGGAGCCGCAGACCTTGCCGTGGGCGGCCGCCCGCGAACGGATCAGCCAGGCCCGCTGGTACTGGCTGGGCACAGTACATCCAAGCGGCCGGCCCCAGATACGCCCGGTGCTCGCCGTGTGGGTGGGCGGCGCGCTCTACACAACCTCCAGCCCGCAGGCCCGCAAAGGGCGCAACCTCGACCGTGATGGCCGGTGCACGGTCGCGGTAACCGCGGACGACATGCACCTGGTCCTGGACGGCAGCGCGTCGAAAGTCGCCGATCCAGCGGTACTGGAGAGCGTCGCCGGGGCTTACCGTGCGAAGTACGACTGGCCCGTGACCGTGATCAATGGGGCCTTTGACGCGCCCTACGGCGCGCCCACGGCCGGCCTGCCGCCCTACCAGCCCTACGAGATCCGCCCGGCCTCAGTCCTCGGCTTCGTCAACGATCCGGCGCTCGGCCCGAGCAGTACCCGCTGGCGATTCTGAAGCGGGCCGGTGCCGCGGATCGCCGCCGCCTGGACCGGCTCCGCGTCGCTGGGCGCCGCACGCCGTCCCGGCTACGAGGACACCAGCTTTCCCAGGTTGACCAGGGACTCCGCGATGTCACGGCGCATTTTCGGGGCGAGCAGCCGGATCACCGGAGTGAGTGCGCCCTGGGCGTCGACCTTCTTGACCACCCGGACCCGGCCCCCGGCGATCGGTTCGACCACATGGTCGAAGACCAGCTTTCCGATGGGCGTCGGGCATTCCGTGATCCAGCGGCGGCCGACGTCCACCATGGTGATGGTGAAGGAACCGCCGAGGTTGCCGCGCTGCTTGGCCCAGCCGGTCACGCCTGGCTCGAACGGGCCGTCCAGCCGGGCGATCTCCTTGCTGACATCCCATTCTGGCCAGCGGCCTACGTCGGTCCACACCTTCCAGACCGTGGCTGGATCAGCTTCGAACGTGGCTTCGCTTTCGAATAGGTACATGCCTTGCCCCTCAGGGAGGCGGCGCAGGGATTAAAAGCTAGCCGGCTGATACGGTCGGCCGCGCGCACTAAGCATCTTCGTGAGGCATTTGATACCGGGGCTGGTCCCAGGCGGCGGCCGGTCGGTCAGTTGTCTTCATTTTCCCAGGTCGTCCAGATGATGCCGGTGCTGTCGGCGGAAGGGTGCGTCTCCATCAGGCGGTCCAAGGCGCCGGTTTCGATCTCTTCCTTCAGCCAGATCTTGTCGAGGCCTGGGTCATCCAGCGGGAAGCGGTGACCGAAACGAACACCGGGGAAGTCCCGGTGGGAAAACAAGATCGTCACGCGCTGATCCTCATCACTTCCGGTAATAAGCACGTCGGGATCCGAGACGCCGTTGATGTAGGGGGTCGGAGGCAGCGGATCATCCGGCCGTGCCCCGCCGCGGACCGCCTCGACGGTCGCCTCGTCAAGCCCCGTCCACCCGTCCCCGCCGAGAACCCTGCGGGCTTCGCCGTAGACGCGCTCGGTGAGGACTCGCGGGTTTTCCGCGCCTGGTGCCCGCCAACCGCCTAGGAATGCGGCCTGGATTTCGGTGAGCTGATGTTCAAGTCCGGGCAGCCGGGCTCCCCACGATGTCCAGATGATGCCGTCGCTATCAGGGGAAGGCGGGGCCTCCATCATCCGGTGCAGGTCACCCGTCTCGATATCCGCCAGGAGAGCGAAGGCAGTACCGGTTCCCTCCTGTTCCGGCTGGAAGCGGTGACCGAAACGAATCCCCGGGAAATGCTGGTGTGAGAACAGGACCGCCGCCCGCCGCCCGGCCTCGCTTCCGGTGATGATCACGTCGGCGTCGGTGACGTGAGCCAGATAGTCGCCAGGTTCCCGCGGTGGCAGCGGATGCCCGGGCCGCGCGCCGGCGCGGACCGCGTCGATCGTCGCCCGGTCGAGGGAGGTCAGGCCGCCCCGGCTGATGACCCTGAGTGATTCGGCGTAGGCGAACACGGCCAGGACCCGCGGCTGGCCTGCGTCTGGCGCCTCCCGCGGTCCGTGGAAGACCGCCTCAATGTCAGCGCGCTGCCGTTCAAGTTCGTGAGAGCCATCTGGCTGCGGGATCACGGCAGGAGGTTAGCTGAGTTCGCCACCCTGTGGCCCGGGCGCGGCGTGGATGGCGGTGAAACGCCGGACCGCGGCCTCATGCCCCGAAAGTGGCCGCCGGACGCGGTTCGATAACCTGGCCATAACGGCTCGGCAGCGCGGCCTTCCTGATTACCCGGGCGTCAAATGGGCAGCGGCTGGGCGATCCAGGGCGAGTTTCCCACTTCCCGGAAGGGCCTGACATGAGCAGCCAAACTCAGCCGCTTACCGGAATCGACCTCGCGGTTGCCGGTGACCTCGCCGCACAGCTCCGGGTGGACTCCATCCGGTCCAGCACGAGCGCCGGATCCGGGCATCCCACCTCCAGCATGTCCGCCGCGGACCTGCTGGCGGTGCTGGTCGGCCGTCACCTGCACTATGACTGGGACAACCCGCGCGCTGACGTCAACGACCACCTGATCTTCTCGAAGGGACATGCGTCCCCGCTGCTGTACTCCATCTACAAGGCGGTGGGGGTGGTGTCCGACGAGGAGCTGATGACCGGGTACCGGCGGTTCGGGTCCCGCCTGGAAGGCCATCCCACCCCGATACTGCCCTGGGTCGACGTCGCGACCGGATCGCTCGGCCAGGGACTGCCGGACGGGGTGGGGGTCGCGCTGGCGGGCCGGTATCTCGACCGGCTCCCGTACCGGGTCTGGGTGCTGTGCGGGGACAGTGAGATGGCTGAGGGCTCCATGTGGGAGGCCCTGGACAAGGCCGGGTACTACCAGCTGTCCAACCTGACCGCGATCGTGGACGTCAACCGCCTGGGACAGCGCGGCCCCACCGAGATCCAGTGGGACCTCGCCCGCTACCAGCAGCGCGCCGAGGCGTTCGGCGCGCGGGTCCTGACCATCGACGGTCACGACCTCAGCGAAATCGACGAGGCGTTCCGCTCCGCCGCGGAGGACAGCTCCGGCCAGCCCACGGTGATACTGGCCCGCACCATCAAGGGGAAGGGTTTCTCCGAGGTCGAGGACCATGAGGGCTGGCACGGCAAGCCCTTCCCGCCTGACATGGCCGCCCGGGCCATCGAGGAACTGGGCGGCGAGCGCCACCTGCTGGTCCGCGGCCCGCTGCCCGCCGACGCGTCTCCGGGCCCCGCGCCGGCCATGCCCAGCGCGGCGGACCAGGCCCACGGCGCCCCGCAGACTCCGGCGCCGCAGGCGCCGGCCTACTCGGTGGGCGATAAGGTAGCCACCCGCAAGGCGTACGGCGAGGCGCTGGCCGGGCTCGGCACCGACCGGCCCGACGTGGTAGCGCTGGACGGTGAGGTGAGCAACTCCACCTACGCCGATGAGTTCGCCAAGGCCTATCCCGGGCGCTACTTCGAGATGTTCATCGCCGAGCAGCAGATGGTCGCGGCCGCAGTAGGGCTCAGCGCCCGCCATTACGTCCCGTTCGCCTCGACGTTCGCGGCCTTCTTCACCCGCGCGTATGACTTCATCCGGATGGCCGCCATCTCCCAGGCGAACATCCGGCTGTCCGGATCGCACGCCGGCGTCGAGATCGGCGCGGACGGGCCATCCCAGATGGCTCTGGAAGACCTGGCCATGATGCGCGCGGTGCACGGAGCAACGGTGCTGTACCCGAGCGACGCCACCAGCACGGCAGCGCTGGTGCGGGCGATGGCGGACCGCCCCGGCATCAGCTACCTGCGGACCACCCGCGGCGCGTATCCCGTCCTGTACGACAGGGCGGAGGACTTTCCGGTCGGCGGCTCGAAGGTCCTGCGGTCAGGCCCGGACGATGCCGTGACTCTCATCGGTGCCGGGGTCACCCTGCATGCCTGCCTGGCCGCCGCGGACCGGCTGGCGGCGGACGGCATCCACGCCCGGGTGATCGACCTGTATTCCGTCGCGCCCATCGACACCGAAACGCTCGTGGCCGCCGTGGCCGCCACGGGCGGGCGCGTGGTCGTGGCCGAGGACCACTACCCCGCGGGAGGGCTCGGCAGCGCGGTGGCGGATGCCCTGCTTTCGGCGGGACCACAGCCACTCCACCTGGCTCATCTGTGTGTCCGGGAGCTGCCTGGTTCCGGGAGCAGCACTGAACTGCTGGCCGCGGCCGGCATCGATGCCGAGCACATCGCCGCCGCCGCTCACGAGCTGCTGAAACAGGCTTAACGCCACCGCTCACGAGCTGCTGAAACAGACCTAACGCCGGCCTGCCGCGGGTGGGACAGTACGTGTCGCGGGTGGAATAGACGGAGTGACGTGGACCTGGCCCGCCGTGCGTTCGACTGGATCGCCTCCGTGGCGGTCGCCGCCGATGGCGGCCTGGGGTGGACCGAGGACGGGGTGCTGTTCGACGACCTCTACTCGGGCACGGCGGGGGTGCTGCTCGGCTGCGCCGAAGCTGGGGCGGCTGGCCTCGGCACCGCACCGGTCGCGCCCGGCGCCCGCGGCCGGCTGCTGTCCCTGGCCCGGCAGGGCCCAGGCGTGGCCACGATGCCCGACGACGGCCTGTTCTCCGGGTGGGCCGGAGTCGCGGTGGCGCTGCGGGCCTGGTCGGACGCGACCGGAGACTCCGCCGCCGCGCAAGCCGCCGCGCAGGTGACGCAGCAGATCGCCGGGCGGATCAGGAACACGCCGCCCGACCCGCTGCGGTACACCGACATCATCTCCGGCGACGCCGGCCTCCTGCTGGTCTTGATTGCCGACGACGCGGACACGTCGGTCCAGGCTGCGCAGATCCTGGCCGGCTGGCTGGCCGAAGCGGCTGAACCGGCCCCCGGCGGGCTCCACTGGCGGATGGCGGCGAACCGGGAGACCATTATGCCGGGGTTCTCCCACGGCACCGCCGGGGCCGCCTACGCCCTGGCCGCCGCCGGCCGCGCCCTGCACCGCCGAGACCTGGTGGACGTCGCCACCCGGGGCGCCGAGGCGCTCCTCGCCGCCGGGGACCGTCCCGGCGGCTGGGCGGTGCCGCTCCAGATACCGCCGCGGCCGGACCGCCCGGACGTCAATTACGGCTGGTGCCACGGTCCCACCGGCACGGCGCGGCTCTTCGTCCTCCTGGACGAGATCGACCCGCAACCGCGGTGGGAGCACGCCATTGACGCCTGCCTGGGGGCGCTGCGCGACAGCCGCCTGCCCGCGCGGCTCTATCCGGGCTACTGGGACAACCTGGCCCGGTGCTGCGGCACCGCGGGAGTCGGGCAGTTCCTGCTCGACCGCTACCAGGCCACCGGCGACACCGCCCTGCTCGACTGGACCGGCGCCCTGGCCGCCGACGCCGCCGCCCGGGCCCTGACCACCCCGCCAGGCGTCAGCTGGTCCAACACCGAGCACACCAGGACCCCGCCCGAGCTGGCGCCGGAACCGGGATTCATGCAGGGCGCGGCCGGGATCGCCGGCTGGCTGTCCCGGCTGCACGCGCTCCGCGCCCGCCCCGCCTCCCCGGTGGCCCGGCCCGGCCCCGCGTGGCTGTGACCGCGAGCACGGGTCGCTTAGCGGATCGTGGCGGCGAGTATGCGGGTGATGCTGGTGACGAACCGGGCGAGCGCCGGGGGGTCGCCGACGCAGCGGGTCGGGTTGAGCTCCCCGATCGACAGCGTTCGCAACCGCTGATCTCGCGCCGCCGTTATGAGCGCCTTGGTGGTCTGGTCCAGGGTAGGTCCCATGTTGCGGCCATCGGTGCTCTCCGCCAGTGGGGCATCGGTGAAGTCGAGGACGTCGACGTCAACGTGGACGGCGAGCGGGCCAGGCGGAAGGTGGCTGAGTGCGGCCCGGGCGCTGCCGGCTGGATCGGCGGCCAGTGCCTGGCTGGTGGTCACGTGCAAGCCGAGCCGGTCAGCCTGCTCGCGCTCCCACTGCGTGGCCTGCTGTGGCTCGACCCCGAGCCATGCCACCTGGTGCGGCTGGAGCAGCGGCCGGGGCCCGAACGCGCCGGCTAGGACGTCCAGGCAGCCAGGCAAGGCCAGCGCGTGCGCGAGCCCCATCCAGTCCAGCGCCCCGTCACTGCTGCTTTCCGGGGTGTTGAGGTCGTAGTGGCGGTCGACGTAGAGCAGTCCCGGCGCCTCGGCGCCCAGGCGCCGCAAAGCCGCCACTACCCCGAGCGCGATGGTGCAATTCCCGCCCAGCACCAGGACAATGTCGTCGCGGGCCAGCAGCGGGTGAAGCCGGTCCGCTAGCTGCTGCAGGGACGTGGTCGCCTGGCCGGCGTTCTGGGCCCGCGGATGATCCCGGTCCGGGCTCCATATCTGGTGAGGCAGGTCTCCGTCGTCATGCACCTGCAGGCCCGAGGCGGTGAGCTGCTGGACCAGGCCGGCCGAGCGCAGCGCCGCGGGGGCCAGATCTTGGCCAGCCGCATAGCTGGCCGCGCTGCTCGGGACACCCACGACTGAGATCCGGCTCACCAGGGGAGGATACCGGTGCGCGCCAGGGCGGCGCCGTGGCCCGTGCGCCGGCTGGGCACCGCCCGGACGGTTCCGCAGGTACCTGCTCCTGCTCCCCGCGACCGGGCTGGCCAGGGAACCTTGGCTTCGACTGGAATATTCATGCAGAA
>DASQRM010000023.1:0-2289 GCA_035642895.1 Streptosporangiaceae bacterium | reverse complement strand
GAGTACGGGCCGGGGGCCATGCTGGGGGAGCGCGCCGCGCTCGAGGGAGGCACCAGGACGTCCACGCTGGTCGCGGTCACCCGGTGCCGGGTCGCCTCGGTCCCGGCCGTGCAGCTCGACCTGTCCGACCTCGCCGAGCTGGCCACCGGGCACCGGCGCGAAGAGGGCGTGCGAGGCTGAGCGTGCGCATCCACCTCTGTGGCGTCCGCGGCTCGACCCCCGCGCCGGGCGCGGAGTTCGTCCGCTACGGCGGCCACACCTCGTGCGTGGCCATAGCCCCGGACGACGGAGCCCCCGGCGGAGGCGCGCCACGGCTCATCCTGGACGCGGGCACCGGCCTGCGCCGGGTCACCGGGCTGCTCGGCGGCGCGCCCTTCGCCGGCACCATCATCCTCACGCACCTGCACTGGGATCACGTTCACGGGTTGCCGTTCTTCTCGGCCGGGGACCGCGACGACGCCCGGGTCACGCTGCTGCTGCCCGAGCAGGAGGCCCAGAACGAGGAGGGGAGTGCAGGTGCCGAGGAGGTGCTGGCCCGGGGGATGTCCCCGCCGCACTTCCCGATCACGCCGGCCGGGCTGCGGGGGGACTGGTCCTTCGGCAGCCTGGCGCCCGGCGTGTTCAAGGCCGAGGGCTTCACGGTGGAGGCGAGGGAGGTCCCGCACAAGGGCGGCCGCACGTTCGGCTACCGGGTCAGCGACGGGCACTCCGCGATGGCCTACATCCCGGATCACTGCCCCACCGCGCTCGGCCCCGGCCCCGATGGCTGGGGCGAATACCATCCCGACGCATTGGCCCTCGCCGCCGACGCCGACCTGCTGATCCACGACGCGTTCCTGCGGCCAGACGAGGTCGCCGCCCAGGCCTCGTTCGGCCACCCGGCCGCGGACTACGCGGTCGCCCTGGCCCACCGGGCCGGCGCCCGCCGCGTCCTGCTGACCCACCACAAGCCAGACCGCACCGACGACGCCCTCGACGCCCTCGCCACCCGCTTCCGCCCCGATCCCACCGTCACCGTAGCCGCCCAAGGCCACCAAATCGACCTCTAACCCCGCCCTCCGTCCCGCCCGCGCCCGCGCCCTCGCTCTCGCTCCCCCGCGCCCTCCCCGCTCGCGCCCCCGCTCTCCGCTCTCCGCCCTCCACCCTCCACCCCCGCTCCCCCGCCCCTCCCTCCGTTGAGGTGAAGGGGCCCCTGCCCCCGATAGACGAGGGCGAGGTCCCCTTCACCCCATCGCCGCGGCGAGTAAATGGGGGCGAGGGCCCCTTCACCCCAGGGCCTCCGCACACGTAGACGTCAAATTGTCAGATATGCGTGACAATCTGTCGCCATGCCGAAGAGATCCGATTACGACGCCGAACGCCTACGCCGCGTCCTGCAGGCGCAGCGTCAGGTCGTCACGCGCACGCAGGCGCTGCTGTGCGGCATGCCGCACAGCACGGTGGACCGTTATGCGGCTCCCGGAGGCCGGTGGCAGCGGCTTCTGCCCGGGGTCTACCTCGCGCTCACCGGAATCGCGACACAGGATCAGCGGGACATGGCGGCACTGCTCTACGCGGGCCGCCGCAGCCTGCTCACCGGATCGGCCGCGATACGCCGTCATCACCTGCGCCCGGCCGGGCCGGACGTCGTGGATGTGCTGATCCCGTGGGAATGCAGCCGTCAGAGCACCGGCTTCGTCCGGATACACCGGACACAGCGGATGCCGGAACGGTTGTTCGTCACCGGAAGGATCCGTTTTGCCAAGGTGCCGCGCGCGGTGGCGGACGCGGCACGCGGCCTGACCCACTTCGACGACGTGCGCCAGGTGGTGTGCGAGGCGGTCCAGCGCCGGGCCTGCAGCGTAGCCGAGCTGATCGAGGAACTTGAGGCGGGACCGGTAAGGGGCTCTGCTCTGTTCCGCGAGGCTCTGGCCGAGGTCGGCGACGGCGTCCGCTCGGTCGCCGAAGCCGACTTCAGGATTCTGGTCCTGCGCTCCGGCCTGCCCAGGCCGGTGTTCAACGCGCTGCTCTTCGACGCCGACGGCATCTTTATCGCCACCGTTGACGCCTGGTGGCCGGAGGCCGGGGTGGCGGCCGAGATCGATTCCCGGGCCTACCACCTGGCGGCCGCGGACCAGGACCGGACCACCGAACGGCACGACAGGCTGGCCGCCCACGGCATCCTCACCCTGCATTTCCCGCCCCGACGGGTCACAACCGACGCGCCCGGCATCGTCAGCGAGCTCCAGTCGGCGATCGACAAGGGCCTGGCCCGGCCGCGGCTCCCGATCACGGCGGTTCCCCAGGCCG
>DASQRM010000022.1:0-4756 GCA_035642895.1 Streptosporangiaceae bacterium | reverse complement strand
TGGCGGATGAAGTCCTCAATGGCGACGCTGGCCGGGGTCGTGCGGGGCTCCCTCTCAGGCATGCCTGGAGCGTAATACCTCAACCCGATAACAGCAAGAAGCGTGCGTACACTCCCCTCCCCGCAGCGTGCCGTTTTATGGTCCGGGACGAACCAAAACGGACCGACCCGATCCGAACTGGTCCGACCCGGACCAGCACCGCCCCAGGGCAGGGAGAACCTGGCCTGGCCGCAGTGAGCGCCTCTTGCTGTTATCGGTTTACAGCCGGGAGAGGTGACGGTCCCCGGTGTCCAGGGCGCCTCTTGCTGTTATCAACCCCGGGACCACGGACGCGGGACGAAATCCCTCCCCATCCTGCTCTTATCCGGCTGTCCGGGCCGTGGTGCGCGCCTGCTCCAGCTGATCCACCGTGACCGGCCCGGTCCCGGGCAGGCCAGCGGCCGCCCACGCGTCCTGGGCGCGGGCCGTGTCGCCGCCCGCTTCCTGCAGCACGATCTTCTTCGCCGTGGTGTTGGGCACGGCGCCGTCAGCGCCCATGTCCATCAGGTGGGCCAGCATCCTGACCGACTGATTCCGCTGCCCGGCCTTCCGCTCGTTGTAGCGGTAGACCAGCACCCAACGCCCTTCCAGCGAGCGGGCCCGCTCGATCAGCGCCCGGCCGCGGTCGCTGTCCTTCTGCTCGGTGCGGATCGGCTCGCTCTCGCCCGAGGGCAGCCGCAGCGTGAGCAGGCCGCGACGGCTCGACTCCTCGATCTCGACCTTCTCCAGGAACGCGATGAAGGTCCGGGCTGACTCCAGCCGCTCGATGTCCTGCCTGGCCTGCTGGGCGATCAGGTGCAGGTCCACGGTCAGGCCCTGCACCCGGCGGCCCCAGGCCGCCTCGTCGCCGGGGGGACAGGGTCCCGCCGCCTGGGCCGCCGCGATCACCAGGCTGTAGTGGGTGTTGTCCACACCGCTCATTATCGTCAGAGCTCGGACAGCCGGCTGGCGAGAAAACGGCGTTCCGCCTCGGTAGGCGCGAGACCGAGGGCCTTCCGGTAACTCTCGCCCGCCTCCGGCATCCGCCCGGCGCGCCGCAGCAGGTCGGCCCGCGTCGCGTGCAGCAGGTAGTAGCCGTCCAGTTGCCCGGTCCCGGCGATCGCGTCGACCAGGGGCAGCGCGGCCTCGGGGCCGTCGGCCATGCCGACCGCGACGGCCCGGTTCAGGTCCACGATCACGCTCGGCGCCACCAGCGCGAGTTGCCCGTACAACCCGACGATCTGCGGCCAGTCGGTCTGGTCCGCGGCGGCCGCGGTGGCATGGCACGCGGCGATGGCCGCCTGGATCTGGAACGGGCCGGCCCGGTGACGGCGCAGCGCCCGGTCCAGGATCGCCGTGCCCTCGGCGATCTGACCGGCGTCCCAGAGCGAGCGGTCCTGTTCGTCCAGGGTGACCAGATTGCCGCGGGCGTCGGTCCGCGCCGGGCGGCGGGCATCGTGCAGCAGCATCAGCGCGAGCATGCCGTGCGCCTCGGGCTCGTCGGGCATCAGCCCGGCGAGCACCCGCGCCAGCCGGATGGCCTCCTGCGCCAGCCGGGTCTCCCCCGGGTGCCCGTAGCCCTCATTGAACAGGAGATAGAGCACGTGCAGGACGGCCGGAAGGCGCTCGGGCAGCAGGTGCGGGGGTGGCACCCGAAACGGGATGCCCGCGTGCGCGACCTTCTGCTTAGCCCGGAAGAGACGCTGGCCCATGGTGCGTTCCGGGAGCAGGAACGCGCGCGCGATCTCGGCGGTGCTCATGCCGGCCAGGCTCCGCAGGGTCAGCGCCACCTGGGCCTCGAGATTCAGCGACGGATGGCAGCAGGTGAACATGAGCTCCAGGCGCTCGTCCGGGATCTCGTTGTCCCGGGCGTACGGCGGCGGATCCGGCTGCATGGCGGCCACCTCCCGCAGCTTCGCCGCCTCGGTCGTCGCACGGCGCATCCGGTCGATGGCGCGGTGCCGCGCCGTCGTGGTGAGCCACGCCAGCGGCTCATCCGGGATGCCTGAGCGCGGCCACTTCTGGAGCGCCTGCGCGAAGGCGTCCTGGGCGCACTCTTCGGCCAGGTCCCAGTCGCCGCCGGTGAGCCGGATCATGGTGGCCACGATCCGGCTCCACCCGTCGGCGTAGATCCCGGCGATGCGCTCTTGGGCCTGGGTCATCACTGGTCCCGGGCCGGAGCGGTCACGTTGATCCTCGCGGGCTGCTAATCCTGGTCATCAGGCCAGAATGGCCGCAGCTCGATCGCCCCGGCCCAGGCCATCGGGTGCTTGGACGCGACGTCGATCGCCTCGTCAAGATCGGCGCACTCGAGGACGTCGAAGCCGGCGATCAGGTCCTTGGTTTCCGCGTAGGGGCCGTCGGTCAGCAGCACCTCACGGTTGCGGACCCGCACCGTGGTGGCATCGCTGGCCGGCCGGGTGCGGTTGCCCATCAGCCTGATCCCCTTGCCATCCATGTCCGTGACCCAGTCCTCGACGTCCGGGGAGCCGTCGTCCTGGCCGGGCGTGTAGTCCGGGTCCGTGCAGACCAGCATCAGGTACTTCATGGTGTTGCCCTCCTTTTTTCCGTTTGTCATGCAGATGACGAACGGCCAGGACGCTCTCCTACCGGTTCGGGTGAAGATTTTTCCCAGTGCTGCCTTACCCGGCGACGTCTTACCGGGAAGCGCTGCTTACCGGAAGCGCCGCCGCACCATCCCCCGGGGGCCGTAGGACATCCAGCCCCCGCCGCCCGGGCCGCGCGACAGTGCGCCGCCGACGGGCAGGTCGGCGGGGTCCACGCCCACCCCGTGCAGGGTGCGGGTCACCGCCTGGGCCGAGTCGAGCAGGTCGTCGAGCGCGCGGGCCAGCTGCGCCCCGGTGACGGCGGTCAGCGCCGGGTCGTCGTGCAGTGACTCAAGCACGCTCCGCCGGATCAGCTCCTTCAGGAAAGACGCCGTGGTGCCGTCGGTGCGCTCGACGGCGTGCTGCACGTCGTCCTCGGTCAGGGCCAGCGGGACGCCCTGCCCGTAGAGCCGCAGCAGCCGTTCCCGGGCCGGGGCATCCGGCAGCGCGATCTCGACGGCCACGTCGACCCGTCCCGGCCGCGCGGCCAGGGCGGGCTCCAGGAGGTCAGCGCGGTTGGTGGTCAGCAGGAACAGCAGGTCGGCGTCGGGGGCCGCGCCGTCCATGGCGTCGAGCAGGTCGAACAGCACCGGACTCGACGCCGGGCCCATCGAGCGCTCCTCGGCGACGAGGTCGACGTCCTCGAGCACCACGACCGCGGGCTGCAGGGCGCGGGCCAGATCGGTCACCGCGCCGACGGCCACCAGGGAGCGGCCGGTCAGGACCAGGCGCGTGTAGTCGCTCATCTGGCCCAGCAGATAGCGCATGGTGTGCGTCTTGCCGGTGCCAGGCGGCCCGTACAGCAGCAGGCCGCGTTTGAGATGCTGCCCGGCGGCCAGCAGCGCCGCCCGGTGGCTGGCTACCCCCAGGGCATGCCGTTCGACCCGGGCCAGCACGGCGGGCGGCAGCACGACGTCATCGCGGCCGAGCCCGGGTGGGCCGGCGAACGTCAGGACGACACCACCCATCGGATTGAGCGACACGTCGAGCAGGTGGCCGCGGTACACGTTGAGCTCGCCGCGCAACTGGTCCAGCTCGGCGAGCAGGCGCTGGGCCAGGTCGACCGGCAGGCCGGCGATCTCGATCTCCAGGGCCTCGTGATGCTCGTTCGGAGCCTGGATCATCACCGCGTACCGGCCGTGCTGATCAGCCACCAGCAGCAGGGCCAGGCGCAGGCACCCGAGGGTCGACCCGGGCCCGTTCGGGAGGTCGGTCAGCGCGGGCGCGGTGAGCCGCAGCGGTGGCAGCCCCTCCCCCGCGACCAGTTGCTGCAGCGACACGCCCCCGTAGTGCGGCGGCAGGGCGATGCCGCGCACCTGCACCGTCCGCCCGGCGCGCACTGACCAGGCGTCGAGGGCGGTCTGCAGGTTGACGTGCTCGAAAGGGGGCAGCTCACGGGTCACCACGGAGTGCTGCCCGCCATCAGGCCCCAGGTAGTCGCGGACCAGCGCGGACACCTCATTGGCCTCGATCGACTCTGGGCCGTGGATCCAGTCCAGGAAGCGGCGGAACGCCACACCGAACTCGCGGGCCGCCTCGTCTGGCGCCTGATCGACCATGGCCTGGACCTCCAGCCTCGCTGGCCGCCGCCCACGGCCGACACCAGCCGAGCCTACGCGCGACCCCGCCGCCGGCCGCCATAGTTTTCGGCCGCCTCGCCGAGCACCGCCAGGTCCAGGTCGCGCAGGCGCACCGGATCAGCGATCACGTCATACCCGGCGATCCGGCCGTCTCGCACCGTGCACGCCCTGGGCGGGCGGATCGTGCTGCAGCTCTGGCACACCGGCGCCCACTCCCACCCCGACCACCGGCGTGGTGAACGGCCCGCGGGACCCTCGGCGATCAACCCGGGCGAGACCTCCCGACCCGGGCCGGCCGCCAGCAGACCATCACTCCCCGGGCGATGACGCTCACAGACATCGAGACCGTTATTTCCGATTACGCAGCGGCTGCGAGGCAGGCCCGCCGGGCCGGGTTCGACGGCGTGGAGATCGCCGCCAACGGCACGTAGCTCCTCTCCCAGTTCCTCAACCCGCGGCTGAATCGCCGGGCCGATCAGTACGGCACCGGCCGCCAACGCCTTGCTCCTGGAGATTGTGGACGCGGTGACGGCGGCCTGGGACGGACGGCGG
>DASQRM010000021.1:0-6067 GCA_035642895.1 Streptosporangiaceae bacterium | reverse complement strand
GCCGATCCCGCCTGCCCTGGCCACCAGCATCCTGGCCGTCATTCCGCTGGTGGTCACCCAGGTGACCCGGAACGTCCAGTTCGCTGGCGCGATACCGGCCGTACCGCAGGCCTGCCCCAGTGACCGTCTCGTCGCGCTGCTTGGCCGCAACCCCGAAGGAAGCATCGCTCGCGGGTGAGCTTACTGTCGGTAGCGTGATTTCGACCTCGAGCCTGCTGGGCTACGCGCTAGCGTCCTTCGTCCTGATCGTCATCCCCGGACCGAGCGTCCTGTTCGTGGTGGGGCGGGCGCTCGCCTACGGCCGCCGCACCGCGCTGGCCACGGTGTGCGGCAACTCCGCGGGCAACTACGTGGTCGCGATCTGCGTCGCGGTCGGCGTGGGCGCGCTCGTCCAGCGCTCCGCGCAGGTCTTCACGGTGCTGAAGCTCGCGGGCGCCCTGTACCTGATCTGGCTGGGGATCCAGGCGTACCGGCGGCGCGGAACGCTGGCCGAGGCGTTCGCCGAATCCACACAGGCGCGCAGCGACCGCCGGGCGGTGCGCGAAGGGTTCCTGGTCGGGGTGACCAACCCGAAGGCGCTGATCCTGTTCGGGGCGGTCCTGCCGCAGTTCGTGAACCGGGCGGCCGGCCACGTCCCGCTGCAGATGCTGGTGCTGAGCCTGGTCTCCATCGTCATCGGGCTGGCCTCGGACACCAGCTGGGGGGTGGCGGCCAGCCAGCTGCGGTCCTGGTTCGCCCGCTCCCCGCGCCGGTTCGCGCTGGTCGGCGGGGCCGGCGGCCTGGCCATGATCGGCGTGGGCGTCACCGTGGCCCTGACCGGCCGCAAGAGCTGAGCTGCATTCCCGGCGGCCACCGGCGCTTATCCCAGGTATTCCGCGGGGGTAGTGGTGTGGCTGCGGTGGCTGGGGGTGGTCCAGGTGAGGATGCCGGGCTGGTGGCAGGTGACGGTCCAGCCGGGGACTTGCTTGGTGTGGTGGTCATGGCGGCAGGCGGGGTGCAGGTTGCATTCGCAGGTTTTCCCGCCCTGGTCGTAGGGTGTTACGTGGTCGAGGTCGCAGCGGGTGGCGGGTCGGCGGCAGCTGGGGCCGGTGCAGGTGGGGTTGCGGACCTGGATGAGGTGGCGCAGCGACGGGCTGGGCTGGTAGCCGCGTGATTGACGTGGGTGGGTGCAGTCGCTGGTTTCCAGGGTGGCGAAGGTCAGGCCGCGTAGCCAATCCGGGACCGGGGTGGTCGGCGGCCCGGGGCCGGGTGCTGTGCCGGCGGGTTCGGGGTCGAGGCCAGCGGGCGGCCGGGAGCCTGGGGGGCCATGGCGGGCGCACGCGTGCGCGACGGGGTGCCCGGCGGCGTCGGTCAGGGTGACGCACCACTGATTGGCGGGGCGGTGGGCGAGCAAGCCAGCCAAGGTGCGGGAGTCCTCAGCGTCCACCGGGCCGTAGCCGGGCACGTCGCCCGGGAACTGCGTCCAGCCGAGCCAGGCAGACAGGGGCATGGTCAGGTTGACCGTGCCGCGAAGCTCGGCCGTGGCGGGGCCGCCACGAGCACTGAGGCCAGATGCCGCGGGGAAGTGCGTACCGGCGTCTGGACTGCTCGAAGCTTCCTGCGGGCCTTCGCCGCACGGAGGTTCGCTGCCCGCATCGCCGGGCGGGGCAGCGGCGGGGATGAGGGTGGCGGCGGGCTTTCCGGCCAGGAGGTGCAGATAGGCCCAGGCGCGCAGGATGTCCAGGGTGCCGGGCTGCCCGGCGGCTTTCATCGCCTGGGCCAGCGCGGTCAGGTGCTTGTCCGCGGCCAGCACGCCGGCCGACGGCAGATCGCGGCCGGCCAGGGCGGCGGTACCTGAGGTCTCCGGGAACATCTCCACCCGGGCATCCTGCAGCGCCTTCTCTTTGCGGCGCTGGGCGGCTTTCGGGTCCGCGGATAGGACCGCCCGGCGGACCAGGGCGCGCAACTGCCCGCTCGTCAATTTCGGCGCCCGGCCGATGATCAGCTTCTCGACCGCGGCGGCGTGCTCGTCATCCAGCTCCGCCACTTCCTCGGCGATCACCTCGGCCCGCCGTTCGTCAATCAGGCCGGCCGCCAGGGCGGCGCGGGTCAGCGGCAGGCGGTCCAGGGCGAGGGCGAGGTCCAGCAGCCGGGCGGCGCCGCGCCGGGTCAAGGTGAGCGCGAGGGCGACCTCGTCATCCACATGGTCAAACGGCCGCCAGTCCCCCGACTCCAGGCCCGACTGCTCGCGGCGGGCCGCCAAACCGGACACCGCCGCCACCCGGACCGACGCCGACCACGCGGCCAGCCGGTTCGCGGCCTGCAACACCCCGGTCAGCTGGTCATCATCCAGCTTGTCCAGCCCATCGCGCTGGACGAGATCGACCAGCGTGGCCAGGACCGGGTCAGGCGCGAGGGCATCAGCCCAGCCGCCATCAGCGAACGGGGCGCCCTGAGGCGGGCCTTCGTCGGGCGGGTCGTTGAGATCAGGGGTTTCCCAGGCAGGCTCGTCGATGGCGAGGGCGTCGTCGGCGTACCAGCCAGGCTCTTCCGGGGCGGTTAAATCGGCCGTCTCCCAGTCAAGATCCCGGGCAGGCTGATCCGGCGCAGGCTCGCCCCTGGGGTGGTCGGAGTCCGCTGACATCCGGATACCTCCCGCCTGGCCGGGATCGAACTTGCACGACAATAATATCGAATCAAGCAGTCAGCTGCACCTAAATTTCGAATTTATTATCGAGCAATCCGAATGGCGGAGGCCGTTGTGCCGCTTGGCCGGGAGGAGACGATCCGCAGCCCGGGGAGAGTCCCTACGGCACGGCGCTGGCCAGAGTTCAGGCGCCGGCGATCCGGGAGAACACCACCCGTAGCGGGGCGTGCCCGCGGTGCCGACCACCACGTACGTGGTGCCGTCCGTGGCCGGCTCGACCTCGGCAGAGCGCTGTCCCGACGGCTGACAAAGCCATCATGAACAATCGGTGGAACCCCGGCGAAGCCTTTACGCGATCTCCACCGGGCACCCGAAGCCCTATCGGGTGCCTGCCTCGCCCGCGATCACCCGGCGGGCCTGCTCGCCGGGAGCGACGCGGGCTTTATCACCGGCGAGCAGCACAGCAGGGCGACCGGAATCGCCTGCATCGGGTGCGTCTCAAGCTGGGGCCCGAGGCTGGAGGCTGGAGCAGCGGCAGGCGCCGCGGCGGCGGGTGCCGGTGCGGCGGGCGCGGGTGCAGGCGCGGGTGCAGGCGCGGGGGGCGCAGCTGCGGCTGCGGTTGCCTCGGCAGCCCTGAGATCTGCCAGCTGCCGCCGGGATGGAAGCAGGACGATCGCGAGGATCACACCGAGACCGAAGATTCCCGCGGACACCGCAAAGGCCACGGTGTAACCGTGGGTGGCCGCGACCAGGGGCGCCACCGGTTCCGTGTGGTGCGCGGCGAAGTAGCTGGCCGTCGCGGTCAGCGCGATGGTGCTCAGCGCGGACGTCCCGATCGATCCGCCGACCTGCTGCATGGTGTTGACCAGCGCAGAGGCTACGCCTGAGTCCTGGCGCCGGACGCCAGCCGTGGCCGTGTTGATGGCCGGGGCAAAGATCATGCCGAAGCCCAGGCCCAGGATGAGCAGGGGGGGCAGGATGCCACCAAGGTAGCTGGACGTCACGGTGAGCTGGGTCAGGTAGGTCATCCCGCCGGCGCCGAACAGCATGCCGGTGGCGATCAGGACACGCGGCCCGAACCGGGGCAGGGTCACGATGCTGGAGACATTGGAGCTGAGCAGGATGCAGCCGATCATGGGCAGGAAGGCCAGCCCGCTGGTCACCGGGCTGTACCCCTTGACCTCCTGCAGGTAGTAGGTGAGGAACAGGAAGACGCCGAAGATCGCGATTCCGGAGAGGCCGACCGCGACATACGAGCCGCCCCGGGCGCGGTCGAGGATCACGCGCAGTGGCAGCAGCGGGTGACTGGATCGCTGTTCGGCGACGATGAACGCGGCGAGTAGCAGCACGCCGAGGACCAGGGAGCCGATGGTCAGTGTGGCGGTCCAGCCGGCCGTCTCGGCGTGGGAGAAGCCGAAGACAATGAGGAACAGCCCGGCGCAGGCCAGCACGGCCCCGGGCCAGTCCATCCGCGGCGGGTTGGCCGGACGGTCGCTGCGCATGTACGCCAGGGCGCCGGCCACGGCGATCACGGCGAACACCAGGTTGACATAGAGCGTCCAGCGCCAGGACAGGTACTCGGTGAGCACTCCGCCGAGAATGAGCCCCACGCCGCCGCCGCCGGCCGCGACCGAGCCGAAGACCCCGAATGCCCGGCCCCGCTCGCGCGGGTCCTGGAAGGTGCTGACCAGCGTGCCGAGAGCGGACGGCGCGAGGATGGCACCGAACGCGCCCTGCAGCGTCCGGGCCGCCACCAGCATCTCGAACGAAACGGCCGCACCCCCGAGAGCCGAGGCGACGGCGAATCCGATCAGGCCCGTGATGAAGACCCACTTGCGGCTGTACATGTCGCCGAGCCGGCCACCCACCAGCAGCAGGCTGCCGAAGGCCAGGGCGTAGGCAGTCACCACCCACTGCCGGTCACTGTTCGGGAACCCGAGCGAACGCTGGGCCGACGGCAGCGCGATGTTCACGACGGTGGAATCCAGGACCACCATCAGCTGGGCCACAGCCACCACGACCAGGACCAGCCAACGCCGGTCGGCAGGGGCTGCCGGACGGCCCTGAGTGGCAGATGACATGGGATCTATGCCCCTTCGCGGCGTGCTGCTCGGATCGCTACCGGGGTCTGGAGCAGCGATTGCCCAGTAGCGCTGGTGGGGATCGCGGCCCAATACCGCTATCTCAAGCCAAGATAGGCACACCGGAAACGCCACGTCTACCTGGCGGTGATCCGGGCCTCCGCCGCCCCCCAGAGCGGTGCGGGAAGGAGCTAGGGCACGATCACGAGGGGCACCGCTGAGCGGCGGGCAAGGCTGACGGCGACCGAGCCGACCACACGGTGCATGGCATGCGACGAGCTTCCGACCGCGATCGCCACGGTGTCGCCGGGGTGGGCGTCGAGGATGCCCGTGGCCGCGGCGATCAGCTCTTCCGCGATGGGGCCCTCTCGCCGCTCGAACCGCCAGCGCTCCTCGTGGCCGCGCAACTGCTCGCTGGCCGACGCGTGCAGCTCCTGCGCGATATCGTCGAAGGTAACTTCCATTTCTTCTACGGCGCCTGGCGACAGCGAGTCGATGCTGGGCAGATGAGCGACGTACACCACCACGATGGTGCCGGCCCGGCCGTACAGCAGTCTGATCGCGGCGTCGAGCGCCCGGGTGGCGGGAGGTGAGCCGTCATATCCGACGACGAGGTACAGGTCCCCGGCCGGCGGCGCGGTAGCGTTCATCGCTGCTAAGGCTATTCGGTTCCCCGCGCGTCGTCCTGGTATCCGGCATGCGGACCGCATGACCGGGCGGTTATCGGGTGCTGATCCGCCAGTCCACGGCTACGCAGCCGGCTGGGCCAGCCAGCACCGGGTTCAGGTCCAGCTCGGCGATCTCTGGGTGCGCAACCATCAGGTCTCCGACGGCCACGATAGTTTCCGCAACGAAACCCAGGTGTACCGGCGGGCTGCCTCGCAGCCCACCGAGGATCGCGGCGCCCCGCAAGGACGACAGCATGGCCCGGGCCTGGTCAGTATCCACCGGGGCCACGGCCAGCTGCACATCCCGTTGCGTCTCGACCATCTGTACTTCACTAATTAGACGTACTACACCACAACGTCGAAGTACTATTGATTGTCGAAGTATGATTGCCGCATGTTGGGTGAGCGTTCGGTACGGGCCTTCGAGGCCGTTCTGCCACCGGGGACGCAGGTCGAGGCGACGCCGGGGCAGGATCGGGATGTCTTTGTGTCAGTGGCTGGCCGGAGACTGAGATTGCGCTGGCTACCAGTGGGGTGGCCGCGTCAGCTGACAGAAGCTCTCGAGATCAAGCCGAGGCCAGACATCGTGGTTGCGCCGCAGTTCTCGCCGGGTGCGCGGGTTCTGGCTGGCCGGGAGCGGGTGGGATGGGTGGACGAAAGCGGTGCGGCGGAGATTTCCGCTGGCACCATCG
>DASQRM010000020.1:0-4427 GCA_035642895.1 Streptosporangiaceae bacterium | reverse complement strand
GCCAGCCCTACACGGGAAGTACAGCGCCACCGCCTATGACGCGCTGCTCATGCCGATCTGCCGTGAGATCGACCGGCAGCGCCCGGTCCCGCCCCGTCCGCGCCCCGATCTGGCGACCGACCCGCTCACCAGCGGCACCTTCTGCCCGTAGCGGGGCACCCGGGGTTCCTGGCCAGCGGCCAGGAACCCCGGGCCCCTTCAGTCAGCTGGCTGCCTCCACGTGCTTGGCGGCCGCGATGACGGCCTGGCAGGCAACCGCCTGGGCGGAGGCGCCGAGGACGGGGGTGTTGCGGAAGGCCGCGGCCTCCAGCTCGCCCTTGATCTTGCCCGCCAGCGCGTCCCTGACCTTTTCCAGCGTGGTCAGGGCCTGGTTGGTGTGGATGTAGGTCGCGTCTCCCGCGCTGTTGCTCTCCACCGCGTTGGTCGAGGCCTGGAGGGTGGCGGTGCCGAACTGACCAACGCTCGAGTTCAGCTGCTTGTAGCAGGCTCCGAGCGTGCTCACCCCGGGGGCGGCGAGCGCCTGGTTAGGCCGGGTCAGCAACTGGGTGACGACCCGTCCGTCGTGCTCGTAATCATCCTTCAGCCCGGTCAGGTACATCAGGGTCGGCCGGACGTCGGTCAGATCCATCCAGGTTCCGGTGGTACCGCTGCCCGGGACGGTGACCTGGCCGGAGTCGGCACCCGCGGAACTCGGGCCCGCATCCGCGGCGGAACCGTCCAGGCCGAGGTGGGCGACGCCGGGCCCGGCGATGCCGAGCCAGTTGGTGTCGATCTCAGCCGCGTAGTCACCGTGGTTCCAGGCGAAGCCGGTGTTCTGGGTGACGCACGGCCCGGAACACGCCGCCGGGCCCGAACTCAGGAAGTAGTCGGGCCTGGCGAACATCGCGAACGTCGGTGTGCGGGCCGGGTCGGCGTTGACCATGTGCAGGATGCCTTCCTCCACCGGGTCCGCCAGGTAGTTGGTGATCTTCTCGTTGGTATTCCCGGAGTAGGGGTTGCTGGCGGTGAGCCCGGCCACGTCGTGTTCGAGCGTCCGCACCGCAGGAGCATCCGGGCCTGGCTGGCCGGTCACGTAGAACTCCGGCGCCGAGTCGTTTTCCAGGGTGAACGGGGTCGTGTCCGACTTCTGCGTGGCCAGCAGGCCGGTCACGTTGCCGGCCAGCTCACCGAACGAGCCTGCCGGGTAGGTGCACGCGACGGCCGGGGTCACCGTGTCGCCGCTGACCGTGGCGCCATTGCAGTTGGCCGGCGTGGGCTGGATGGCCCGGCCGACGTTGGCGCCGGCCTCGTGGTCGCCCTCATCGGGGGTGACGATGAACAGCGAGTTCTTGGGGGTGATGCCGTCCGCGGCCAGCCGCTTGAAGAAGGTCGCGAAGGCCTGGTTGTAGTACTGCGCCTGGGCGACGTAGCACGGGTCCCCGCTGCCCAGCGCGGCGGGCGCGCCGTTGCAGGCGGTCAGGCCGGGGATGTGCTCGTTGCCGTGGATGTCGGCGATATACCCATTGGTCACGGGGAGCCCGGACTCCTGCATGTCCGCCACGTAGGCGAGAGTCTGCGAGGCGTTGATCGGGCCGAACCCCGGGAAACCTGGGTGGTTGGTGAGGAAGGCACCGTTGATCTGGTTCCCGTTCTCGTCGACCAGGTTCCCGGCGGCGTTGGTTACCTGGTAGCCGTGGTGGGACACGTTGGCGGTTCCCGCGCCGAGTTGCGGCGCGACGTAGCGGTGGCCGAACAGGCCCTGGTAGCCCGAATAGCCACCTGGCTCATCGGGCAGGCTGTCGGTGACCGCTGTCGGGCTCGGGCTGGTCTGCCCGAACTTCACGCCCCTGGCCGAGGAGCAGAACGCGCTGCCCTGGGCGCAGTGCACGGCGATACCGGCATAGTCCGCGGTCTCCGCGTCCTTGAACGAGTCCGTGTCGGCGGCCAGCTGCTGCGCCTCCGGTGAGTTCGCGCCGAACACCTTCGGGATGTCGACTGCGTTGTTCTCCAGGTCCTGGTTCACCGTGCCTGCCTCGCCGACGTTGCAGCCGGCCCGGGTGAACGGCACCCAGGGTGCGGGGGTGGTGGTGTCCGGCTTCGGCGCGGGCTTGGTGGTGGCCGGCGGGCTGGCCGCATAGACCATGGACGGGTTGGTGTCGTGGCCCGGGTTCGGGGTCGCAGCGGTGTCGAAGACCGGGTCGGTCCAGTAGGCGAACGACCCGGCCGGATCGGTTGTGCCGTCGGTGTTGTACGCCCGGTAGGAGTTGCTGACCGGCATGCCGGCCCGGTCGCCGTACAGGCCGGTGAACGTGGTCAGCAGGTCATCGGCGGTGTGCGCGATGAGCGGGGTGTGGTTGTTCGACGCGAACGTGCCGTTGTCCTCGAGGAAGTGCAGCAGGCTCGGCATCATCTGGAGGTCGGAAGGGACATTGGGGTTGTCGCGGAAGAAATGGACGTTGTCGAAGGTGAGCTCGATAACGTGCTTCACCCCGTGGCCGAGCCCGCAGCTGGTGGGCCCCTGACCGTGCTGGGCGGCCCGTGCTAATGGCTTAGCCGCGCTGGCGAGCCCGGGCGTGGCACCCGCCACGGCGAGCGCGCTCAGCAGCGAGGCGCATCCGGTGACGGCGGCGGCGCGCACGGCCAGCCTCCGTCGGCCATGGTGATGGGACATCGATCCTCCTCTTCCCGCCGCCCGGCGTAATCGGGCGGGCAGTCCTGCCGGTGACCCTAGGGACATGAGCCGAATTCCCGGCGACGGGAAAAAGAAACGGAGACCAACTCTCGCGCCGCATAGAATTCGGTTCGTGAGCATCAGGGCGGTCATCTTCGACTGGGGCGGGACGCTCACCCCGTGGCACTCAGTGGACCACCAGGCCCTCTGGCGGGCGGTCTGCGCGCCCCACTTCCCCGGCCAGGCCGAGGAGGTCGCGGCGGCCATCCTGGCCGCGGAGAGCGCCTACTGGGAGCTCACCGATACGTCCGAGTCCAGCGCGACGCTGGACGACGTCTTCGCCCGGGCTGGGATCACGCCCACTGAGGAGCTGCTGGCCGCCTACTACGAGGCCTGGGATCCGCATACCATCACCGACCCTGATGTGTCCCCCTTGCTGCGGGCCCTGCGCGAGCGCGGGATGAAGGTCGGCGTGCTGTCCAACACCCTCTGGCCCCGGACGGCACACGAGCGCGTGTTCCGCCGCGACGAGGTGCTCGACCTGATTGATGCCGCCGTGTACAGCAGCGAGATCCCGTGGGCGAAGCCCCATCCGGAAGCCTTCCGGGCCGTGATGCGGGCGCTGGATGTGGACGACCCGGCCACGTGCGTCTTCGTGGGCGACCGGCCCTTCTCGGACGTGCACGGCGCGAAGCGGGCGGGCATGCGGGCCGTGCTGATCCCGCACAGCGAGGTGCCGCCATTCGACGAGGTGACCCCGGACGCGGTCATCGCCCGGCTGGCCGACCTCCCGGCCCTCCTGGACGCCTGGTCCGCCCCCGGGTCCTAGCCGCCGCGCGTCGTCTTCGCCATGGTGTCCGAGATATTGCGGATGTCGTCGCAGGAGCGCGACGAGGTAGCCGCGGTGGCGTGCCGCCTCTCCCGCGGCCGCGGCTGCTGTGTCATCAGCGTGGGCGCGGAATCGCTCGCCGTCGCCCTGCGTCATGCGCGGCACGCCGCCGACTCCGGAGCGGACGCCGTGATGGCGACCCCGCCCCTGCTGCATGCGGCGGGCGACGACGAACTGCTGCGGTACTTCACGACGATCGCCGCCCGGGTGGACGTCCCGCTGATCGTCCAGGACGCGAGCGGCTACGTCGGCCGGCCGCTGTCCATCGGGCTGCAGGCCCGGCTGCACAGCGAACTCGGCGACCGGGTGATGTTCAAGCCGGAGGCCCCGCCGGTCGGCCCGCGGCTGTCCCGGCTGCTCAGCGCCACCGGCGGCCGGGCCAGGGTCTTCGAGGGCACCGGGGGGCTGTTCCTGATCGACAGCTTCCGTCGCGGGGCGATCGGCACCATGCCGGCCAGCGACGTGGTGTGGGCGCTGTCCGCCCTGTGGCGCGCCCTCCGGGAGGGTGACTTCCCCCGGGCTTACCGCATCGCTGGCCCGCTGGCGTTGCTGGTCTCACTGCAGACCAGCCTGGACAGCTTCGTCGCGGTCGAGAAGCATCTCCTCGTCCGGCAGGGCGTTCTCCCGTCGGACCGGATGCGGGGGCCAGTCGCCGACGTGCTGGACGCGCAGGGCCGCGACGAGATCGGCCGCCTCGCGGACCTGCTCCGCGCAGCCGTCCGCACACCGGATCCGGGCTGACCTGGCCAGGCCCATGCCCGCCGTTCGTTAGCGCGCGGGCTCGGGGTCGCTGATGTCTGCGACGGTGGCGCCCAGGGCCCGGACCGTCTCGTCCGCGTCCAGGGCCACGGCCAGGCCGTGCTGGCCCGCCCCCAGGGTGATCTCCCG
>DASQRM010000019.1:0-21539 GCA_035642895.1 Streptosporangiaceae bacterium | reverse complement strand
CAGCTCAGCGTGGCCGCCGGGTACCAGGTCGTCCTGAGCAACTCCCGGGGTCCGGAGACGCTCAAGGATCTCGCGGAAGGACTGGGCCCGCTGGCCCGCGCGGGCACCGCGGAGGAGGCGGCCACCGCAGGTGATCTGGTGGTGGTCAGCGTCCCGGTCCGGGCCTGCCCCACCCTGCCCGCCGGCTCGCTGGCCGGGCGGACGGTCCTGGACACCGGCAACTATTACCCGCAACGGGACGGCCACATCGCGGAACTCGACAGCAGATCGGTGACCAGCGCCGGGTGGCTGCAGGAGCAGCTGCCCGGGGCCGCGGTGGTGAAGGTGTTCAACAACATCTTCTTCAAGCACCTGCAGTCGCTGGCCCGCCCGGCGGGCGCGGCGGACCGCACCTACCTGCCCATCGCCGGCGATGACCCGGCAGCCAAGGCGGCGGTCACGAAGTTCCTGGACTCCATCGGGTACGGCGCGGTGGACGCGGGAACGCTGGCCGACAGCTGGCGGCAGGAGCCCGGGTCACCGGTGTACGGCGCCCCGTACGGGCCGTTCGAGAACGAGGCCGGAACGCCGGCCAGCGCGGACCAGATCCGCGCCGCCCTGGCCGCGGCGACCCGGTAGCCCCGGGTCCCGCTGGCTGGCCGACCGGAGCGCTACGCTACGGGGCATGCCAGGCAGCCAGGACGTTACCGATCCCGCGGTCCAGGCCCTGATCGCGGCGATCAACGCCGGGGACCGGGCCGCGTTCTTCGCCGTGCTCGGGCCCGGCGCCACCATGTCCGACGACGGCACCGACCGCGACCTGGCCAGCTGGGCCGACCGGGAGATCTTCACCGTGCACGGCCACATGGAGGTCGAGTCTGCCACGGACGGGGGACGCTCCCTGATCGCCGCGTTCCGCAACGACACCTGGGGCGACATGCGGACCCGCTGGGCCTTCACGGTCACCGGCGGGAAGATCAGCCGTTTCGAGACCGGCCAGGCTTAGCAGGCGCCTGTCTGTCCGCCTCTACATGACTGTGTGCGGAAACCGCTGCCGGGGCAGCGGCGGTTTCCGCACACTCTTGACTACGAAGATCATCCGGGCGGGCCAGGCCGGTGGAGCCGGCCCGGTCCCGGCCAGGGCGTCACGCACCCGGCCCGGTTACTGGGCACTCGGGGCCAACTGCTGGCGGCGCGCAGACCGCGCACGGTCGAACACCACGGCGACCACGGCAGCCAGCACGGCGGCAGCGACTATGAACAGGGCGATCTGCCAGCCGGGGGTGCCGCCGACGGTCACGGTGTGCACGACCGCAGGCGCGGCCGGGGTGCCGGTGTCCCCGAGCCCGGGGGGCGGGGCGTTCATCGCGAAGGCCGCCGGGGCGGCGACGATGCCGGTCAGCACGGCGACGGCCGCGGCGGCGAGACGGGTGGTGGCACGGAAGATGCGGCGGATGGCGGTCATGACGGTCTCCTTGACGATTGAACGCTGGCGATTGAAAGCTGACGATTGAACGCTGACGGCTGGAAATTGGACGTCGATGGCTGACGGTTCTGCTGGCTTGCTGAACAGGCTTCAGGTGCCTTCTTGCACCTGGAAGATCTCGTCGGCGAGCAGGCCGTGGGCTTCCTTGTGCACGGTCGCCGCCGCGTCTGCGGACGGGGCCTCGACCAGGCAGAACACCTTGCCCTGCTGCTCGTCCACCCAGTACCGCAGGTAACGCACGTCGTGCTGGCCCTGAACCTGCAGATCGGCCTTGTGCGCCTCGGCCACGTCCCCGGCGGCGACACCCCCGGAGAAGTTGTGAATGTCCATGTAGAGCGGCATTGCGCTCTCCTTCGTCTCGATTGATGGGGACGAGACGAACGTATTGTGGTGCCCCCCAAAAGCGGATCGGGAGCGGCTCCCTAGATTTCGCGGCGTCATTCCCCAGTTTTCCGCCGATCACCTATATAGGTGTCCTGGCTGGTAGCGCTGCAGGCCGGCGGCATGGACACTGAAGACGTGCTATTGGAACGGGAGGCGCAGCTGGCTGCACTGGCCAGTTACGCGGGGGAGGCCCGGAAGGCCCAGGGCCGGCTGGTGCTGGTCGCCGGCGAGGCGGGCGTGGGCAAGTCAGCCCTGGTCGAGGAGTTGCAGCGGGACCTGCCGGAGGCGGCCTGGTTCTGGGGTGCCTGCGATGGGCTGTTCACGCCCCGGCCGCTCGGCCCGCTGTTCGATATCGCCGCCAAGCTGGGCGGTGAGCTCCTCGAACTCTGCCGGGCAGACGCGCCCCGCGAGGACCTCTTCGGCGCCCTGCTGCGGCAGGTCAGCGAACCGGATCAGCTGCACGTGCTGATCATGGAGGACATCCACTGGGCCGACGAGGCCACCATCGACCTGCTGCGGTTCCTGGGCCGCCGCATCCGCGACGCCACGGTGCTGCTCATCGCCACCTACCGGGACGAAGGTCTGACCGCGAACGATCCGCTCCGCATCGCCCTGGGGGACCTGGCCACGCAACGGTCAGTCCGGCGGATCAGCCTCCCGCCGCTGTCCGCGGACGCGACGGCGGTGCTGGCCGCCGGCTGCGGGCTGGAAGCGGCCGCGCTGTACGGGCTGACCGGTGGCAACCCGTTCTACGTGACCGAAGTAGTGCAGTCCGGGATGGGCGAGGTCCCCCCCTCGGCCCGCGACGCGGTCCTGGCCCGGGTGGCCCGGCTGGACGCCGACGCCCGCGAGGTGCTGGACGCGGCCGCGCTGATCGGCGCCCGGGTCGAGCCCGGGCTGCTGGAGGCGGTCACCGGCTCCCCGTCGCCGGCCGTCGATGACCTGCTCGCCGTCGGGCTGCTCACCGGGGACGGCGCGGCGCTGAAGTTCCGCCACGAGATCGCCCGGCTCGCCGTGCAGGACGCCATCCCCGCGCTGCGCCGCGGCGAGATCCACGTCCGGATCCTCGAGGCCCTCCGCGGCCTCGGCTGCGACGACGACGCCCGGCTGGCCTTCCACGCCGAGGCGGCCGGGGACGGCCCCACGGCGCTGCGTTATGCGGCCGCCGCCGCACACCGGGCGGTCGGCCTGGGCTCGCACCGTGAGGCCGCGGCCCAGTTCGAGCGGGCGCTCCGGTTCGCCGACGGCGCGGATCCGGCCCTGGCCGCCGGGCTGTACGACGGGCTGGCCCGCGAGCTGGCCCCGCTGGACCGCTGGCAGGATGCGGCCGATGCGGGTGAACGGGCGCTCGGGCTGTGGCGGGTCGCAGGCGACCGGCTGCGCGAGGGCGACACGATGCGTCATCTGGCCCGCACCATGGCCAGCCTGTGCCGGGGCGCCGATGCGGTGGCGCTGGCCGAGGCGTCGGTGGCCACCCTCGAACCGCTCGGGTCCAGCCTCGAACTGGCCCGGGCCTACGGCAATCTGGCCGGCCAGCGGATGCTGGACGGGGAGAGTGTGGCGGCGATCGGGCTGGCGGCGCGGGCCAAGGATATCGCCGGGTCGCTGGGCGATGCCGAGGTGCTCAGCGGCGCGCTCAACACCGAGGGCTGCGCGCGGGCCAGCCTGGGCCAGGAGTGGGCCAGCCAGCTGCAGCGGGCACTGGACATCGCCGTGTCGGCACGGCTGCCCGAGCAGGCCGGCCGGGCGTTCACGAACATCTGCAGTATCCATGCGGATCAGCGGCAATTCGCCGAAGCCGAGCGGTACTTCGCGCAGGGCGTGGCCTATTGCGACGAGCACGACATCACCACCTATGCGCGATGCCTGCGCAGCGACCGGATCACCGCCCTGGAGCGCACCGGGCGCTGGGCCGACGCGGAGGCCCTGAGCCTGGAACTGCTCAGCCGGCGCAACCCCTCCCCGCTCAACCGGCTCAACCCGCTCAAGCTGCTCGGCCTGATCCGGGCCCGGCGGGGCGAGCCAGGCGCCTGGGACCAGCTCGACCAGGCCATGAGCTACGCCGACGGGACCGGCGAGCCGCAGCACATTGTGTCCGTCCGGCTGGCCCGCGCCGAAGCGTTCTGGCTGGAGGGACGGCTGGACGAAGCCGCCCGCGAGGCCCGGCTGGCGGACGACGTGTCGGCCGGGACCGACATATGGGATCGGGGCGCCACGGCGGTCTGGCTGCGGCGCACCGGCTCGGATCGCGGGCCACGCAGCACCGTCGCCGAGCCCTACCAGCGTGAGCTGGACGCCGACCCGCCGGCCGCGGCCCGCCTGTGGCAGGACCTGGGCTCCCCTTACGAAGCGGCGCTGGTCCTGCTGGCCAGCCGCGAGGAGGAGGCGCTGCGTGAGGCCCTGCCGATCCTGGACGACCTGGGTGCGACGGCGACCGTCCGGCTGGCCCGGCAGACGATGCGCACCCTGGGCTTCCGGTCCATCCCGGCGGGCCCGCGCACCGCGACCCGGGCCCACCCGCTGGGCCTGACCCGCCGTGAGCACGAGGTGCTGGACCTGATCGTGGACGGCCGGACCAATGCCGAGATCGCCGGGCAGCTGTTCATCTCCGCGAAGACTGTCGATCATCACGTGTCGGCCGTGCTGGCCAAGCTGGGGGTGCCGGACCGCAACGCCGCGGCCGCGCACGCGGCCCGGCTCGGCGTGACCGGCCCGGTGGGAGGATGACCGCAATGCCGTTACTGGAACGGGAAGCGCAGCTGGCCGCGCTGGCCAGCTACGCGGGGGAGGCCCGGAAAGCCCAGGGCCGGCTCGTGCTCGTCGCCGGCGAGGCCGGCGTAGGCAAGTCAGCGCTGGTCGAGCAGCTGCAGCGGAACCTGCCCAGTGCGAGCTGGTACTGGGGGGCCTGCGACGGGCTGTTCACCCCCCGGCCGCTTGGGCCCTTGTTCGACATCGCGGCCAAGCTCGGCGGTGAACTGCTCGACCTCTGCCGCGCGGACGCGCCGCGGGAGGATCTGTTCAGCGCCTTGCTGCGGCAGGTGAGCGAGCCGGATGTGCTCCGCGTGGTGGTGGTGGAGGACATCCACTGGGCCGACGAGGCCACCATCGACCTGCTGCGCTTCCTGGGCCGCCGGATCCGGGACGCGACGGTGCTGCTCATCGTGACCTACCGGGACGACGGGCTGGCCGCCGGTGACCCTCTCCAGGTCGCGCTGGGGGATCTGGCCACCCAACGCTCCGTGCGGCGGGTCAGTCTCGGCCCGCTGTCGGCGGGTGCGGTGCAGGTCATGGCGGGCGGCAGCGAGCGGGAAGCGGCCTCGCTGCGCGAGCTGACCGGCGGGAACCCGTTCTACCTGAGCCAGGTGATCGCGGCCGGGATGGACGAGATCCCGGCGTCCGCCCGGGACGCGGTCCTGGCCCGCACCGCACGCCTGGACGCCGGCGCCCGCGCGGTTCTGGACGCGGCCGCGCTGATCGGCACCCGGCTGGAGTACTCGCTGCTGGAATCGGTCACCGACTGCCCGCCGTCCGCCGTCGATGAGCTGCTCGCGGCCGGGCTGCTCACCGGGGACGGGACCGGGCTGAAGTTCCGGCACGAGATCGCCCGGCTGGCGGTGCAGGACGCCGTTCCCGCACACCGGCGGGGGCTGATCCACGCCCGCATCCTGGACGCCCTGCGCGCGTCTGGCGGTGACGACGACGCGCGGATGGCTTTCCACGCGGACGGCGCGGGGGACGGGCCCGCCGTCCTGCGGTACGCCCCCGCCGCCGCGCAGCGTGCCACGGAACTGGGCGCCCACCGTGAGGCGGCCGCCCAGTACGAGCGGGCGCTGCGGTTCCCCGGCGAGACCGGCGCCGCCGAGACCGCCCGCCTGTACGACGCGTTCGGCTACGAGGCCTCGCTGCTGGACCGCATGCAGGACGCGGTCGGCGCCCGCGAGCGCGCGCTCGTCCTGTGGCGCCAGGTAGGTGACCAGCGGCGCGAGGGCGACACGCTGCGCTGGCTGGCGTGCGCGCTGAACGCGGCCAGCCGGGGCAGCGAGGGCCGGGCCGCGGCCGAGGCTGCGATAGCGCTGCTCGAACCGCTGGGACCCAGCCCGGAGCTGGCCTCGGCGTACTCCAGCCTCGCCTCGCTGCGGATGGTCAACTACCAGCACGCTGAGGCGATCGAACTGGCTCACCGGGCAGTGGCCATCGCTGGGCCGCTGGGCCGCACCGACATCGTCAGCGACTCGCTCAACACCGAGGCCTGTTCCCTTCAGGGGATCGGCCGGGACTGGGCCCCCACGATGAGCCGGGCCCTGGACGCCGCGCTGAGCGGTGGGCATGAAGCCCAGGTGGGCCGGGCGTACGTCAATACCTACGCCATGTACGTCATGGAGAAGGCCTTCGCCAGCGGGGAGGCCTACTACACCGACGGCGTGGCCTACTGCGACGAGCGCGACCTCACCTCCTACTCGATCTTCCTGCGCAGCCAGCGGACCAACATGCTGGAGAAGACCGGCCGCTGGGACGAGGCCGTGGCCATAGCCGGGGACCTCCTGCTCCGGGGCGGCCCATCGCCAGGCATCCGGCTGTGCCCGCTGAACCGGCTCGGCACGATCCGGGCCCGCCGGGGTGAGCCGGGCGTCTGGGAGTGCCTGGACGAAGCCATCGGGCACGCCGACGGGGCCGGAGAGGCCCAGAACATCGTGCCCGTCCGGCTGGAGCGGGCCGAGGCACGCTGGCTCGAAGGCGACCAGGCCGCCGCGCTCCGCGAGGCCGAACTGGCCCACGACTTCGGCGCCGGCGCTGACCAGTGGGGGCGTGGCGCGCTCGCGGTCTGGCTGGTGCGTACCGGCTCAGGCCGGGAACTGCCCCGCGGCCTGGCCGAGCCCTACCAGCGACAGCTTGACGGCGACTGGGCCGGTGCGGCGCGTTTCTGGCTGGACCTGGGCTGCCCCTACGAGGCCGCGATGGCCCTTCTGGACAGCCCGGAGGAAGACGATCTGCGTGAGGCCCTGCAGATCCTGACCGGCCTGCGCGCCGCCGCCGTCATCCGGGTGGCCCGCAAGAAGATGCGCGACCTCGGCATCCGGTCCATCCCGGCGGGCCCGCGCTCCGCGACCCGCGAGCACCCGCTCGGGCTGACCCGGCGCGAGCATGAGGTCCTCGACCTGCTCGTGGACGGCCGGACCAACGCGGAGATCGCCGGGCAGCTGTTCATCTCGGCCAAGACCGTCGATCACCACGTCTCGGCCGTGCTGGCCAAGCTGGGCGTGCCCGACCGCACCGTGGCCGCGTCCGAGGCGGTCCGGCTGGGGCTGGCCGGCGCGGCGAGGGCCTAGCCGGCCCGATCCAGGACCGGGCCCCGGGTCCGCTAGCCCCAGGTGTTGACGCGGACCGGCCGGATCGTCACGACGACCCGGGACACCCCCGGCTGGTCGTGCTCCCGCAGGTCCGAGCCGTACCTGGCCCCCACCTTGTCGGCGAACACGTAGTCGTCATCCGGGGTGATCTCCGCATCGCCGCGCAGCTCCAGGTAGCGGTACGGGTTGGCCAGGTCCAGGATGAGGAAGCTGACGGCCGGGTTGGCCCTCAGGTTCCTGACCTTCTGCCGCGATGTGTTCAGCGAGATGGACACCGAGTCGCCCTCGGCCAGGAACCACACCTCGGAGAGCTGCGGCCGCCCGTCGGGCCCGATGGTGCCCAGCGTGCCGACCTGCGCGGACAGCAGGTCGCGATGGGAGTCAGGAATCGTACTCATCACAGCATCCTCTTCAGGTGGAGATGTCCGGGTAGGGCAGGTCCCAGTGGCTGAGCCGGGTCGCGTACTCGCGCTGGAAGGCCAGCGGCTCCTCGTAGTCCCGCTCGAACAGCGCGATGAACAGGGTGAGGGTCAGGAAGTTGTGCGCGCCCAGCTCGAACAGCCTGACGTAGTCGTGGGTGGCCAGGGCCTCCCGCTCGTCGCCAGTGAACTCCAGCCAGGTGCTGCGTTCCGCGCCCGGGCAGTTGAGCAGCAGGTTGGCCTGCTCCGTCTCCCACCAGGTGACCGTCCCGCGCGGGTCCTCCCGGTAGCGCTCGACCAGGTCCGGGTCCCGGTCGATGGTGTAGAGGAACTTGTTGATCAGGTACTTGCTCACCGCGCCGCCGTCCCCTCCGGGTACCAGGTGAAGTAGGCCTCCATGGTGTGGAACAGGTCCAGGGAGTCCGTGTAGTCGGCCTTCACCCCGGCCCCGGCCGCTCCCATCATCAGCATGAAGTCCATGAATCCGTGCGTGGCGTTGCCGGGCTGCCACAAGCTGTCCAGGCTGACCTGGGCCAGCGCCGAGTCCAGGTCCCCGGAGGAGATCCACTCCACCGCCTTGCGGTCGAACTCCGGGTCCGGGCCGTGCGGGCCGAACTGCCGCGGGCCGCCGAGTTCCAGGGACAGGTGGCCGGTACCGATGATCGCCACCCGCTGGTCGGACGGCCAGGACTCCACCAGCTGGCGGATGGTCCGGCCCAGCTCCACGAACCGCCGGGGCTGCGGCATGGGCGGGGCGAAGATGTTGGTGTAGATCGGCACGATGGGCAGGTCCGCGTCGGGCCGCAGGGTGATCAGCGGGCACGTGATGCTGTGGTCGATCCGCAGCTCGTTGCTGAACGCGAAGTCAAAGCCCGCATCCAGGCCCTCGCGCAACAGGTAGCCGGATAGCTCCTCCTGCCCTTGCAGGAACATCCGGGGCAGCCCGAACTCGCGCTCCTCGTTGTACCAGTTCGCGTCGTAGCACGGCGCCTTGCCGATGAGGAACTGCGGCATGTTGTCCAGCCACAGCTGGTGGAAGTGGTCCGAGCCCACCATGACCAGCACATCGGGGCGGGCCCGGGTCAGGGTTTCCCGGAACGCCCGGATCTTGGCCACCCACTCGTCCGCGAACGGGGGCCGGTCCGCGCCGGTGGACGTGCTCGCCCGGTAGTAGAACGGGTGATGGGTGGAGGCGATGACCGCGGCGACGGTGGCCATGGCTGCTCCCTCGGGGTGTCGGGACCGCGCTCTGCTGGCACCACTGGGCGGCTCCAGCGGTGCTGGCGCTAGGCGGGGTCGGGGGGAAGGTCAGGGGCAAGGTACTCGGTGTTGCGGTCCACGGTCAGGTACATATCCATGCCGACGGGGCGGCGCTGCTCTTCGGCCAGGTGGCCGAGGATCCCGGCCGCCCGGGCCAGCAGCGCGAACCCGCGCAGCAGGCTGGGGGGCAGGCCCAGGTCGGCGAGCGCGGCCCCGCAGGTGCCCGCGCCGTTCAGCGGCAGGGTGCGGCCGAGCACCTGGGGGTGGACCCGGCCGATGGCCTCGAACAGCCGTAGGTGCGGCCCGCGCAGCCCTTCCTCCTCGGTGATCTGGATCAGCACCGGGGTGCGCGGATCGGTCACCTTGTGCACCGGGTGGCCGAGGCCGGGGATGAACTTTCCGGCCGCCCGGGCTCTGGTCACCGCGCCCACCGCCAGCGCGTCCCAGCCCGCGTCGTCCGCCGGGAGCGGCTGGCCGGCCTCGGCCAGCGCCGCGGACAGGAACTGGCCGGCGTCCTCGGTGACCCCCAGGAAGCGGGAGCCCCCGCCGAGCAGGCCGGCCGCCAGCGCGCCCTGCACGGAATCGGGGGCGCTGAGGTAGGTGAGCCGCGCCGCCATCGCGGTGGGTGTGAAGCCGTGGTCGGCCAGCGCGACGAGGACGGCCTCGAACACCCGGACCTGGGCCGAGGTCGGCCGCCGCTGGGTGACCAGCCACAGGGCCAGCTCGCCGAAGCCGACCTTCCCCATCAGGTCCGCGGCCAGGTCCTGGCCGAGCAGGGTGATGGTCGTCTCGCTGGAGGTGCCCAGCGAGGTGGGAAAGGACGGGACCGAGTCGGAATGGGTCATGCGGTGCTGTCCTCCTGCGTGGTGGCGTCCGGCCCGGACCGGCCGGGCTCGTGCCCGTCGAGCCAGGCCCGGATCTCCGCGCCGTGCTCGTCGAGCCTAGGCGGGGGGAGGTGGTAGCGCGGCGGGGTCCGGGAGAAGGTCAGCGGGTGCCGGACGGTGCGCATGGTGTTGCCCGGCGGCCCGGCCAGCACGACCGGCTCCAGGCCGACCTCGGTCGCGAACGCCACGCCCCCGTCGACGGTGTTGATCGGCCCGCAGGGCACGCCCTCCGCGATCAGCTGGTCGAACCATTCCTTGGCCGTCTTCCGGGACAGCTGCGCGGCCAGCAGCGGCCGGAGCTCAGCCCGGTTCGCGGTGCGGCCCTCGTTGCGGGCGAACCTGGGATCCTGGGCCAGTTCCGGGGCCCCGATGACTTCGCACAGCCGGGCGAACTGGGCGTCGTTCCCGGCGGTCACGATGAGTTCCCCGTCCCCGGTGGGCAGCGGCTCGTAGGGGAACAGGCTGGGATGCGCGTTGCCCATCCGGAACGGCACCACCCCGCCCGTCACCCAGGCGCTGGTCTGGTTGACCATCCCGGACAGTGCCGACGACAGCAGGTTGGCCTCCACGTGCTGCCCGGCGCCGGTGCCGGCCCGGTCGTACAGGGCAGCCACGATGCCGAACGCGGTGTGCAGCCCGGCGATCACGTCGAAGACCGAGATCCCGGCCCGGAACGGCGGCCCGCCCGGGTCACCGGTCAGGCTCATCAGCCCGGACATGGCCTGCACCATGAGGTCGTAGCCGGGCAGGTCCTTGCCGCCGCCCGCGCCGAAGCCGCTGATCGAGGCGTAGACGATGCCCGGATTCGTCTCGCTGACCGTCTCGTAGTCCAGCCCGTAGCGGGCCAGCCCGCCGGGCTTGAAGTTCTGCACGAACACGTCGGCCCGCCGGGCCAGTTCCCGCGCGGCGGCCAGGTCGGCCTGGTCCTTCAGGTTCAGCGCGACCGAGCGCTTGTTGCGGTTGATGGCCAGGAAGTAGGTCGACCGGCCCTCCTCGTTCACCGGCGGCACCCACTGCCGGGTGTCATCGCCGCCCGGGCTCTCCACCTTGATCACGTCGGCGCCGAGGTCGGCCAGCAGCATGGTGCAGTAGGGGCCGGCCAGCACCCGGGAGAAGTCGGCGACCAGCAGGCCGGACAGCGGTCCCGCCGGTGCCGGGGAGACCGGTGCCGGGGAGAGCGCTGTTTCTGGGGCCTGTGCTCCGGAAACACTGGCGTGGGGGGCCGGGTCTGGCTGGGTCATCGGCGCTGGCTCAACTCCCTGTCCCTGAACTCAGTGTCCGCTAGCCGGACACTTGTCCGGCGACCTGCAGTCTACGGTGCCTGGCGGTAGAGCGCAGGGCCCCTGGAACGACTGTAGTGTCACCCGGCCGGCCAGTCCGCACTGCGGACATGCGGCGGGGCGAGGCGTTCACCACGCCCCGTAATCGGGCTCTTGACATCAGTGCGTGAACCAGCCACGCTTCCGGACTAGTCCCCTGCGGCCCGTTGTGCGGACAGCTGTCCGTGGCCAGCCCCCGATAAGTGCATGCATCGCCTGCCCGCCTCGAAGTGGAGGTCTGCCATGACCCTGGTGTTCCGGAACGCGACGGTACTGACCATGGACGACGCGCACACCGTGCACCACGGCGGCGACGTCCTGGTCAACGGCGAGCGGATCGAGGCCGTGGGCCCGCACCTGGAGGTCCCCGAGGGGGCGACCGAGATCGACGCGACCGGCGGCATCGTGATGCCGGGCATGATCGACACGCACCGGCACATGTGGCAGACCGCGATGCGCGGCTACGGCGCGGACTGGACGCTGACCCAGTACTTCGTCTGGTACTACCTGCAATGGGGCAAGACCTTCCGGCCGCAGGACATCTACGCGGGCAACTTGCTGTCCGGGCTGGAGGCCCTGGACGCGGGCGTGACCACCACGGTGGACTGGTCACACGGGCTGCAGACGGTGGACCACGCCGAGGCTGCGGTGGCGGCGCTCACCGAGGTGCCGGGGCGGTTCGTGCTGGCCTACGGCAACATCCAGCAGGGCCCCTGGGAGTGGTCGGCCGCTCCGGAGTTCCGCGACTTCGTCAGCCGCCACTTCGGCGCGGCCAACGACATGCTCGGCTTCCAGATGGCCTTCGACGTGACCGGCGACCCGGCGTTCCCGGAGAAGGCCGCCTTCGAGGTGGCCCGGGACCTGGACGTGCCGGTCACCACGCACGCGGGGGTCTGGGGCGCGACCAACGACGACGGGATCCGGCTCATGCACGAGCACGGGTTCATGACGCCATCCACCATCTACGTGCACGCGGCCACCCTGACCCGGGACTCCTACCACCGGATCGCCGCCACCGGCGGCACCGCCTCGGTGTCCACCGAGAGCGAGCAGAGCGCGGGCCAGGGCTACCCGCCCACCTGGCAGTTGCGCGAGCACAACATCCCGGTCTCGCTGTCCATGGACACCAGCGTGTGGTGGAGCGGCGACCTGTTCTCGGCCATGCGGACCACGCTGGGCGCGGACCGCTCCCGCGAGCACCTGGAAGCCCACGGCCGCCAGGAGACCGTGACCCACTGCCACCTGCGCGCCGAGGACGTGGTCGACTGGGCCACCCGGGGCGGGGCCAAGGCCCTGGGCCTGGATTCGATCACCGGCAGCCTGGAGCCCGGCAAGAAGGCCGACGTCGTGCTGATCAAGAACGACGCCTCGCCGGTCATGTTCCCGCTGCTCAACCCGTATGGGCACGTCGCGTTCCAGGCCCAGCGCGGTGACGTGCACACGGTGCTGGTGAACGGCCAGGTGGTCAAGTCCGCGAACGCGCTGACCGGCGGCAGCCTGGACCGGGCCCGCCAGGTGGTGGGGGAGACGGTCGAGTACCTGCAGGGCCAGCTCGGGCCCGAGGCGTGGGCCGAGGGGATGCACCCGGAGATCCCGGAGACCAAAGTCCTCGACAACCCCTACACGTACACGAAGTGGGACGCGGGCTCCGCGCAGTGGAAGGGCGGCGCCGGCCCGGACGCCCCCGGCGGAACGGCTAGCAACCCTGGCTGAACGCACTGACGTCTCATGCGCAGCGGCGCAGCCGGGTGCTGGGCTGCGTGATCTCCATGGCCAAGCGGCCCGCCGCGCTGCCACGACGAGCCAGCCGGGCCTGCGGCCTCAGCCTCCAGGGAGTGACATGAACGACGTGGTGGTGGTGACCGGCGCCGCTGGGGCGCTCGGGCACGCCGTGCTCGCCGAGCTGCGCCACCGGCATCTCACGGTGGTGGCGCTGGACCGGCCATCAGCCGCGCTGGACAAGCTGGGCGACCAGGACGGCGTGCACCCGGTCGCGGTCGAGCTGGCCGACCGGGCTGCGGTGCGGGCCGCGTGGCAGGAGATCGACAAGGTCGGGACCCCGGCCGCGCTCATCGCGCTGGCCGGCGGGTTCGTCCCCGGCAAGCTCGCCGACCTCGACGAGGACGCGCTCGAGGGCCTATGGCGGTCCAACGTGGTCTCGATGCTGTGGTGCTGCCAGGAGGCGGCGCCCCGGATGGCCGCGGCCGGGGGCGGCGCGATCGTGACCATGGGCTCCAAGACCGCAGTCGCCGGGCGGGCGCCGCTGGCCCACGCGACCAGCAAAGCCGCGGTGGTGCGGGCTACCGAGTTGCTGGCCGACGAACTCCGGCCGCAGGGGATCCGGGTGAACTGCGTGCTGCCCTCGGTTATCGACACGCCCGCCAACCGGACCTGGATGTCCGCGGACCTGGCCGCCCGGGCGGTCGCCCCGGCCACGGTCGCCAAGGTGATCGCGTTCCTGATCGACCCGGACGCCGCGCCCGTCAGCGGCGCCCGCGTCCCCGTCTACGGCGACTCCTGACCCTCGCGGCGCAGGGGCTGGCCCGGCCGGCGGGCGAATTCGGTGCACTGCTCTTTGCGGGCGTTCGGCTACGCGATTCCGGCAACGCCGATCAAATGGCCCTCGGGATCGGTGAAATGGCCGACCACCAGCCCGGTTGGCGCCCGCGCGGGGCCCATCTGGCGCTGGCCGCCCAGGCTCTCGGCCTTCTGCAGGGCGGCTTCCACATTAGGAACACCGACGTAGAAGATCGCGTGGCCGTCGTAGCCCGCGCCCCCGCCGACGCCGCCCGGGATCCCGGTCCCGTCGCTGGTCGTGACGCGGTTCACGAAACCGTAGTTCGCTGGCTCCGACACTTCCTCCGCGACCGGGGAACTCGTGTCGTACTCCCATCCGAACAGTTCGCCAAAGTAGCCCCGGAGCTTCTCCGGGTCCTTCCCGATGATCTCGAAGTGCACAACTGGCTGGGTCACGATGACTCCCTTCCGCGCCGGCTGCCCGGCGCTCAGAGGTGCTCGTTCCATCACTAATGACGGGCGCAACACGGAAAACTCATCGGGTGACCGGCACCCCCATAGGGGACTAGCTGCTCTCCGGTGCCGTGACCAGGCTGCGGACCGTGGTGGGCCAGGGCCGATCGCTTCCGTGATCACGGTCAATTTCTGACGCATGGCGCCGCTTTTTGACCGTGATCACGGGAGTGCTGGGTCCAGAACCCCAGCGATCCCATGATCAGGAAGTGATCGTGGGGACCGTGAGGTTCCTGGGGCTGAGGGGCTAGACGGGGTGGGTCTCGGCCTGGTGCTGGCGGATGATCGAGATGAAGTCGGGGTCGGGGGTCAGGCCGAGGCAGGCGGCCCGGTCGGAGTGGAAACGGGCGGCCCAGCCCGACACCATTCCCGCCACTACCGGATCCGGGATCCAGTCGATGAGGCTGGTCACCGCGGGCCCGGCCACCTGCTCCAGCGCGGCGACCATGTCCCCGACCGTCACCGTGAGACCGGGCATGGTCACCGCGGTACGGCCGCCCCACACCTCATCCGGCGACGAGACGGCGCACCGCAGCGCCTCGATAGCGCGGGCCGGGGCGGCCAGCGCCACCTCGGCGGCCGGATCGACCGGGCAGACCGCCCGCTGGCCCGCGAGCGGCTCGCGGATGATGCCCGACATGAAGCCCGAGGCCGCGGCGTTGGGACGGCCGGGGCGCACGCTGACCGTCGTCAGCCGGATGCTCCGCCCGCGCAGGAACCCCTTGCGCGTGTAGTCGGCCAGCAACTGCTCGCCGATGAACTTCTGGATCCCGTAGCTCGTCTGCGGATTAGGCAGCGTGCCGTCCACCACCACGGCTGGCATGGGGAGCTCAGGAGACCCGCCGAACACCGCGATCGAACTCGAATAGACCACCAACGGGCTGGTGCCTGCCGCGCGGCAGGCGGCGAGCAGCGCCTCCGTGGCGTGCAGGTTCGCCCGGATACCCAGGTCGAAGTCGGCCTCGCACTCCCCGCTGACCGCAGCGGCCAGGTGAACGACCACGTCGGCCCCGGCCAGCGCCTCCCGCCCGGGCTGCCCGGGAGCCACCAGGTCGGCCAGATCGCCCCCGGCCACCGCGACCCGCGGGTCGGCCGCCAGGTCCGGCGGCGCCGGGGCCTGGTCGAGGAGCGTCACCCGGGTCAGCGGCTGGGCCCCGGCGCCCGCCACATCGATCGAGCCGGCGGCGAGCAGGTCCCGGGCCAGCCGGGAGCCCAGGAACCCGGCACCACCGGTAATCACCACATTCGTCACAGGGTCTCCGTCCCGGCCCGAGGGTCTGGAATACAGTGCGATCTTAGGCAGTGCTGATGGCCTGGGCCGGACCGCAGGCGTACGGAAGGGGTCAGGGTGCTGGGGGACATGCGGCCGGACGCGGCTGAGGTGTTCGCCGGGCTGCCCCCGGCCCGCCCCGACGACGAGGGTCTCCGCGAATCGATCCGCGCCACCCGTTCGGCCGGTGACCTGCTCCTGGGGGTCCTCGACGACGACCCGACCGGGTCGCAGGCCGTGCACGACGTCCAGGTCGTGACCGTGCTTGAGCAAGACGCCTACGCCGCCGCGCTGGCCGGGCCGGGCGCCACGTGTTTCGTGCTGACCAACTCGCGCAGCCTGGACGGGCCGGCCGCTGCCGAGCTGACCACCCGGGCCGCCCGCGGCCTGATCACGGTGGCGGGGCAGCGCGGTACCCGCATCCAGCTGGTCAGCCGGAGTGACTCCACCCTGCGCGGCCACGTGATGGCGGAGGTCGCCGCGCTGCAGGCGGTCCGGCGGGACATGGTCGGCCGCGGCTACGACGGCGTTCTGCTGGTCCCGGCGTTCCTGGAGGCAGGCCGGGTGACCGCGGCCGATATCCACTGGGCTCGCACCGCCGCCGGGCTGGTCCCGGTCGGTGAAACCGAATTCGCGAAGGACGCTGCGTTCGGGTATGGGGCTTCGGACCTGCGGGTTTTCGTTGCGGAGAAAAGCGGGGGGACGATCCGGCCGGAGGATGTGCGCAGCATCAGCCTGGCGGATATCCGGCTCGGCGGGCCGGCCCGGGTGCGGGAGGTGCTGGCCAGCGCGGCGGGCGGGGCGTGGGTGGTAGTCAACGCCACCGAATACTCCGACCTGGAAACGGTCGCCCGGGCCGTGCTGGACGCCGAGAGTGAGGGGCAGTCGTTCCTGTTCCGCACCGGGCCGTCGTTCGTCCGGGCGCTGAGCGGCCTGGGGCCCAAACCGCCCCTGCGCGGAGCGCAGATCTGGGGCTCGGAGGGCGGAGCGCGGGCCGGGGCGGGCGGGCACGGGCTGGTCGTGGTCGGCTCCCATGTCGGGCAGACCAGCCGGCAGGTGGCCGCGCTCCGGGCGCGCGGCGCCACCACGGACATCGAACTGGACGTGCCCGCGGTACTGGCCGGCGGGCCGGACGCGGCCACCGCCCCGGTACTGGCCAGCACCGTGGTGGCCGCCACCGCGCGGCGGGTCACCACGGCGCTGGGCCACTCGGACGTGCTGCTGTACACCAGCCGGGCGGTCGTCACGGCCCCCGACGCGGCAGGCAGCCTCGCCATCGCCCGGACCGTGTCCGCGGCCCTGTCCCGCATCGTCCGCGACGCGCTGGCCGCCCGGCCCGCCTGGGTGATCGCCAAGGGTGGCATCACCTCGCACGATGTGATGCGCCGTGGGCTGGGGATCCACCGCGCGGAGGTGGTCGGCCAGTTGTTCCCCGGGACGATCTCGGTGTTCCGGCCGCTCGACGCCGCCCCGGAGGCAGTCGGGATGCCGTACGTGGTCTTCGCCGGCAACGTCGGTGACGACGGCACGCTGGCGCAGGTGGTGGCGATTATCCGCGGCGAGCAGGAGGTCCCCTGATGCGAGTCGGCTGGCTCGGACTGGGCGCGATGGGCGGGCCGATGGCGGGCTGCCTGGCCCGCGCGGGTCATGCGGTCGTGGCCTACGACATCGTGCCGGGGCGGGCCGCGGCGCTGACCGCGGACGGGGTGCAGGCCGCGGAGAGCATCTCCGGGGCCGTCCGGGACGCGGAGCTCGTGGCGATCATGGTCGCCACCCCGGATCAGGTAGACCAGGTCCTCTTCGGGCCGGGCGGCGCGGCCGCAGCCCTGGCGGCCGGGGCCGTCGTGATGATCATGGCTACGGTGGGCCCCGAGGTCGTCGCGGAGGTCGCCGCGCGTCTGGGCAGCCGCGGGGTCACCGTGGTCGACGCCCCGGTATCCGGCGGGGTCCAGCGCGCCGCAGTGGGCGATCTGCTGATCATGGTGTCCGGGGCGGACGACGCGGTCGGCCGGACCCGGCCACTGCTCGACACGCTGGCCCGCAGCGCCCCCGTGGTCGGCCTGGCCCCGGGAGACGGCCAGCGGATGAAGCTGGTCAACCAGTTGCTGTGCGGGGTGCACATCGCGGCCGCGGCCGAGGCGCTGGCGTTCGCGGAGTCGCTCGGCCTGGACCCCGGCGCGTGCTGGCGGGTGCTGCGGGACGGGGCCGCGGCGTCGTTCATGTTCGAGGACCGTGGGGCCCGGATGGTCGGCGGGGAGTTCGAGCCGCCCCGCAGCGCCCTGGACATCTTCGTGAAGGACATGGGCCTGGTCAGCGCGGCGGCGGAGCACGCGGGCGCGGCAGCGCCGCTCACCGCGGTGACCCGGCGGCTGTACCAGGAGGGTCACGAACGGGGGCTTGGCCGGATCGACGACGCGGCGCTGATCGAGGTGCTCCGCCAGGACCGGCCGCCGGCTGGTTAGCCGCCGCATTGCGGTTGGCCGCCGGACTGCGATTGGCCGCTGGATCTGATTGGCCCGCACATCTGGTTGCCGCCGCATTCTCTGACTAAAGTCAGAGAATGGATGCCTCCATGGTCAGCCAGGTCCGGCGGTTCAACCGGACCGTCACCCAGCGGGTCGGCGCGCTCGATGACGAGTTCCTGGCCCGGGACCGCCCGCTCGGGCAGGCCCGGCTGCTGTGGGAGATCGGCCCGGACGGCGCGGATGTCCGGTCGCTGCGCGCCCGGCTGGACCTGGATTCGGGTTATCTGAGCCGGCTGCTCCGCGCGCTGGAGGCGGCCGGGCTGGTCGCGGTGGATGGCAGCGGGGCGGACGGGCGGGTGCGCACGGCCCGCCTCACCGCCGCCGGCCGGGCCGAGCGGGCTGAACTCGACCGGCGCGCGGACACGGCGGCCGAGTCGATCTTGGACCCGCTCAGCGCGTCCCAACGGGCCCGGCTGGTCAGCGCCATGGCCGAGGTCGAGCGGCTCCTGATGGCGTCGGCGGTCAAGGTCGCCGTGCGCTCTCCCGCGGATCCGGCCGCCCGCGCCTGCGTCCGGGCCTATTTCGACGAGTTGGGCCGCCGGTTCGACCACGGCTTCGATCCAGGCCAGAGCCTCCCGGCCGAGGACCAGGAAATGATCCCGCCCGCGGGGCTTTTCCTGGTCGCGACCCTGCACTCCGAAGCGGTTGGCTGCGGCGGGCTGAAGTTCCACGGCGACGGGCCCGCAGAGGTCAAGCGGATGTGGGTCGCCCCGGCCGCGCGGGGACTGGGGCTTGGCCGCCGGCTGCTCTCCGAACTGGAGGCGCACGCCGCCGCGTACCCGGTCACCGCGCTGCGGCTGGAGACCAACGGCAGCCTGGCCGAGGCGATCAGCCTGTACCGGACGTCCGGCTACCGCGAGGTGGACGCGTTCAACGACGAGCCTTACGCGCATCACTGGTTCGAGAAGACCCTGGATCACGGCGTCGCTTGACGCTTTGGGCTACCGAGCGCTTGACGCATTCCGATATAGGAATATGATGCTGTCATGGCGAGGGCGGCAACGACAGCAGATGCGTTCAACGCGGTGGCTGAGCCACGGCGGCGGGAGATCCTGGATCTGCTGGCCGGCGGGGAACGGCCGGTCAACGACCTGGTCGCGCTGCTCGGGCTGGCCCAGCCGCTGGTGTCCAAGCACCTGCGGGTGCTGCGGGAGGTCGGCCTGGTGGACGTGCGCGGAGACGGGCGGCAGCGGGTGTACCGGCTCAACGCCGCGCCGCTGAAACCGATCTATGACTGGGTGCGGCCGTACGAGCAGGCCTGGTCGCAGCGCTTCAGCCAGCTGGACACCGTGCTGGAGGAACTCAAGACAGAGGAGGACGGGGAGAATGGCCGTGACGAGTAGCCGCCGGGCAGTGGTGACCCTGCCGGCGGACACGCAGATCCTGATCACCCGGGAGTTCGACGCTCCCGCCCGGCTGGTCTACCGGGCCTGGACCGAACCGGAACTGGTCCGGCGCTGGTGGAGCGGGGACCGGGGCGAAGTGACCAGCGTGGATATCGACTTGCGGGTCGGCGGCACCTGGCGCTTCGTGATGACCGCGAACGCTGGATTCGAGGTCGCCTTCCACGGCGAATACCGGGAGATCGTCCCGGCTGAGCGGATGGTCTGGACTGAGGTCTTCGAGGGGGTGCCCGACGCGGAGGCGCTGGCCACGATCACGTTCACCGAGGCAGGTGGGCTCACCACGGTCCAGATGCTCGTGCAGCACACCAGCCAGGAGCACCGGGACATGCACATCAACTCCGGGATGGAAGACGGCCTGCAGGAGGCCCTGGACCAGCTGGAGGAAGTCGCGCAGTCGCTGCGCTGAGCGGCCGCGGGGGAGCCCGCACCGCAGGCCGCGCCCGGGTCAGCCGGGCGCGGCCTCCGGGTGCTGGGAGGCCGCCGCCGCCGGATCAAGGTCGGAGACGCTCAGCAGGTGTGCGGGCTCGGCCGGGAACGGCGCGCTGCGCTCGATCTCCAGCGTGGGGCTGACGTGCAGCAGTTCCCCCGGGTCCAGCAGCCGCCAGCCAGGATCGTTGTCCATCCGCTCGCTGGCGATAACCACCGACGGCTGGTGCGCCAGGTGGGCGGACCGGGCGTGGATCCGGTGGCTGGCCGCGTCGAGGCCCTCGGCGATGCCGGCGCGGCTGCCGCCGGCCGGGCGGTCCAGCACGTACAGCTCATGGGTGGCCGGGTAGCGCAGCGCCCATAGGCCGGTCGGGGTGATCAGCACCAGGTTGAGCGCGTACACGGGCAGCCGCGCGCCTATCCAGCTGATCGCGGCAGTCAGGCCGGCGGTCACGTCGCCACCGCTGCGCCGGGTCTCCGCCGTGATCAGCGCGAAGATCCGTTCGCTGTCCGTCTCGCCGCCGACCAGCCCGGCCGCGCCCAGGTCAGCCAGGTGCCCGTCCAGCTCGCTCAGCCCCTGCACCACCCCGTTGTGCGCGAACAGCCGCCCGCCCTGCTCGAACGGGTGAGTGTTCGCCATCGTGTGCGCGCCGGTGCTGGCGTACCGGACGTGGGCCACGAACGTGGTCCCCCGCAGGTCTTGCGCCGCCGCCGCGAACTGGGCGTCCTCCCAGGCCGCGATGGGCTGTTTGCTGACTTCCGGCTGGCCCGCGGGCCCGAAGGTGCCGACCCCGGCGCCGTCCGGGTTGCGGTGGCTCTGCGCCCGCAGGCTGTCCGGGGCGTCGATCAGCCAGAACGTCGCCGCCACGTCCTGCGGGCCAGCGTGCAGCCCAAACAAACGGCACATGGCTCGCTACCGGAAGGCCGCGCGGAGGAGCAAGGAGTTCACCGGTCCACCGTAGTCACCAGGCATCCATCTCGAACCAGACGGTCCAGCCGCGCTCGCTGTCGCCGGAGCGGCCCCAGGTCCGGGCCAGCGACGCGACGATCAGTAACCCGCGGCCGTGCTCATCGGGCTGGGCCGGCCAGACCCACGGGCCGCCGTCGTCGTGGACTTCCACCCGGAGTTCCCTGGCGTTCAGCGCGGCCCGCACCGTGAAGCGCCCGCCGGGGCGGCGGGACCGGCTATGCAGGCATGCGTTGCTGGCCAGCTCAGACAGGCAGAGGATGGCATCGTCGGCGGCGGGACGGTTATCCAGCACCGCGGCCAGGAACCGCCGCGCCTTCCCCGCCTGCTCGGGAGCGCCCGGAAAGTCCCGCGCCCAGGTGATCGCCGGCGCGCCGACAGATCGCGACTCAGCCTGCCGGGTCGGTCCCACACCTAACCCTCCTTTTCCCCGCTTACGGCCCCTCGCTAAGGACCCGACGTCCGCAGCGATTGCCTACAGAATGTCGTGGTGGCGATACGCTGGGCTAGAGAATAGGCGTCGCCCACGGGACTGTCGGGAACCAGAGGGGCCCGTGTCGGGATGGCCCATTGTGTTGTCGGATGCCGGCGGGAGTTGGGATGCCGCAGTCACGAGTTCTCGACCCGGGTTCGAGCCTGCTTGCGTTCTTCGGTGCCGAGCTGCGCCGCCGCCGGGCTGCGGCCGGGATGTCCCAGGAGCAGCTGGGGCACGCGGTCAATTACTCGGCTGCGTTAGTCGGCCGGGTCGAAATTGGCGAGCGGGTGCCCAGCCCGGATTTCGCCCGGCGCTGCGATGACGTGCTCTCCGCGGAGGGGCTGTTTGCTCACCTGCGGGA